>JAFURY010000097.1 GCA_017480795.1 Succinivibrionaceae bacterium
CTTCAACAACAAGATTAAGACACTGAGAAGAAAGGCTTACGGATATAACGACGATGAATATTTCTTTTTAAAGATTATTGATATTTCATATCGTGGACATAGTTAATGCAGATATTAGCAATAAATTTTTGCTTTGAGCCAGTTTTTTAGGTTGTCATAAAGTTCCTTCGTTGCGACACAATCAGCAAGTGCTCGATGTTCGCTTTTTGACAGACCCAACTGATCTGTTAAGAAGGGTAATTTGTGTGAGATAAAATCCGGATAAACCTTTCTGGATAAATGAAGAGTATCCATGTACTTGTTTTCTATTATTCTCTTGAAACCTGCATTAAGAAAACGAATATCAAATGATGTATTATGACCTAATAGAACATCATCGCCAATAAATGATAGAGCCTGATCCTGAATTTCATTGATGCGTGGAGCATTTCTTATCATATCATTGGTTATTCCTGTTAATTGGGTAATAAAAGGATCCAGCAGATTATCGTTGTCAGGAGAGGATATCTGGTTTTCCGGGAATACAAGTTGTGTATACTGATCCACAATCTGATTGTTTCGTACACGCAGTAAGGCTATCTCTATTACTGAGTCAAACTTTGCAGATTTGCCAGTTGTTTCAGTATCAACTACACAATAATCATCAATGAGCTGTCTAGTATAATTCGATTTCGATCTTGACATAGTAGCACCTTTAACCAATACAATACATTTCAATTTTACCCTCGTAACTGTTGGTAATGTACGTTTTATGTCTAACTTTCGAATTATTGATACATCAAATTTGCGACTTTCGCCAAAAAACAAATATAGATACGGCGCCTGCCGGCGCCGTCACTGCAAAATCAAAATACGGGATATACATGGCGCCTGCGGTTCATTGCCTTTGCAGCCGCCACCGGAAGTTCACAGCGCCTCTTCGTTCTCCTCTCCGGTGCGGATCCTGATCACCCGCTCCACATCAGTGACGAATATTTTGCCGTCGCCGATCTTTCCGGTGGATGCCGCCTTTGAAATCGCCTCCACGCAGGCCTGAACATCCTCGTCGTTCACCACCACGTCGATGGAGATCTTCGGCAGAAAATCCACCACATACTCCGCCCCGCGGTAAAGCTCGGTATGCCCCTTCTGGCGGCCGAAGCCCTTCACGTCCGTAACCGTCATGCCGCTGACATTCACCGCTCCCAGCGCTTCTCTCACATCGTCAAGCTTGAAGGGCTTGATCACAGCAGTTACCTTTTTCATTTACTGATTCTCCTGTACTGACTATCTTCTTTACGGCAGGCCCGAGACCTGCCTCAAACCATTTTCATCAGGAGGCGTACATACAGGCCTCCATTGCCGGCGCAAACTCAGTGGTTGTACGCTCTTTCGCCGTGGTAGGAAAGATCCAGACCCTGACGTTCCTGATCTCTGGAGACTCTGACTCCGGTGAGAACCTTGGCCAGATAGAACCCGCCGAAGGCCACTAGCGCCGTCCAGATCACGGTCACCACCACCGAAACAAACTGTCCGAACACCTGCTGCAGGATGGTTTCATTGCCTGCGCCGAAGCCGGTGCCGCCCAGATCCGGGGAGCAGAACACGCCGGTTAGCAGAGCGCCAAGAATGCCGCCCAGACCGTGAATGCCGAACACGTCAAGGGTGTCGTCCACATGAAGCATTTTCTTCAGTCCGGTTACGCCCCAGAGACATACGGCGCCGGCCATAAGTCCGATCACCAGGGAACTGGCTGCGCTGACAAAGCCGCAGGCTGGAGTTATGGCCACCAGACCCGCAATGGCGCCGGAGCATGCGCCCAGCATGGACGGCTGACCTCTGAGGATCCACTCAAGGCTCATCCATGAAAGAGCCGCGGCGGCCGGTGCGATGACGGTATTGACAAAAGCCAGAGCCGACACTCCGTCAGGAGCCAGCTCGGAGCCGGCGTTGAAGCCGAACCAGCCGAACCACAGCAGACAGGTTCCAATCATGGTTATGGTCAGACTGTGAGGAGCCATGGACTCCCGGCCGTACCCAAGTCTTTTGCCGATGAAATAGGCTCCCACCAGTCCGCAGATGGATGCGTTGATGTGAACCACGGTGCCGCCCGCGAAATCCAGCACTCCGAAGGAGGAGTCAAGCCATCCGCCGCCCCACACCATATGCCAGGACGGGATGTAGGCCAAGCAGAACCAGAACGCCAGCATGATAAGAAGTCCCGAGAACTTGATCCTTTCGGCGAATCCGCCCAGGATCAGACAGGCGGTGATGGCGGCGAAAGCTCCCTGGAAGGCGAAATAGCACAGTTCCGAAAGATTGTGGGGATCCACGGTCTCCGGAGTGATGCCTAGCAGCAGGATCCGGGAGAAATCGCCGAAAAACAGGTGAATGCCGGATGCGTCGCCGGAGCTCATGGCTAGAGAGTAGCCGAAAATCATCCAGAGAACGTACATCATGCTGAAGGTCACCAGCACCTGCACCAGCACGGAAAGCATATTCTTCGAACGAACCATGCCGCCGTAGAAAAGGGCTATTCCCGGAATGGACATCAGTATGACCAGAGCGGCGCAGATCATGATGAAACCGTTGGCGGTGGCATCAAGGGCCGGCTCCTCGGCAGCCTGGACTAGTGCCGGCATAATGCCGGCGACAGCTGCGCACAAAGAACAAAAACGGGTATTTCTCATAAAACCTCCAATAAAAATACGCATATGGCGCCGGCAGGCCCGCAGGCGGGAAACCTCCGGCAGACGCTTAATAAAATAAGGTTTTTAGATCTAATACTTTATTTTGTTAGGTTAAACTCATTATAGATTTAGATTTTTAGCATTTCAACAAAATTTTTGAAATCACGCACAAATTTTTCAGAGGCGGGACGCGGGTGGCGAAAAAGGAAGCTGAGACGGAACGAAGGCGTCTTGCCCGCAGTTGCGAGCGGAGCGGGAGGTTAAGACGGGAGGGAGATTCACGGGGCGGCAAAATCGGGATAAAAAAATCCCGCAAAATCGCTTCTGCGGGACATTGGACTGAAAAAGCGGATCTACTAGTTCATGATGAAGGATGAGAGATCCAGCAGACGGCAGGCGTAGCAGGCCTCGTTGTCGTACCATGCCAGCAGCTTGAACATTCTAGGACCAAGACCCAGACCGGCCTTGGAGTCGAAGCAGCATACCGCGTTTTCATTGATAAGATCTGATGACACCACAGGATCGGCCAGATACCTGATGACCCCCTTCATGGAGTTTTCAGCCTCTCGCGCGACTGCGCCGCAGATCTCCTCGTAGGTGGCGTCGGTCTTCAGGTTCACCGTCAGATCCATCAGACACACGTCGGCCACCGGTACGCTCATGGAAATGGCTTCGAATCTGAAATCCGCATCCGGCATAACCAGCTGCAGTCCGTGAGCAACGTCCGAAGCGTAAGGAATGATGTTCTGGGCGGCGCCGCGACCACGTCTCCAATCTTCAGGGAAAGGACCGTCCACTGTCTTCTGAAGCGAGGAATACGGCAGCACGGCGGTGGCGGAAGCGGATGCCACGCCGAACTTGCGCTCAAGAACGTCAAGCAGCGGAACCACGCAGTTAAGGGAGCTGGAGCCGCTGGACATCACGTCGGCGCCGGAATACAGCTTTTCATTGATGCCCATGACGTAGACCGGAGTGTCGTCGTCAGGGGTGGCGGTCATGATCACCTTGATGGCGCCGGCCTTGACGTGAGCGGCAGCCAGCGTGCGGCTGTTGAACTTTCCGGTAGCCTCGATCACCACCTCGGCGCCGATTTCGGTCCAGTTGATCTCCGACGGGAACTGTCTTGCGGTCACGCGGAGAGCGCGGCCGTTGATGACCAGATTGTTGCCGTTGATCTCGATGCGGTGATCGGCAAGGCCATGAACGGAGTCATGAACCAGCAGATAGGCAAGATATTCGATGCCCTCCCGGGTGACATTGCCCTTGCCGTCTCCGGCCATGACGTCGTTGATGCCGCAGATCTCCACGTCGTTGCGAAGCAGAGCCTCCCGCAGCAGCATTCTTCCAACCCGGCCGAAACCGTTGATGCCGATGCGGATCTTGGTGCCAGGATGATGACGGTACTGTTTGGTCACCTCAGGATTGGTGTTGACGATCTGACGCAGCACCTTGATGGAATGGGCCTTGGTAAGACTCATGAGATCCATGTGCTTGGTGGCGCTCTCGTAAGGCTGGCCGTCCGGCTCGGAGGAGTCAAGCACCGCCTCCCACAGCATGCCGTAGCCTGGCACCGGCAGGTGGAAGCCGATATCGTAGCGGGATGCGTTGAACAGCACCAGCCAGCGCTCGCCACGGTTGGAAATGTCGCCGATATCCAGCGTGAACAGACGGGACTGCGGATTGTTCCAGTCGTCGGCCGTAAGCTGATGGCCGTCGGCGTGATACCACAGAACCTGATGCTCCGGCATGATCTTGCCGAAGTAGTTGTCGTCAGGGAGTTTGAGGCTGGTGAAGAGACTGGAGCCCAGACGCAGCCGGATTAGCTTGGCGGTGAATTTCAGCAGATCCTTGTCGTCGTCCGACAGATCCCAGTTGACCCAGCTGATGCGGTTGTCCTGACAGTAGGCGTTGTTGTTGCCCATCTGGGTGCGCCCCATTTCGTCTCCGGCCACAATGTGGGGAATGCCCTGGGAAAGCATCAGCGTGGTGAGCATGTTGCGCTTCTGCTGCTCGCGCATGCTGTTGATGCGCACGTTGGCGGTTGGCCCCTCCTCGCCGTAGTTGTAGGAAAGGTTCTGGCCGTGGCCGTCCTGGTTGTTCTCGCAGTTGGCCTCGTTGTGACGGTTGTTGTAGCTCACCACGTCGTGGAGCGTGAAGCCGTCATGATAGCAGATGAAGTTCACCGAGGAATGGATGGAACGGAGAGTTTTCGGATAGAGATCCCGTGAACCCAGAATTCTGGTGGCGAATTCCGCCATTTTGCCGTCGTCGCCTTTCCAGAAGGATCTGATGGTGTCCCGGTAATGGTCGTTGAGCTCCTTCCAGCTGTTTGGGAATTGTCCCACGCGGTAGCCGTAGCCGCCGATATCCCACGGCTCGGCGATGAGCAGACATTTTGAAAGGATCGGATCGATGGAAATCACCTTGAAGAATGCGGCGTTGGAGGTGTAGCCGTTGGCGCTCTCCTCGCGGGCCAGAGCCGTTGCCAGGTCGAAACGGAAGCCGTCCACCTGCATGGTCTGAGCCCAGTAATGAAGCGAGTCGATAACCAGCTTCAGGGTTATCGGATAGTCCACGTTGACGGTGTTGCCGCAGCCTGAGCAGTTGGTGTAGGCGTTGTACATCCGATGCCCGTTGGCGTTCTTCTCGTACATGTAGAAGTTTTTGTTGTCAAGGCCCCGGAAACTGATGATCGGTCCGCCGAAGCCGCCCTCCGCGGTATGGTTGTACACCACGTCCATGATCACGGCGATGCCGGCCTCATGGAGAGTTTTCACCATCTGCTTGAACTCGTTCACGGCGTTGAGAGGATCCGAGGCGTAGGACGGCTCGGGAGCGAAGAAGTTGATGGTGTTGTAGCCCCAGTAGTTGCACAGCTTCATGTCCACCAGGCGGGATTCGTCCATGTGGGCGTGAACCGGCATAAGCTGCACGGCGGTGACGCCCAGACTCTTGAGATGGTCGATCACGGCCGGATGGCACATGCCCAGATAGGTGCCCCGGAGATGCTCGGGGATCTTTTTGTTGAGCTTGGTGTAGCCCTTCACGTGAAGTTCGTAAATCACGGCGTTGCTTTCGCTGACAGCCGGCTTCTCTACGCCCTCCCAATCGAATTCGTCGTCAATGACCACGCTCTTGCTGATGAACTTCTCGTTGTCATTGCAGTAGCGCTCGTAGCTCCATGCCTGGGTCTTGCTGAGCTTGCGGGCGTATGGATCGATTAAAAGCTTGGTTACGTCAAAGGAGTTTCCCGATGAAGGATTGTTGCTGCCGTTGGTGCGGTAGCCGTAAAACTGCCCCGCCTTGACTCCCTTAACATAGCAGCACCAGTACGGACCGTTGCGTTCGAGAATCCTGAAACGGCAGATTTCGTTCTCCTTATGATCAAAAAGACAGAGATAAACCTCTGTCGCCTCAGGAGAACATACAATAAAATTACAACCCTCGCTGTCAAGAGAGGCACCTTGCGGTGCCCCTTTCTTGCTAGGGAGTAACTCAAATTTTTCGTTACTCACGTGTGTTTAATCTCCAAAACAAAGAAGTTTAGTCTTCAACCTTCTTCAGATAAACAGTGCAAAGAGGAGGAAGATTGAAGCAGATGGACTGTGGCTTGCCCTGAGACTCGATGTTCTCGCTGACAATCACGTCAGGTCCGGTGCCGTAATCGCTTCCCCAGTAGAACTGACTGTCGGTGTTGAAGAAAATATGGTATTTGCCAGGCTCGTGAACGCCGATGCGATAGCCCTCGCGAGGGGTCGGAGTCATGTTGCTGACGGAGATGACCATGTTGCTGCGCTTCTTGTCGAAACGGACAAGGGCGAAAATGCTTCGCTGGTAGTCGCCGTAGTCAAGCCACTCGAATCCCTGCTTGTCGTAGTCAGCCTCGTACAGAGCCGGCTCGGACTTGTAGATCTTGTTCAGATCCTGAACAAGCTTCTTCACGCCCTTGTGCTTGTCGAACTGCTCCAGCCACCACTGCAGCTGTCCGTCATGGTTCCATTCCGCGGTCTGAGCGAACTCGGTGCCCATGAAGTTCAGTTTCTTGCCAGGATGCGCGTACATGTAGGCGAGATAGGCTCTGAGGTTGGCGGCCTGCTGCCACTCGTCGCCCGGCATCTTGTAAAGCAGGGAGTGCTTGCCGTGAACCACCTCGTCATGGGAGATGGAGAGGATGAAGTTCTCGTCATAGGCGTAAATCATGGAGAACGTCATCTCGCTGTGATGATACTGGCGGTAGATCGGATCAAGGCTCATGTACTCCAGAGTGTCGTGCATCCAGCCCATGTTCCACTTGAAGCCGAAGCCCAGGCCGCCCATGAAGGTCGGACGGGAGACGCCGGCGAAGGCGGTGGACTCCTCGGCGATGGTCATGGCGTGAGGATATCTCTTGTACACCTCCTCGTTGAACCAGCGCAGAAGGCTGATGGCCTCGTAGTTGTGGTTGCCGCCGTTGATGTTCGGAATCCACTCGCCGTCCTTGCGGGAGTAGTCCCAGTACAGCATTGAGGCCACGGCGTCCACTCTCAGTCCGTCGATGTGGTAGTAGTCCATCCAGATCAGAGCGCTGGCCACCAGGAACTGTCTTACGGTCTCCCGGCCGAAGTCGTAGATGTAGGAGTTCCAGTCGGGATGCCAGCCGCGACGCGGATCCTCGTACTCGTAAAGCGGAGTGCCGTCGAAGCGGGCAAGACCGTGGGAATCGGTCGGGAAGTGGGCAGGCACCCAGTCAAGGATGATGCCGATACCGGCCTGGTGCAGTTTGTCCACGAAATACTTGAAGTCGTCGGCGGAGCCGAAGCGGCTGGTAGGAGAGAACAGACCCACCGGCTGATAGCCCCAGGAGCCGGAGAAAGGATGCTCCATGATCGGCATAAGCTCGACATGGGTGTAGCCCATTTCCTTCACGTACGGAATGAGAAGGTCGGCCATTTCGCGGTAGCTTGGAGAGTAGCCGTCATTGTTGCGCTTCCAGGAGGCGAAGTGCATTTCATAGATGGAAATCGGCTGCTCCAGCTTGTTGTTCATCTGGCTCTTGATCCACTCCTCGTCGTTCCACTTGTACTTGGTCTGATCGTAGACCACGGAAGCGAAGGAAGGATACTGCTCTGCGTAGAAGCCTACCGGGTCGGCCTTGTGAGGCAGACGGTTGCCCAGCGGGTCCTTCAGCTCGTACTTGTAGCGCTCGCCGGCTTTCAGGCCAGGAACGAACAGAACCCAGTGTCCGTCAAGGCTGCGCTGCATCGGATGACGTCTGCCGTCCCAGAAGTTGAAGTCGCCGATAAGGCTGACGGAGGTGGCCGACGGCGCGTAGACCGCGAACTTTACGCCGGTAACCTTGGTGCCGTCCACATCCACGGTGACGATGTGGGCGCCGAGAGTCCGATAGAGATTGGCGGCATCCAGCTTCATTTCGGCAAGACCCGCAAAAGCCTCGTCGTGGAACTGGTAAGGATCCACCACATTGACCACCGCATCCGGATAGGTAACGTCAAGGGAATAATGGAAAGGCTCCTTCAGATCAGGGAATTCGGCCTCGTAGAGACCCTCCTTGTCGATGCACTCCATCACCTTGATTTCTTTCTGGTTGGCGATGTCCTTGATCGTGACCTTGGATGAATAAGGAAGCCAGGCGCGCAGAGTGTAGCCGCCCTTTTCATTGTTCTTCACAAGTCCCAGTTCGTCAAAAGGGTTGTTCAGACGCGCCCCCATCAGGCTCTCAATTAACATATGTACTCCTTGTAACAATTCCCCTACCCTGCGGAAGGCAGAATCCCTTGTTTTATTATTGTCAAATCAGTCCGGGCCGGCAATCCGGCCATTATTTCTGAAGCAGGATAAAAGCACCTGTTTCAGATCATAAACAACTAAAAAATTAATTCAAATCAAAAAAGGCGGATTTCAACGTCACGTCGGAATTTTTCGGACAGACGCCGGCGGCATAGCAACCGGCGCAGCAGAAACTCCAGGCACGAGGAGTCCGTCTTACTTCTGCCTCATCCTTTCGGCGGCCGCGTTTCTGGCCTCGGTCATCCTGGTGGCAAGACTGTGAAGTTTCTCGTCGCCGAAGATTTCGCTGATGTTCTTGCTCAGCTTTCTTCTCCAGTTTGGATACTCGCTGCTGGTGCCAGGAATGTTCACCGGCTTCTCCATCTCGATCCAGTCCTCCAGCTGGGTGCTGAACAGCGCGCAGGAGCCGTTGCACATGTGCAGCTGCATGGCGTGATTCAGATCGGTGGTCATGCCGCAGTAAAGGGCGTTGCGGTTGACCGAATCCGGAAGAATGTTGTGACCGCCGAGGCTGTCGAGGATCTTCTGCTTGCTCTTGAGCCGGTCGTCCATGAGGTTGTTCATGATCTCGTCGGTCTTGTAGACTCCGATCTTCCGGCCAAGTTTGAGATCGTCGCAGTGCCAGAAGCCCTTGAGGGTGGCCATGTCGTGAGTGGTCAGAGCGCTCATGGCCTGAACCGGATAATCCTTGGTGGAAATGTAGCCGCCGTCCTTCTTCGAGGTTTCGAAGAAGAAGATCTTGTAGGAGTAGATGCCGCTTTCAGGCAGAAGCTTCTTCATGATTTCAGGAACGGTGCCCAGATCCTCGCCGATGATCATGCACTTGTTGCGGTGGGATTCCAGGGCGAGAATGCCGATCATGTCCTCCACGCGGTAAAGCAGATAGGCTCCCTTGGCCGCATCGGAGTTGCCGTTCTTGTTAGGCACCCACCACAGGCGGTAAAGGCTCATGGCGTGGTCGATACGCAGAGATCCGCAGGATTTCATGTTGGAGCGGAACAGATCAATGATCGGCTGATACTGTTGCTTGAACAGCTTGTTCGGATCCATTGGTGGCAGCCCCCAGTTCTGACCGTTAGGTCCCAGTGGATCAGGAGGACAGCCGATAGAGGCGCCCGGACAGTAGATTTCGGAATTCGCCCAGATTTCGGCCGAGCCCGAGGACACGCCCACAGCCAGGTCGCGATATATGCCCACCGCCATGTCCGCGGCCTTGGCAGCCTGGTTGGCGGCCTCCATCTGCTCGTCGGCCAGGAACTGCAGATACTTGTAGAAGTACACATCGTCCTCGTGATCCTTGGCCCACTGAGCCACTTCAGGATTCTGGTACTTTCTGTACTTCTCCTCCCAGTCTTCGGCCGGCCAGCCCCAGGCGTTCTTGCCCTGGGCGTAATAGGAGGCCTGGAGAGCGTCATAGACCGCAATCTGGTTCAGACTGTCCCCGCCGGCCTCGCAGAAGGCGCGGAAGGCCTTGCCCCGTGCGCTCTTGGTATCCTTGTGCAGTCTGGCGTTCTCATAGATCTTCTTGAGAACCTCAAGCTTGGCCTGCATCACGCCGGTATAGTTCACATACTCGGTGGCCCTGAGATCCGCAAGCCGCTTCTGGAATTCCGGCGAATCCACCAGCTGCTTCGCCTCCTGGCACGCCTCGTACTCCGGAGTCTGTTCCACGTTGATGTAGACCACATTGATCCATCTTCTGGTGGAAGGCGAATAAGGACTAGCCGATTCCGGATTGGCCGGGAACAGCTCGTGAATAGGATTGAGTCCGACAAAGCCAGCGCCCCAGGATCCGAGCCGTATGATGAGATCCTTCAGATCGCCGAAATCGCCCACGCCCCAGTTTCTTTCGCTTCTGAGAGTGTAAAGCTGCACGCTAGGGCCCCAGACCTTGCCGCCCTGAGCGATCTTCTCAGGCTTGTAGCACTGCTTCGGAACCACGATAAGACGGAGGGTGTTGGACTTCTTGCCGTCAACCTCCAGGGTGACGCGGTGATAGCCCATCGGGATGTCAGGAACGCGAAGAATGAGATTCTTCAGAACATAATTGGTTTTGCCGATTTTCTTTTCGTCGGACTTGCTGAAACCGGCGGCGCTGATGGTTCCTTCCTTCACCACCGAATTCTCAAGGGCGACAGTGTAGGAGAGTTTGCTTTCGGCGGATTTTTCCGGAAGTCTGGCTTTGAGGACGATGTCGTTGTTCTCCTTGACCACCAGCACCGGATCCAGCACCGACTGCCAGTACTCCTTGTCCTCTTCCTCGATCTGAGCGGCCAGTTTCTTTTCGTCGTCAACCGCGTAACCCATAGCTTCCAGCACGGCAGCCTTATTCTCGGCCGAAATGATCTGCTTCTTTCCTTCCGCATCAATGTAGTCACTGGAAATCTGCTTTCTTTCAGCCAACTGTTCAACAAGTGAAGTCATAATTCGTACCAAACAAAAAAAACATCAATACTGCTCAATTGTCGCAAATCGCCACGGTCAAATGTGTGATGTTACTGACAATCAAGACGCAAGATCCTAAAATAAACTTGACGCAAAACAAACTTTGAACAAAAAGTTGTGTCATTCCGCGGACAAACCACAAAATGCAGTATCGGCAGCAGCGGCCAGGAACGGCGCTTCCGTCTCGGATCGCATGTCAGAGGGGGTGAGAAACGGAAGAGCCGGCGTCACGCTATCGTGTTCAACCCCGCGCCGGCGCATTTTGACACAAAAGACCATCTGAAATCGCCACTTTCTCCCAGTCGGCCTTGCGACTGCGGATTTTGTGAGCAGAGCCAGCGTCATGCCCGGGACGGAGATTTTCCGGGGCATGAAAGTTCCGGAAGGGACGGCATTATGGCGGGTAACGGCCATCTGGTTTTCCGGGGCATAGGCGGTCCTGTCGGGAAAATCGGAATCCCGGAGCACATCCGTCAGAAAACTTCCGTCCGAAACGCGAAAACTGAAGATAATGGCCCGATTGCGGGTGGCAGACACAAGATGTAGCATTTTTTGATCTGCTTGTTGAGAAAGCGGGGAAGATTTTATATAATCAGTGCAGTTTTGAACTGCCTAACGGTTCGTAGCCGCACAGTCAAAAAATACAGGGTCCGCAAGGAATTTGTTTAACTTAACTGGAAAATCAAAATTATGACAATCAAACTTGGAATCAACGGTTTTGGCCGTATCGGTCGTTTCGTTCTGAGAGCCACCTACGAAGAGCAGCACAAGGCTCAGGATATCAAGGTTGTAGGTATCAACGATCTTCTGGCCAGCGACGGCAAGGGCGGTCTTTCAACCGCCGGCGTTGAGTATATGGCTTACATGCTCAAGTATGATTCAACCCACGGTCCGTTCAAGGGCACCGTTGAAGTTGACGGCACCGACCTCATCGTAAATGGCGACCGCATCCGCGTTACCGCCGAAAGAAATCCTGCCGACCTGAAGTGGAACGAGGTTCAGGCTGACGTGGTAGCCGAGGCAACCGGTCTCTTCCTGACCAAGGAAAAGGCTCAGGCTCACATCGATGCCGGCGCCAAAAAGGTTGTTATGACCGGTCCTTCAAAGGATGACACTCCAATGTTCGTTATGGGCGTGAACGAGAAGACCTATGCCGGTCAGACCATCGTTTCCAACGCTTCATGCACCACCAACTGTCTGGCTCCTCTGGCCAAGGTTATCAACGACAAGTTCGGCATCACCTCCGGCCTCATGACCACCGTTCACTCCTACACCGCCACCCAGAAGACCGTTGACGGTCCTTCCCAGAAGGACTGGAGAGGCGGCCGCGGCGCAGCTCAGAACATCATCCCTTCCACCACCGGCGCTGCCAAGGCCGTAGGCAAGGTTATCCCTGAGCTCAACGGCAAGCTGACCGGTATCTCCATCCGTGTTCCAACTCCAGACGTATCCGTAGTCGACCTGACCTGCAACCTGGCCAAGGAAGCGACCTACGACGAAATCTGCGCAGCTATCAAGGCTGCCTCCGAGGGCGAGCTGAAGGGCATTCTGTCCTACACCGAGGATGCCGTTGTTTCCTCCGACTTCCTGGGCAACACCAACACCTCCATCTTCGACAAGAAGGCTGGTCTGTCTCTGACCGGCAACTTTGTGAAGCTGGTTTCCTGGTATGACAACGAGATCGGTTACTCCAACAAGGTTCTGGATCTGACCTATCACATCATGAACAACTAATCGTTGTCAGACTGAGAGTAATTTCTCATTGTTTTATCCGTAAAAGCCTGCGCAAGCAGGCTTTTTGCATACAGCGGCGACTGAAGCGAAGCAATAGCGTCCCGCCAGAACGCGCCACGGCCATCAGACGGAACTCATATGGAAACGAATCAAAGCGACGTGAGGATCCCGGACGCCATCAGCATCAGAGGCGCACGGGTTCACAATCTGAAAAATGTGGATGTGGAAATTCCTCTGCACCGGATTGTAGGCATTGCCGGAGTGTCAGGCTCAGGTAAATCATCCCTGGCGCTGGGCACTGTCTACGCCGAGGGCTCCCGAAGATATCTGGAATCCCTGTCGGCGTACACCAGACGGAGGATGACGCAGGCGCGGAAAGCGGCAGTGGACGAGATCCTCCACGTGCCGGCCGCCATAGCTCTTCACCAGCGGCCTGCAAGCGGCGGCATCAGGAGCACCTTCGGCACCGGCACCGAACTGCTCAACAGTCTCAGACTCATGTTCTCCCGTCTTGCAAGCCACCGCTGTCCCCGGAATCACCTGGTTCCGCCATCCATCGCCACCGCGGCTGAACAGCAGATTGTCTGTCCCGAATGCTCCGCCAGGTTCTACGGACCGTCGGCCGAGGAGCTGTCCTTCAACAGCCAGGGAGCATGTACCCGCTGCCAGGGGACGGGAACCGTGAGAACCGTGGACGAATCAACCCTGGTGCCGGACGAAAGCCTGTCCATCGACCAGGGCGCAGTGCTGCCCTGGCAGACCCTGATGTGGTCTCTGATGAAGGACATCGCCCGTGCCATGGGAGTAAGAACCGATGTGCCGTTCTGCCAGCTTACGGCTCGGGAGCGGGAGATCGTCTTTCACGGTCCTGCGGTAAAAAAGAACATCATCTACCAGAACAAAACAAGCGGCGCCGCCGGAGACATGGATTTCACCTATTTCAATGCCGTCTACACCGTTGAAAACGCCCTGTCCAAGGTCAAGGACGAGAAGGGCATGAAACGGGTGGAAAAATTCCTGCGGCAGGAGGTGTGCCCAGAATGCGGCGGCACCCGACTTTCCGCCCGGGCCAGAGGGCCGATGATCCTGGGCATTGGACTTGATGCGGCCTGCAGGATGACCCTGTCGGAGCTGGATCGGTGGGTGCGGAAGATCCCCGAGTCCATGCCACAAGAAATGCGGAAAATGGCCCGGAGCATCGTGGATTCCTTTCTCCCGGCCGCATCAAGACTTCAGGAGCTGGGACTGGGCTATCTGACCCTGGACCGCAGCGCTTCCACTCTTTCCACCGGAGAAAGACAGAGGATGCAGCTGGCGCGGGTGGTAAGAAACCGGACCACCGGCGCGCTGTATGTCCTTGACGAGCCATCAATCGGGCTTCACCCGGCCAATCTTGAGGGTCTTGCGAGAGTAATGGACGATCTGGTATCCGACGGCAACTCGGTGCTGCTGGTGGATCACGACGTGAATATCCTGAAGCATGCCAGCCATCTGGTGGAACTGGGCCCCGAGGCAGGAGCAAAGGGAGGTCGCCTCATCGCCCAGGGCTCCGTTTCGGATCTCGCCTCCAATCAGGCTTCTGTTATCGGACCATACCTGAACCGAACCTCCTGCGACTATTCAGAAATCAGCGACGATCCCTTCGAACAGGGCCGAATCGCCCTCTCAATCCGGCAGATCCATACGGTAAAACCCCTGACGGCAGAATTTCCCAAAGGCAGACTAACCTGCGTCACCGGCGTCTCGGGCTCGGGCAAGACGACTCTGATCCTGGAATGCCTGGTTCCAGCCCTTGAGGCCGCGCTCAAAGGCTATGATCTCCCGCAGCATGTAACTTCCGTATCGGCGGATGGCATCCGGGAGGTGAAACTGATAGACGCCTCCCCTATCGGGATCAACGTCAGATCAACCGTGGCCACCTATGCCGATATTCATGACGAGCTCAGGAAGATCTTCGCCAGATCTCCCGATGCGAAAAAACTCAAGCTGAAGGCAGGCGACTTCTCCTACAATACCGGCAGCCTCAGATGCCGGCAGTGCGACGGTACCGGAAGCATAACTCTGGATGTCCAGTTTCTCCCAGACGTCAGCATTCCCTGCCCCGGCTGCAAAGGCCAACGCTATGATCGTCTGGCGCTTGAGATCAGACGAAAGGCCCTGGAACAGGAAAGGACAATCTCGCTGCCTGAGCTGATGAATCTAAGCATTGACGAGGCGATGGATTTCTGCCGGGACATGCCGGCGGTGTGCAAAAAACTCGAAACTCTCAGCCAGCTGGGTCTGGGCTATCTGACTCTTGGGGAAGACACGCCGAATCTGTCGGGAGGTGAAGCCCAGCGGCTGAAGCTTGCCGGAGAAATGGATCGGAGGCAGGAAAGCACCCTGTTCGTGTTCGACGAGCCATCCATCGGCCTTCATCCCAAGGATGTGGAAACTCTGCTGAAAGTATTCAGAAAACTTACGGACAATGGCGCCACCGTCGTTGTCATCGAGCATGATCTTGACATTATCCGCCAAGCCGATCACATTATCGACATGGGCCCGCTGGGCGGAGATGAAGGAGGCAGGATCGTGGCGACAGGAAATGCTACGCAGATCAGGACAAATCCCGACAGCATAACCGGCAGATACCTCTGAAAGGAATAAGCGACGAGAAAGGTTCATCCGGCGTGAATTCTGCCGGCAGAAAAAGCGGCCGGCGATAAATACGGAACCGGCCGATTACAGACGGCAAGCGGCAGCGGAGTCTGCCGCCAAGCCGGCATCAATCCTCACGTCCCTCCTGCTCCTCGGTCAGGGATCGGCGGTTCGATCCCGCCGATGTGCGACCACGGGACGAGGTATTGCTACGGGATCTAGACGAGGATCGGCCGCGGGTTCCGGAAGGTTTTCCTCCCGCGGATTTGATGATCTCGTTGGCCACCTTTCTCGTCAGCAGCCTGATAATGTAATTCTTGATCTGAGTGACAATGCTGGTTGCCATAACTGAACTCCTGGTTGTTGGTCTCCTTCGCATGATACCACAGGACGACGGCATAACAAACCGCCGGTGAAAACTCCTCCGGAGGGAAATGAAGGCGATAAAAAACCCGGCATAGCCGGGTTTGTAATCAATCTTTACAAGAGCTGAAAATTATTATTCTTCAACAACTTCAGTGATAACGCCCTGAACATTTACGTCTACGCGACGGTCACGGGCATAGCACTGAATGAGCTTGGAGCGGGAAAGACCGTCGCACTCCGAACCGGTTACAGGCTCGGTCTTGCCGCGACCCTCGACAACGTCAGGAGTTACGCCCTTGGAGGACATGTAACTTGCAACGGTGTTGGCGCGCTTCTCGGAAAGCTTCTGGTTGTAAGCGGCGCTGCCGATACGGTCAGTGTGACCAATAACGGCGATCTTGCGATCCTCGATGTTCTGGCTGTTGATTTCGTCAACCAGATTGTCGATGGTGTTCTGGCCTTCAGCAGTAAGGTTGGACTTGTTGAAACCGAAGAGAACATCGGAGCCGAGAGTTCTGGTCTCGTTGATCACCCTCTTCTGAGGAGCTGGAGCTACTACAGGCGCAACAACGTTGCGGGAACCGAAGCTGTAGCCGAGGCCAAGGGTAACCACATGCGCATCAGGTCTGATGCCGATGGCTGCGGAGGTGGATCCGATTGGGTGAAACCACTGATACTCAACTCTGGTGAACAGATTGTCGGTGAGGTAGTACTGAAGACCGCCGCCCAGGAGCATACCGACGTGAGCGGTATGGGTTGAGTAGTTGGAGTTGAAATAGTTGTAGGAAGCGCCGACCTTGCCGAACACCTCGAAGTCATCGGTGATCGGGATCATGCCGCGGGCGGACAGAGCGAAGCTGTTCGACCATGCCTTGTAGTCAAGACCGTGGTGCTTGAACTTCAAAGGTCCAAGGTAATCATATTCGAACTCAACGCCAACCCAGTCGTTGAAATTGTAACCTGCAAAGAGACCGCCAACCGCGCTTACGCGATCAAGGCTGTTGGTGAAAGCCTGGTTGGTATTGTATCTTCTGTTGTCGTGGGTGCGACCGAAGTTGCTCTTGTAATCGTTCTCGGTGCTCATTGACCAGATATCCATACCGGCCTTGAGACCAACGTACAATCCTTCGGTGCCGGCAAATGCTGAGCTAGAACCGGCAGCTGCAACCACTGCGAGAGCAAGTAAAGTTTTCTTCATATTTTCTTTTTCTCCTTCAACTCGGCTACTTATGCAACCGAAATAAAAAAGTTCCATCTGATAGCCGTAATTATATTACTTTTGCTATGCGCATCAAGTATTTTTATGATCTTTAAGAAATTTCTTCGAATCTTCCGCCAAAACTCAGCAGCGGTTTCCCCGAATCGTCGCTAGAAAAATCTGCCGGACGCCAGGCGATCAGAAAAATCCAGCAGGCGATCAAGAGACTTCAGAGCGCCTTCCCTTACCGCATCGTCCACCTGCACCTCGAAGCCTGAGGCATCGTCTGCGGTCAGCGCCTTGAGAATTTCGTGAATGCCGTTCATGGCCATCCACGGACAGTGGGCGCAGCTCTTGCAGGTGGCGCCCTCCCCGAAGGTGGGAGCTATGATCAGTTCGCGATCGGGACAGGCCTGTCTGAGACGGTAGAAGATGCCGGAATCGGTGGCCACGATGAAGATCTTCTGCTGAAGTTTCGCGGCGGCCTTGATAAGTTGCGATGTGGAGCCCACCACGGTGGCCTTTGCAACCACGTCGGCCGGGGACTCGGGATGCACCAGCACCGCCGCATCGGGATACTGCTTCATGAGATCCTCCAGGGCCTGAGACTTGAATTCGTCATGAACCACGCAGTGGGCCTGCCACCTGAGCATGTCTGCGCCGGTCTTGCGCTGGATGTAGGATCCCAGATGACGATCAGGAGCCCAGATAATCTTTTCCCCCTTTGAATGGAGATATTCGATGAGTTCCACCGCGATGGAGGAGGTAACCACCCAGTCGGCCCGGGCCTTCACCGCTGCCGAGGTGTTGGCGTACACCACCACGGTGCGATCCGGATGCTCGTCGCAGAACTGGCTGAACTCTCCGATCGGGCAGCCCAGATCCAGCGAGCACTCCGCCCTGAGATCCGGCATCAGAATCCTCTTTTCCGGACTCAGAATTTTTGCGGTTTCTCCCATGAACCTAACGCCGCAGACAATCAGCTCGTCAAATTCCGATCTGCGGCCCCACTTGGCCATTTCAAGAGAATCGCCGATAAAGCCGCCGGTTCTTTCGGCCAGCTCCTGAACCTCGCTGTTGCAGTAATAATGAGCGATGACCGCAGCGTTACGCTTTTTCAGGAGAGACGAGATCTCTTCAAAAAGGGCATCCTTTTCTCCGGCCGACACCGGGGCGGCGGCGCCGGGATAAACAAACTCCGTAGGAACAATCCTGGAAAAATCGATCATCGCGCACTCCTTACGCACTCTCCGGCCTCTTGATCCCAAGCCGGTTCACAAACCTAAAAACGACCCTAGAGACGATCAATTCCAGTAGGCAAGGGCAGCCTGTCTTTCGGAGCTGCCGGACACCGGACGGTTGAGATACGCTTCCTGGCCTGACGAAAAACCTCTGTTGTAACCGTCGTTGTCCTCGTAATCCCACTCTCTGGTTGAAATGCTGCCCAGATTCTTGAAATTCTTTTCCTTGTAGATTTTCATGCTTTGCTGTTCCTGAGGAGTGAGTTCGTTGAATTCGGTAACCATTTCGGTAATGCCTTGAACCCATCCGCTGCAGAAGTTTTCGGCGATGGCGTTCTTCAGGGATCTTTCCATAAACCTCCAGCGCCAGTCATATTCGGCGCGCTGGGATTCAATAAACTTTTTTCGGGCGTAATTCAGCTGTCTTGCCAGAACCTCGAAGGAAAAGGCTGCGATTTCCACCCGGTCGCTCAAGCCGTAAAACTTGTAGCATTTCTTTCCATCTTCATAACTGTAAATCATGTCCACACCGAAGGCCCTGCAGATGAGATCGACGAAGTCGGACTCGAACTGAGGAAGCCGATTGAAAGCCCTGGACAGCGTCGTCTTGACCAGTATGGTCTTGATCTCCATCACTCCCAGATCCTCGAAAGAGATCTTCATCTCCTGCATCATTCTGACCGCCATGGCCAGGGCGTTGGCCGCCTCATGCGGATTCGAGGATTTGCTGAGCCTGAGCATCTTGCGGACGCGTTCAAGCCGGCTCGCATATTTTTTGTCGTCCGGGTTGACCTTCTGATCCTGAGACAAGGAAACCACCTCTAGTTAAGCATTGCACTGAAAATCGATTTTGCGCACTATACCATATTTTAAGTTGCGCATGAAAAAAATTGTCGGGCAAAAAAGCGTCAGACGCGGAACAAAAGGCCTCAGGCGCAGAACAGAGAGCGGCGAGCAACAGGGAAAAAGCGCAAAAGAAAGACGAAACAGAAAAAAAGATAAAAAGGGGAAACCAGGAAAAGGAAAGGTGGTGGGTTGTCAGGGACTCGAACCCGGGACCAATTGATTAAGAGTCAACTGCTCTACCAACTGAGCTAACAACCCGTATGGTGGTCGCTATAGGGCTCGAACCTATGACCCCCTCCTTGTAAGGGAGATGCTCTTCCAACTGAGCTAAGCGACCGAAAGTGGTGGGTTGTCAGGGACTCGAACCCGGGACCAATTGATTAAGAGTCAACTGCTCTACCAACTGAGCTAACAACCCAATGGTGGTCGCTATAGGGCTCGAACCTATGACCCCCTCCTTGTAAGGGAGATGCTCTTCCAACTGAGCTAAGCGACCATCTTTGTCGATGGTGGGTCGTGAGGGATTCGAACCCTCGACCAACGGATTAAAAGTCCGCTGCTCTACCGACTGAGCTAACCACCCGCCGTGTCAACGGTGCATATATTAAATGATTTAAAATTTTTTGCAACACTTATTTGAGAAAACCGTCACAGTTGCTCAGATTTCAAGCCGTCAGGTTTCTGGCAGCAACAGGTTGGAGCCGCCCTCAAACGGCGACGGATTGTCGGACGGTCTTCCGTCAGGCGAAGGAGGCGGGCGACGGATGTTCCAGCGCAAAAAGCAGGCGACAGCCGCTCCGGATGCGAAGAAGCGGCAGGTCCGAACCGGTTTGAAGAGCTCCGTCAAAACGGTTAAGATCCCCAAAGGCATATTTTGCAGGAAAAACCGTGATCTACTATTTTGACGAAACTCTTAGCCGACTGACCGACCGTCCGCCGGAAGGTTCTCCCTTCGGCCCGGAAACGGACGCCGACGCGGATCGGATCTCTCAGCAGAATACCGGCCCCGGGCATATTGCGCCGGAGAGTTCTTGCGATCCGCCCGACTGCGGCGGGCCGGACCGAAACGCGCCGGAAGAAGGAACGCCGATGGCTGATGAGACGCTGAAAGAGGATACGTCGGGCCTATCAGCCTCCGCCCCGCAATCCCTGCAGGGCCCACCGGGCTTTGCGCAAGAATCCTGCGTCAATGCGCCGGAGACGATGTCGGAGGCCGACTTCTGCGATCTGTTCCTGCTGGAAATGTACGTTCAGAATTTTTTGCGTCCATCGGATCATCCCGAATTTCTCCTTGAGGACAAGCTTGGTTTTGCGAAGGTCGGAGAAACCGACGGTTGCGCGCTGTACCGGTACGAATTTGTCGGCGCGCCACGGCGCATCGACCTGCGCCTGTCCAGGATCGGTGCATCGCCCATGAACGGCATCTTGGCCATGACTCTGGCGGACGAGCGGAATCGGAACGAAATCAGGCTTCCCCTTACCGAAAAAGGCGCGCGCTACATGCTGCTGCGGCTGTACGCCGATGCCAGTGGCATCAGCGAAGACTCCATGGTTCGGCTTGAGGACAGCATCGGCCTGGACGGAAGGCGGCAGAATGCGGACTCCGTCAAAGCCGGCGCGGGGGATCTGCCGCCAGTCAGTCTGACTCGGCGTGAAAAACTGGCATATCTGCCTCCGGAGGCCGAAACCGCGGCCATTCTTTCCGGCACCCCGTTCCAGAGCCGGAAGAAAACCAAAACCGGTCTGCTGAAAATTCTGCTGGCGGGAACCACCGTCACGGCGGCCACAAGCATCATCGTGACCGTTGCGCTGGCCTTTACGGTGTTCAGACCATTGGTAACCGGCGAAAAGGTTCAGCTGGCCAAGCCTGCGCTTCGCAGCCAGGCCAGCCAGCTGTTCTGGGCCTCGGGATATCCCAAGCAGCAGGTGGATTTATGCATTGTTCATTCAGGCTGGGAAAATATAGATCAATGCTCCACAGGCAACATCGGAAAAGACGGCGACAGGGTTCTGTGGGATCTGAGCACGCCGTCGGAGACTTATCGCGACGCCTACCCGCTGGTGGAATCGGTTACGGTGAAGGCGGGAAAGATCACTGTCACCGCCAGAAGTGACAGCGATCTTGAAGGGATAAATTTTATTCTGACGCCGGAAAGAAACAACTTCAATCACGTCAGGTGGATCATCGATCCGGCTTCCACCTGCCGCCAGAAGGAACTGTGCTGAACTGTTGATCAGTTGGAAATCTTGGACAGTTCGTTCTGGGCCAGCTTTGCGGTGGTGGTGCCAGGGTAGTCCTGGATCACCAGCGCGAAAAATTTTTTTGCCAGATCATTGTTCTTCTGACTGACGGAGATGAGCCCCAGCTTGTAAAGGGATTCGGAACGTTTGTTGGAGTCCCGATCCTTGATCACCACCATGAAGCTCTGCCTGGCCTCGTCGTTTTTGCCCTGCTTCATGTTGGCCTCTCCCTGCCAGAAATACGCGTTGCCGAGGTAGGTGGAGTCGGGATATTTGGAGATGAAATCCTTGAACGCCTTGACGGCCTGGGCGTAGTTCTTGTCCAGCATAATGAGATTGACCGCCTTCTGATATGCCTCCCGGTCGCCGCCGGATGCGGAGGCGTTTGCGCCGGATGAAGCGCCGGAATGGGATGAGGTTTTGACTGCGGCCGGCGCCGGTTTGCCTGAGTTCTGCAGGTTTTTCAGAGAATCGATCTGGCGGTAGAGATCCTGCTGATTCTTCTGCAGCTCGCGGATTGCGTTGTTGGCCTCCTCCAGCCTTCCGTTGGCGACGTTAAGCTCGCGATCCATATCCTCAAGCCTCTGCTGCATGGCGATGCGCGCCTGTTCGGCGGCTCTTACCTGACGTTCCAGATCTGCGACGCTGGCGGCGACGGCATTGCCTGAAAGGGCAACGAAGCAGATGGCGGCAAGGAAATTAATCTTCAGCGGCATATTGAACCTCATCAGCTAAAAAAACAGTGTGGAAACAGCTCCCGCGGGATCTCAAACCCCTCAAGTCCCATCGGATAATACCACAATCCGCAATGCTTTGCTCATATCGCGCAACAAACCTCCGGCCGTAAAGATCAGGTTGCCAGGCCAGAAAAACAAAAATCCGGACCAGGCCGGATTTAGGCAGTCTGACGGGCGCGTCCCGCCGGCTGGAAGGGCATGTTCAACAGAAAACGGTATCAGTAGGAGAACACCGCTCTTCGGTTGCGGGCGAAGGCCTCTTCGGAGCTGCCGTACTGGGCCGGCTTCTCCTCGCCGTAGCTTACGATTGACATCTGATGCCCGTCGACACCCAGATTCTGAAGGTACAGCGCCACCGATCTGGCTCTTCTTTCCCCAAGAGCCACGTTGTATTCCGGAGTGCCTCTCTCGTCGGTATGTCCCTCGATGATCACGCTGATCTCGGGATGATCCCGCAGGAACGAAGCGTGAGACTGAACCAGAGGCACGTACTGCGAATCAATGCGATCGCTGTCAAAAGGAAAGTAGATGACGTTGTCCTGCTTGAGAGCCTCGAACTTTCTTCTCTCCTCGGGGGTAAGATTGTAGTTGTCCGAACTCTCCACTCCCACGGTGAGAGTGGACTCGTCAATGAG
This sequence comes from Succinivibrionaceae bacterium, assembly GCA_017480795.1. Lineage (GTDB taxonomy): Bacteria > Pseudomonadota > Gammaproteobacteria > Enterobacterales > Succinivibrionaceae > UBA2804. The sequence continues at coordinate 22,537 of JAFURY010000097.1, forward strand.
AGAAGAATCCAGACCCGATGCGCTGCCATCCTCAATCTTTGCCGAGTTGCTGCTGGAACAGGCCGTAAGAGAAACAGAAACCAGAACGGCTGCCAAAAGTGGTAAATATTTCATGATGATCCTTATTAATATCGCTGCTGGCCCGCCGCCAGGCTGCTGTTGGTTCAGATGCCTGCTGCAGCCATGTCCGCGGGCATAAAAAAATCACGCCAGAGACAGATTCTGAAGCGAGCCTGCTAATTCAAAAACGGAGACCACGCCGGAGCACTCACAAAGCCCGTATTCGACGGCAGATTGGCCTGAAAACGTCCGTCGGAGGAAACAAGGGCCAGGCTTTTCTTGCCTCTCACTACCGTGCTGTATATTATCATACTGCCGTTAGGCGCAAAAGACGGACTTTCGTCATAACGGTTGCGGCTAAGAACGGTGATGAATCTGGTGTCCATATCCTGCTTGGCCACATGGTAGCCCGAATCGTCCCTGGTTATCAGGGCAAGGAACTTGCCGTCAGGAGACACGGACGGATTGAGATTCATGGAGTTCTCCCAGGTCACTCTGGCCACATCCTCGGGATTGGCGACCGCAACCCGGTAGATCTGAGGCTTGCCGCCCCGCTCGGAACTGAAATACACGTAGTTTCCGTCCGGACTCCATGCAGGCTCGGTGTCAATCACCCGGTTGCTGGTGAGTCGCTTCAGAGATTTGGTGTTCAGATCGGCCACATAGATTTCAGGGTTGCCGTCCTTGGACAGCACCATGGCGACCTTGTCGCCCCGGGGCGAAAAGGCCGGGCTGCCGTTGATGCCGCTGAATTTGGACAGCACCACGCGGCTGCGGTTGCGGATGTCATGGATGAAAATGGCGGGATGCTTCGATTCGAAACTGACGTAGGCAAGTTTGGCTCCGGTAGGATCCCAGGACGGAGACATCACCGGCTCCCTGGAACGGAGGATCACCTTCTCGTTGTAGCCGTCATAATCGGATATCACCAGCTGATACGGAAAATCCAGTTTCGGATTGACGCTGACGTAAGCCAGTTTGGTAAGAAAAGCCCCACGCTCATGCATAAGAGCCTCGTAAATCTGGTTCGACACCAGATGGGAAGCCTCTCTGATCTGATGGGCGCCGAAACTGATATTCTTGTTGAGAATATTTTTTCCGGTGGTGAGATCGTGAAGCTGGTAGGTAAGAACCACCTTGCCTCCGGCGACAGCCACGGTGCCTGCCACCACCGCGTTCATATCATGCCACAGAGACGGAGTGATCTCCTCGGCGGCGCCCGGATTCTGAGGCATGGCGGAGAGCTTCAGCGGAGAAAACTTTCCGCTGAACTGCAGGTCGTTGCGGATAATCTGCGACATCTGGCTTCCGATGCGCTTTTCGGTTTTGTCCGGAAAGTCGGAAATGGCGATAGGATAGCCGGTATCCACGCCTCCGGTTATTTCAAGCTCAAGCACCGCCAGAACGCGCTGCGGAAGCAGGCAGCATGCCATCGCAAACATAGCAAACAAAATTTTTTTCACTAGACACCTCAAACAAAAACCTGCGGACGGCGCATGATCTGGCATAGTGGCGTCGTCCGTCAAAATCATACGCGACCTCAACTACCTTGAGCTGAAGGTATAACTCAGACTGATGCCGTCCTCCTGATATATGCTGGCGGGGATCGGCGGTATTCTGTTGTTGCAGGTTTTGGTGATCGCCCGCTGCAATGCGGTGCACACGTCGGCATCGCCCTTGCAGCCGATGATCTGATAAACCAGACCGTTGCGGTTGGCCTTGAAGGTCAGAACCACCGTCTTGCCGTTCATGGACGGATTGCCGGTTATTTTTCCGGCCAGATATCCCTGAAGCTTTGACTGATAGGACAGTCTGTCGCCGCTGCTGGCGCTTGAGCCGGAGGAGGACTGGCCTTTTCCGCCCCCCTTGCCCGAGGAGGAATCTCCGCCGCCAAGTTGAGAATTTAGGTAATCCTCAAGCTCCTGATCGGTCTTTTTTCTGGCCTCTTCCGCCTTGCGTCGCGCCTCCGCCTCAGCCTTCTTTTTGGCTTCCGCCTCGGCTTTCTTCTTCGCCTCGGCCTCGGCCTTCTTCCGAGCTTCCTCTTCCGCCTTCTTCTTCGCTTCCGCCTCGGCCTTCTTCCTGGCTTCTTCTTCGGCTTTCTTCTTCGCCTCGGCCTCGGCCTTCTTCCGAGCTTCCTCTTCCGCCTTCTTCTTCGCTTCCGCCTCGGCCTTCTTCCTGGCTTCCTCTTCCGCCTTCTTCTTCGCTTCCGCCTCGGCCTTCTTCCGGGCTTCCTCTTCCGCCTTCTTCTTCGCTTCCGCCTCGGCTTTCTTCCGGGCTTCCTCTTCCGCCTTCTTCTTCGCTTCCGCCTCGGCCTTCTTCCTGGCTTCCTCTTCCGCCTTCAGTCTGGCCTCCTGCTCGGCCTTTAGTCTTATAGCCGCTTCTTCAGCCTTTCTTCGCGCCTCTTCCTGAGCTCTCTTTTGAGCCTCCTCTTCAGCCTTGCGACGGGCTTCCTCTTCGGCTTTCCTGCGGGCCTCTTCCTCGGCCTTCTTCCTGGCCTCCTCTTCAGCCTTTATTCTGGCTTCCTCGGCAACCTTCTGACGGGCTTCCTCCTCAGCCTTTATTCTGGCTTCCTCGGCAGCCTTCTGACGGGCTTCCTCCTCAGCCTTCAGCCTCGCTTCCTCCTGGACTTTTTTCCTGGCCTCCTCGGCGGCCTTCTGACGGGCTTCCTCCTCCTGCCTTGCGATTCTCAGCTTTTCCTCGGCCTGTTTCTTCTGAATTTCCGCTTCCTCGCGGGCCTTTCTGATTTTTTCCTCGCTCATGCTCTGCTGAGAGTCGCGTCTGGTTTCGGATGGCTTCTTCTGATCGGTCGCTCCCCCGCCGGCTATGGAATCCAAATCAATCATCTGGGCGTTGATGATTTCGCCCCCGGATGAACCCGGTTTCTTCAGCCGCGACCAGTCCAGCCCCGCAATGATGATGCACAAAAGCAGCAGCACATGCAGCAGAGAGGCAAGAATAAAGGCAAAGGTATAGCTGCCGGAGGATATCCGTTTCAATTACTTCTTTCCCTTAGGACGGGTATCCAGAGGTTCGGTCACCAGACCGACGCTCTTTTCGCCGGCGTTTTTAAGCGCCACCATCACCTGCACCACCGAATCGTAGCTGGCGGCACGATCTCCGCTGACCACCACCGGAGAATCCGGATGATTGGCCCGGAAGCTCCGGATGAAATCCGTCAGCTCCTGCAGATCGTTTACCGGAGTGGATCCGGAGCCCACCTGCACCGAATAGCGACCCTGCCGATCCACATAAACAATGGCCGGATCGGAAAGATTCTGATCCATGGTTTTGGATTCGGCCTGAGGGAGATCGACCTGAACACCCTGCATGATAACCGGAGCGGTGGCGATGAATATCACCAGGAGCACCAGCATTACGTCTATGTACGGGACCACGTTGATCTCGGCCACCGCTCTTCGTCTTGATCTTGCGGACATCCGGCTTTAACCTCAGATGATCTTGCGGTTGAGAATTGTTGAAAGTTCGTCCATGAAATTCATGTAGGCGTTTTCCAGCTTTTCCACTCTGGTGTTGAACCTGTTGTAGGCCACCACGGCGGGAATCGCGGCGAAAAGGCCCATGGCGGTGGCGATGAGAGCCTCGGCGATGGGAGGCGCCACCATGGCAAGGGTGGCGTTCTTCACCGCCGCCAGCGCCACAAACGCATGCATGATGCCCCATACCGTGCCGAAAAGCCCCACATACGGGCTTACCGATCCCACGGTGGCCAGAAACGGCAGATGCGTCTCCAGCTCCTCCACCTCTCTGGAAAGAGCCACCTTCATGGAACGGTAGGTGACACCCATGACCATTTCCTTGGCGTCCGCGCTGCCCTTGGATTTCTCGTAGAGCTTCACGAACTCTCTGAATCCGGAGAGAAAAATTATTTCGCTGCCGATGAGATTTTCCCGGTTGCGGTTGAGTTCCTCGTAAAGGGAGCCCATGTCGTTGCCCCCGCGCCAGAATTTGTCCTCGAAATTGTCGGAGGCGATTCTGGCGTTCTTCAGCTGGCGATGCTTGAGAAAAATCACGGTCCAGGAGGCCACGGAAACCATCAGCAGAATGAACATGATGATCTGGACCAGGGGACTTGCATTGAACACCAGCTGGGTGAAGGAAAGCTCGCCGGCAGGCTGAGCCGCCGCGCTGGCGGCTTCCAGAGAAACATTAGGATCCACGCTTGAACACCTCTTTCACAGTATCAGGAATAATCATCGGCTTCATTTCGGCAAGATTCACGCAGGCGATTTTCGCCTCGGCCGTCACCAGGATCCGGCCGTCCTCCGCCTCGATCCGCTGGCTGAAGACAATGGACGCGGCCCCCAGTTTCGCCGGCTCGCAGAACACATGTATCATGTCGTTGAACCTTGCCGGGGACTTGAAATCAAGATCCAGATGCTTGACCACAAAGGCGATGCCTTCCTCAAGCAGCCGATCCTGCTGAATGCCGAAAGAGCGCAGCCATTCGGTGCGGGCGCGCTCGAAAAACTTCACGTAATTGGCGTTGTACACAATCCCGCCGGCGTCGGTATCCTCGTAATAGATGCGCACGGGAATGGAAAATTCTGTCATGGCGTTGCTCCCAAGTCATTATAGCAGACGGCGCATCATGCGCCCTAGCCTGGGGTCAGTTCGAATTCCTCGGGCTTGAGTCCCAGATGCTCCCTGGCCCGCGAAGTGGCGATGCGGCCTCTTGGCGTGCGCTGGACGTATCCCTGCTGAATGAGATACGGTTCGATCATGTCCTCGATGGTCTCCGACTCCTCGCTGATGGCGGCGGCCAGATTGTCAAGACCCACCGGCCCGCCGTCGAAACGCTCGATGATAGTCTGCAGAAGACGGCGGTCGTTCTTGTCAAGACCGGAAAGATCCACCTCCAGCATGGTCAGGGCGGCGGCGGCCACCTCTTTTGTAACCACGCCCTTTCTGACCTTGACCGCCTCGTAGTCTCTGACTCTTCTCAGAAGACGGTTGGCGATGCGGGGCGTTCCCCTGGATCGGGAGGCGATTTCCATGGCGCCGGCCTCGTCGATGGCAATGTCAAGGCAGCCGGCGCTTCTTAGCACCACCTGCTTCAGCTCCTCGTGGCTGTAGTATTCCAGACTTTCGGTAATGCCGAAACGGGCCAGCAGAGGGTTGGCCAGACCTCCGGCCTTGGTGGTGGCGCCCACCAGGGTGAACCGGGGCAGATCAAGGCGCACCGACTGGGCGCCGGGGCCCTCGCCGATGACGATGTCGAACTTGAAATCCTCCATGGCCGAATACAGCGTTTCCGAAAGCTTGTTGTTCAGCCGGTGGATCTCGTCGATGAACAGGACGCTGCCCGGCTCCAGCTTGGTCAGAAGCGCGGCGATGTCGCCGGTCTTTTCCAGAACCGGAGCCGAAGTCACGGTGATGGAGGTGTCCATCTCCTTGGCGATGATATGCGCCAAAGTGGTTTTGCCCAGTCCCGGAGGGCCGAACAGCAGAACGTGATCAAGGCTTTCGCCGCGCTGCTTTGCGGCCTGGATGAAAATGGAAAGCTGCTCCCGCACCTTGGCCTGTCCGATATACTCGCCGAGAGTGAGGGGACGGATGCTTTTTTCCGCAGCCGCCTCTTCCGGAGTCTCGGCGGTGGAGACAATGCGATCTGATTCAATCATTTCCTTTTACCGCCAAGGGTCATCTGCAGAGCGTCCTTGATGAGCTGCTCCACGGTTTTTTCTTCGGAATAGGCCGCCGCCACATAGTCCTCCGCCTGCTTCTGGTTGTAGCCCAGCTGAAGCATGGCGGCCACGGCGGTGCGGCGGACGGATGAGTTCTCCGCCTGCGCCGGTTTGGCTCCGCCCTCCCCGGACGTCTGCCGAACCAGCGACGCGTTGTCGGGATCTGCGGCCCATTTTTCCAGCCGGTCCCGCAGCTCCACAATCAGACGCTCGGCGGATTTTTTGCCGATGGTGGGAAGTTTGGCCAGAGAGGCGGCGTCGCCGGCGGAAACGATGGCCACCAGTTCCTGGGGAGTCAGATTCGACATCACCACCAAGGCGGTTTTCGGACCTACCGAATTGACCTTAAGAATCTCGCGAAACAGAGAGCGCTCGGAGGCGGACATGAAGCCGTAGAGAAGAAAGGCATCCTCCCGGATGATCTCGTGAATGTACAGTGTGACATCCTTCGAGGCAACCTCGGGAAGACTGTAGAAGGAGTTCATGGGCATTTCCACCTCGTAACCAACTCCCCCGGCGTCAATCACCGCAAAGGGCGGCCTCTTCTCAAGCACCGCCCCGCGAAGCATGCTGATCATAAAATTCTCCGTTTGCTGACTCTTCGTTCCTCATGACCGGCGACGGTCGCCGGCCGCGATCCTTCGGGACATGCGGCTTTTTTCTAATCCGCCCTGCGGCAAAGCGACGGCCTGACGCCAGATGCCGGATCTGTCACAAAGGTTAAGATGCCTCACGAATGCATCATTGAAAAAATCGCCCGCCGCAATATAATTTCCAATCAAAATATTTTACAGATCACAAAATTAAAAAACAATTATTCAATGATTATCAAAGCTCTGCGGGCGGCGTTCCCGGTGACGCTGCCGATTTTCGCCGGCTACTGGTTTCTGGGGCTGAGTTACGGACTGTGCATGCATGCGGCGGGCTTTGACTGGATTTATCCCATGCTTATGAGCATGGTCATATTCGGCGGCTCACTGGAATTTGTGGCGGTCCAGATGCTTCTGAGCCCATACGCCCCGGCGCAGGTTCTCGTCATGTCCCTGCTGATCCAGGCGCGGCACATTTTCTACGGCGTTTCCATGCTGGAGATCTACCGCGGCACGGGATGGAAGAAGTTTTATCTCATCTTCGGCATGACCGACGAAACCTTCGCCATCAACTACTCCGCGAAAGTCCCTGCGGGAGTCGACAAAGGTTGGTTCATGTTCTTCATCACCCTGCTCAACCACTTTTACTGGGTGTCGGCCGCCACCGCGGGCTGTCTTGCCGGAAATCTGCTGCCTGAAAACATCCGGGGCATCGGTTTCGTCATGACCGCGCTGTTCGTGGTGATCTTCATCGAGCAGTGGCTGAAGGAGAAACGACATGTTTCGGCCTTCATCGGCTTTTTCTGCGCCCTGGGAGCGCTTGCGATCTTCGGTCCCGAATCCTTCATGCTTCCGGCCATGGCCGCCATCGCTCTGCTTCTTGCCCTGCTGCAGAAGCCTATCAGAAAGGCGGAGGCCACCAGTGACCACTGAGGAGGAAATCATCACCGTGGCGCTGTGCGCCGCCGGCTCCCTCATCACCCGCTTTCTGCCTTTCGCGGTATTTTCCGAAAAACGGCCCACCCCGTCCTTCATCCGCTATGCCGGCAAATATCTGCCGTCGGCGGTGTTCGCGCTTCTGGTGGTGTACTGCCTGCGCAACACCGACGCGCTCCACGGCATGCACGGACTGCCGGAATTTCTGTCCGTGGCGGCGACCGCCGCGCTTCACCTCTGGAAAAGCAAGATGTTTCTCTCCATGGCAGGCGGCACCGCCTGCTACATGATCATCATCAGGCTGACAGAAAATCTTTAGCCATATCGGACCGGCGATCGCCGGATCGGAAAAACGGATCGCGGGGGCGCGCTGAAGCAAGGAGGCGGATTCCCAAAAACAGCGGCGTCTGCCCATGCCAGATCGAACGATCCTCAGGCGTAGCCCACCATCTGCTTCCGTCCGGTAAGTCCCTTCAGAGTGTTGCCGTGACAGATGGCGATGGCCAGGGCATCGGCGGCGTCCGACTGGGGACAGCTGCTGAGGGAAAGGGTTTTCACCACCATGCTCTGCACCTGCTCCTTGGTGGCGTTGCCGTAGCCGGCCACGGTCTGCTTCACCAGACGGGGGCTGTACTCGCCGATGTATAGACCGGCGTTGAGCCCGGCCAGCATGGCCGAAGCCCTGGCGTGACAGAGCTTGAAGGCGCTCTGGGCGTTCTTGTCCATAAATGGGGTTTCGATGGCGAACTGAGTGGGATTGAACTGAACCACCAGTTCGGAGACTCCGTCGTAAATCTGCTTCAGACGGTTTGGAAACAGCGCCTCGGTGTCGGTTCTGATGCAGCCTGATCCCATGTAATAAAGCCGGTTGGCCTCAAGGCGCACCACGCCGTAGCCGGTGACCCGGGAGCCGGGATCGATGCCAAGTATCACGCTCATTGGAAAATCCTCATTTCAGATGCGGGTATTATCCGACAGTTGATCGCATCACGTCAAAGTCTGGTCCGTCGCGGCTGCGTAAGTCTGGGCCGATGTGAGCGAACCGAAAAACAGCGCCTTCCGTCCCGTTCCGCGCCGTTGCGTTTTGCGCCATCTCGGTCCGTCCGTTATGTCTGATCCGCTCCGTCCGTCTCAGCCCGGGTTTCAGCCTCGCCTCAACCTCGGTTTCAATCCGAATCTTAAACCCTGTCAAAACCTCAGGCAGTTCTCCGCCGAAGGAACAGCAGGCGGCCGGCAAGAAAAACCGGGCAAAAAAAACGGCCCGGAGATCCAGACCGAATTTTATCTTGCGCTAGCGGACGCCTACCGCTGCATTACTTCTTGAGTCTTCTGCCCGTCGGAAATTCTTGTCTTCCCGGTCTCCAGAACAAAGCCTTCCCGGTCCGCCTTTCTTGCTGCGCTGTCGGCGTATCCAAGACACTTTTTCAGCAGACGCAGCTGAAGCTTCTGCTCCTCTGCCGGAAGCTTGCTGATAAAGAACTCCACGTTTGACCCAATCTTGTACATTAAATCCTCCAAGGATACAGATAATGCATTAAAAAGAACGGAGGAACATCCGACCCGTAGCCGGGCGGCACGATCCCACGGACAGTAGTTATCGTCAGGAACAAGGCAAACGCAACCATAAATCAAGAAAAATCGTCTATTTTTTAAGCGGTCGATCAAGTTTGTTTCAAAAATTTCTATCTTTGCTAAAATAAAGCCCGTGCCGGCGCCGCCGGCGGGTTTTCTCCCCACCTGAAACAGATTTTTTCATGAAAGATTCTCTTTTTGCAGCGCCCCGCGAGACGAATACGCCCTTCGTCTTCGACGAGAACGTCGCCGAGGTTTTCCCCGATATGGCCAGAAGATCCATCCCGGGTTACGAAACCATTATCGAAACCATAGGACGGCTTGCCGCGGCCTATGCCAGAGAAGGCACCAGAATCTACGATCTGGGATGTTCGCTGGGGGAGGCCTCGGTGGCGGCGCGGCGATGCGTGCGGAGCCCGAATGTCGCGCTGGTGGCTGTGGACAACTCCGAGGCCATGGTCAGACGCTGCCGATCGGTGCTTTCCTCGTACCGCTCGGAGGTTCCGGCCGAGGTGGTGCTGGGAGACATCGCATCCGTGCCGGTGGAAAACGCATCCGTGGTCATTCTGAATTTCGTGCTGCAGTTCATCGCAAGAGATCGTCGACTTGGGGTGCTGAAAAAAATCCATGACGGCCTCTGCCCCGGAGGCATTCTGATCCTCAGCGAAAAAATGTGCAATGCGGATCCCCTCATGGAAGATCTTCTGACGGGACAGTACTTCGATTTCAAGCGCAAAAACGGCTACAGCGAACTGGAGATCAGCCAGAAGCGCTCGGCCCTTGAAGACGTGCTGGTGCCGGACACCTGGGAGGAGATCAGGGATCGCCTGCGCCAGGCAGGATTCGTCCATGCCGACCGCTGGTTCCAGACCTACAACTTCTGCTCCATTGTGGCGATAAAGGAAGGACGTCAGCAATGAAAGGCGATACGCAGATCATAAACGACATCTTCGCCGCCGACGAGGCGGAAATTCTGGCTGATGCCAGACTCAGACCATGGTTGGAGTCTCTTCTGCCCTACCTCGGCAGCTGGACCAGAGACAACCGGCATGGCGACTTCAGACGCTGGTGCGGCCAGCTTGAGAAAATATCGGATCTCAGAAGCGACTGCTGTCGTTTCGGAAGCAGCATTGAAATCGGCTCCGCCGACGAAATCCCCTCTGGCCGGCAGAAGGAGCTGAGAAACGCTCTTATGCAGTTTCAGCCCTGGCGCAAGGGTCCCTACAGACTGTTCGGCATCGACATCGACACCGAGTGGCGTTCCGATCTCAAATGGGACCGGCTCTGCGGCGAAATCGCGGATCTGAATGGCCGTTACGCGCTGGATGTGGGCTGCAGCAACGGCTACCACATGTGGCGCATGCGGGATGCCGGCGCAAGGCAGGTCTTTGGCATCGATCCGTGCCTGCACTATCTGTTTCAGTTCCTGGCCATCCGATCTCTGGCCGGCGGTCCGGCCGGAATTCATCTGTTTCCCATGGTGCTGGAGCAGCTGCCCCATGATCTGCCAGCCTTCGACACGGCATTCTCCATGGGAGTCATCTATCATCAGAAATCGCCGTTTGTCCATCTTGAGCATCTGCGTCAGCTGCTGACCCCGGGGGGACAGCTGGTGCTTGAGACTCTTGTGGTGTCGGGAGACGAAAAAACCGTGCTGACGCCGGAGGATCGCTATGCCTGCATGGGCAACGTCTGGTGCATTCCTTCGGTAAAGGCGGCCCTGCTGTGGCTGAGAAAAACCGGCTTCAGCAATCCACGCCTCATAAACGTGTCGGTGACGGGCGAAGAGGAGCAGCACCGCAGCGTATGGGGCTGCACCGAGTCTCTCGCCGACTTTCTTGATCGGCAGAATCCGGAACTGACGGCGGAAGGCTACGAGGCACCGAGAAGAGCGATATTCCTGGCGGAAAAGGCCGGGTGACCGCGCTTTTTGCGCAGGAGAAACCGCAGGCGGGTTCTGCGCGGACATCGCGGCCAAAAACAAACCGTATCTCCCTTGACCGTGTGTGATCGCGTATTTTCTGGTGTGCGGTTCATCTTTCGTTGTCGGATGCCTCTCTCTCCATCATGATATTTTCCAGAAGCGGAGCGAAATCGACATTTTTGATTGCCCCATATCGGCTGACAAAATAGTTGTTCATATAATCCTCGCCCTTTCTGATTCCGTCTGCTGTCCTGAAATCAGAAAGCGCGTAGTGTTCGCTGTTGCCGGTTTCTTCATTCCTCTCCACGAATTTTATCTCATCCCTGCGAAGAAGCGATGCGTCCAGAAAAATCGGATTATGCGTATTAAAGACCAGTTGGGCTCCGTTTCTGTTGATTTCGTCGTTGTGAAAAATGTTGACGATGTTCATCAGCGCCATAGGATGGATGCGTCAAACTCGTCCATGATCAGCGTGCCACCATTAAGCAGGGCATAGATGACCAGGGGAAATTCGTTGATGAAGCGAATCGTCCCATAGGATTCGAACACCTCCGCCGGGAGCAGTTTATCGGGAAAAACTGAATACAGAACAACATCTTCGCCTTCCGCTTTTTTGTTCGCCTTGTAACCCAGCGCGTTTGCCGTTATTCCGAATTCTCTGGCAGCCTCTGTCAGCGTTTTCTCCACGTAAACCGTATCGGCTTTTGGAGCGGCAAGCCTCTGCGCCACTCTGAGATCTTCAGAATGGCAGATGACAATAAACCTGTTGCTGAACCAAAAGCCCCGACAGCGGCGGTCAGCCATACATGAACGCGAAGAAAAAAAAGTAATTCCGGCGCGGAAATCCTCAGCCAGTTCTACGTTTTCCCCGCCAGAAAAGAGATATGAAAGGGACTACGGGTGTCGGAGTTTTCATATCGCTCCTACCGGAATCAGTTTGTTTTTGGAATCAATGGGGATCACCATCGGCGACATGCAGAGCACCGCTCCTTCTCCTGTCTCCTCCGCAAGGGATGAGAGAACCGAAAAATTCCTGATGGCGTCTTTTCCCGGATAGGAACTCTTCCTGACTTCAATTGGATGAACAACTCCGTTCTCGATTATCAGCAGATCTATTTCATTGCCGTTGTTGTCTCTGTAGTATGCAAGACGGCTTCGAAAATCAATTCCTCTGTTGGCATAGCTTTTGACAATCTCGGAAACGACATAATTCTCGAACATGGCGCCGCCCATGGCGGAGATTTCTAGCGCTCTTGAATTGTTCCACATGCTCAGGTAGCAGGCCAGCCCGGTATCCATGAAATACAGTTTCGGTCTTTTGACAATTCTCTTGATAGTATTGCGGGAGTAAGGTCTGAGTAGAATGACAAGTCCAGACGTAACCAGTAGCGAAAGCCAGCTGTCTGCCGTTTTTCGGTCGATCTCCACGTCCTTTGCTATATCCGCAAGATTTACCTCCTGACTGGTTCTTGCCGCAACGCAGGAGAGGAATTTTACATGCCCCCGATCTCTATTTTGTGACAAACTTCAAATCAATTTTGTGATCAGACCTATATAAATTCATGTAAGTTTGTGCATAGTGGTAAATTTGCGTATTTGTTGAGCAATTATTTAGATTGATCAAAACTATTAATATC
>JAFURY010000098.1 GCA_017480795.1 Succinivibrionaceae bacterium
CAGCACCAGCACCAGAACCAGCACCAGTACCAGCACCAGTACCAGCACTAGATTGACGTCTCATGCCAAAACCGCCGTTTTGCATCTTGGCATGACCGGTCACCTTTCGGTGGTATCGGCAGATGAGCCTCTGAAAAAGCATGATCATTACGACTTTGTTCTGGATGACGGCAACGTCCTGAGATACAACGATCCGAGGCGCTTTGGCGCTCTGGTGTGGACCGACGGCGATCCCATGGAGCTGAAGATCCTCTCGGATCTCGGCGTTGAACCCCTCACCGGGGATTTCACCCCTGAGTATCTCCACAGTCGGCTGCGGAGCCGCAAGTGTCCGGTAAAACTCTCGCTTATGAACAACGGGATTGTGGTGGGAGTGGGGAATATCTACGCCAGCGAGGTCCTGTTCGCATCAGGCATCGATCCCCGCCGGCCATCCTGCGAGGTGACCCTCGCCGAATGCGAAAGTCTGGTGAAAAACATCAGGGAAAAACTGGAACAGTCCATAGCAAACGGCGGCACCACCATCCGGGACTACGCCCAGGTGGACGGCTCCCGGGGGGAGTTCGCGGACTTTCTGCAGGTTTATGGCAGAGCGTCTCAGCCGTGCCCGAAATGCGGCAGCCCGGTCGCAAGCTTTGTCATCGGACAGCGCTCTACGTTCTGCTGCTTAACGTGTCAGAAATAGCCTTGGCCACCTCCGCCGGCACGTACTGGGTTATCGGCCCGCGGTGAATGGCGATTTCCCGCACCAGGGTGGAGGACATGAATGAGTATTCCAGCTTGGTAGGCAGGCACACCACCTCGATGTTGGGCAGCTGGGTGCGGTACATGTGAATGAGATTCAGCTCGTACTGAAAATCCACGGTGGATCTTAGCCCCCTGATCAGCACATGAGCCTGCTCCTCCCGGAGAAAGTCGATCATGAGATTGTCGAAGCTCACCACCGAGACGTTTTTGATGTCCTTGAGCACCTGGGCGGCAAGGGAGGCTCTGACATCCAGAGACAGCATGGGATGCTTGCAGGGGCTGGCGGCCACCGCCACCACCAGATGGTCGAACATGGTGGCAGCGCGCCGGATGATGTCGATGTGCCCGTAGGTCAGAGGATCAAAGGATCCCGGAAAAACCGCCTTCATAATGCTCATAGCCTGTCTTTTACCTTTTCCTGTCTGTTCTGTTCAGCCCTTCTCTTTCTGTTCAGGATAGCGCCGTCTTCGGCTGCTCCTGGCGAAAGATTTTCTTCTGGCTGCTGTTTTGCGTGTATGTTCTGAGTGTGGCGCGTATCGGATCGCCGCGCCTGCGCCGAATTCATCCGGCAGTGTCGGTTTCCGGCGCCGATCGCCATCGGCTCCGGTTTCTCCTTGCGGCGCTGGCTTTCGGCCTCAACTTCTTCTGCCGGCGCCTGTCTTCGGCTCGGTCTTCTCCCGATGGCCGGCTCCTCCCGGCGGCGTCATGCATAACAGCAACGGACGCCAGTTTCCGGAATCTGTGCGGAGGAGTGTTATTTTTCGTCGGTGATGGCGCCCACCCTGGCCGACAGAAAGTCCACCAGATCCTGGGGCTTCACGCCCACCGAAAGTCCCCGTTTGCCACCGCTTACCAGAATTTCCTCATGCGCCATCGCCTCCTGATCAAGGAGAGTCAGAAGGCGTTTCTTCTGGCCGAAGGGGCTGATGCCGCCCACCACGTAGCCGGTTATCCGCATGGCGTCCTCGGGCTTGGCCATTTCTGCCTTCTTCAGTCCCGCAAGCCTGGCCGCCTGTTTCAGATTTAGGGTGCGGTTCACCGGGATCACCGCGGTGACATAGGTCTTGTCCGAGTGAAACACCAGGGTCTTGTACACCTCGTTTTCGTCCCGTCCCAGCTCATGGGCGCTGTAGTGGCCGAAGTCGTGGTCCACGTCGCATTCGTAGGAGTAAAGAGTGTGGTTTATCTTCTGCGCCTTCAGGGCGCGGATTGCCGGGGTCATGACTTTCTCTCCTTTGGCATTCTTCCGCCGGGTTTCTTCGCCGGTGGCATTCGATCCCCCGCCGCCGGTCAAATCTTCTGCCGCCCGGGCACATGTTCCGTCCGGGCGTCTCTTTCGCTCGCGCCGGGGCAGTGCTCCAAGCGCCGGCGTTTTCAGGGTTCGGTTGTTTTGCGCGTTTTCGTTAGTTTACGCCTGCAGCCGCGGCGGGTTTGCTGCGTTTCAGTTCATGTTCGCGTTTACGATCATGTTTACGTTGCGGCCGCGTTTGCGCTCATATCCGCGTTACGGCAGCGTTCACCTTCACGCCCGCTCATGTCGACGTTCATGCTCACGCTCACACTCACACCTGTGCTGCGTTCATGCCCATGTTGGCGTTAATGCAGGCGATCGTCCTCCTGCCTGGGCCGGCGCCCAAGCCCGCAATCGCCTCCGCGATCGCTCATGACCGAGCTCCTGCTCAAGCCTGCGCTCGCATTCGCATTTGCGCCACGATTGCGTTTTTTTATTGCCCGGACTTCAGCTCGTCTTTATCGTCCGGCTTTTCCCAGCTCCGCCTTATTTCTCCAGACGCAGTCTGCGACCGCCCACAAACAGGGCCATATATGCCCCAAAGAGCAGTCCGATAATGATGCCTGCGATATGCACGGCGTTGGCCATGCTCATGCCGGGCAGAATGTCGGCAAGTCCCAGCAGGGCGAAGCATGCGGTGAAAATCATGAGTCCCGGCGGCAGCCGCACGGCGCCGTACCGCTGGGGATTAAGAAGACCGGCTATCCAGCAGAAGCTGATGAGGGCGAAAACCAGACCGGACATGCCTCCGAAGTTCGGTCCTGAAATATGCATTTGGGCGTAGTCCGGAATTACGGCTCCCAGAAAGAACAGCGCCGCCAGGGTTCCCCGGCCCAGCGTCTTTTCTATCCGTCCCCCGGCCCAGATCCAGATGGCCGCGTTGAAGCCCAGGTGGGCGAACCCGAAATGCAGGAACACCGGAGTGACCAGCCGGTACCAGCTGGCCGGCTCCGACCAGGAAAAGCCCGCGGCCGAAAGATGCTCAAGCAGGCTCTCGGGGATGAAGAAGAACAGCAGATAGACGGCGACGCACGCTGCGGCCACGGACAGGGTCAGGGGACCGCCGGCGCTTCTGAGCTGCCCCAGCAGGCTTTCGCCGGAGGCCCGGGGCGCGCGGCCCGGCTTCATGCTTCTGCCGTTGGAGGCCCAGGCGTCCATGTTTTCAGCCCATCTGGCCTGCTCCTCGTCCTTCAGCTCCTGGGTCACCTCCTGAATGATGATCCTGGCCAGCTCGAAGTCGTTCTCGTCTATGAAAATGGTGAAGCTGCCGTTGTTCTCGTCCTCCAGCGTCACCGGGTTGCGGAGTTTGGTTTTAAGACGATCCCGGAACATGCAGGCGATGTCGTAATTGTTGATTTTGACTATGGGAATCATTTCATCTTCCTCTCTTGTGCTAATATACCATAACACAGGAATTTTTCATAAAAGCGCCGGGCGGAGCGGACTGGCGGCCGTCAGGCCCGACGCGGCTCTCAGGGGAGGATCTCAAGTGACAGCAGACAAGCCAAAGCGCATACTGGTGGTGGCGCCTTCGTGGATCGGGGACATGGTCATGGCCCAGAGTCTTCTCATCCGCATCAGGCGGGAGGATCCTTCGGTTCATATCACCGTCTTCGCCCCCGCCTGGTGCCTGCCGCTTCTTGAGCGGATGCCTCAAATCGACCGGACGGTGGCCAACGTCTTCGGCCACGGGCAGCTGCGTCTGGCCGAGCGCAGAAAATGCGCCCGGGAGCTTGCTGAGGATCGGTACGACCTGGCTCTGGTGCTGCCTCATTCCCTGAAGTCGGCGCTGATCCCCTTCATGGCGAAAATTCCCCTGCGCCGGGGCTGGCTGGGGGAAATGCGCTACATTCTGCTGAACCAGCGCTACCGGGACAAGAAGCCTATGCCGCATCTTGTGGCCCAGTACAACGCCCTGGCCTGGGATCCCCGGGATTTTTCGCCGGATCTTGTTGCCGAGTGTCCGAACCCGCAGCTGACCGCCCATCCCGAGGCCGCCCCGGAAATCCTTGCGCGCTTCGGCATTTCATCCGAGGGCCCGGCGCTGGGGCTCTGTCCCGGCGCCGAGTACGGTCCCGCCAAGCGCTGGCCGGAAACTCATTTCGCCCGCGCGGCGGCGATCTGGATCCGCCGGGGCGGATCTGTCCATATCTTCGGCGGTCCCAAGGACAAACCGGTGGCGGAGGCGATCAGGGCCGTCCTGCCCGGGGAACTGCGGGAACGCTGTCATGTCGTCGCAGGGCTTACCACGCTGCCGGAGGTGGCGGATCTGCTGTCGGCCTGCCGGGGAGTCATCACCAACGACTCGGGGCTTATGCATGTCGCCGCGGCGGTAGGAACACCCCTGGTGGCGGTGTACGGCTCCTCCACCACGGACTACACGCCGCCCCTTTCGGATCGGGCGGTCGCCCTTTATCTTAAGGATCTCTCCTGCCGGCCGTGCTTCAAAAGGCAGTGCCCTCTTGGTCATGCCCGATGCCTTGCGGACATCAGCCCAGAGCGGGTCATGGAGGCCCTTGACGGGCTGCTGGGACGCGCGGAGGACGCCCGGTGATCCTGCGCGCGGTCTACACCCTGGCGGGCTATCTTCTGCTGCCGTTTCTCCTGCTGTATCTGGCTCTGCCGAAAAAGGGCGCCGGCGGCGGCAAGGGTGGCGAAAGACGGCGGCTGCGGGATTTCATGGGGCTTGCCGATTTCGTCAGCCGCCCGGACGTCCCGGCGATCTGGTTTCATACCGTGAGCGTGGGGGAAACCCTGGCGGCCGGTCGTCTCATCCGGGAGTTTCATCAGGAGCACCCCGACTTTCGCATTGTGGTGACCACCAGCACCGCCACCGGCGCCGCCTGCGCCCGGGGCATCGGCGACTTCGTGGAGCATTGCTACGCCCCTCTTGACTATCCCCATGCCATCGCCCTGTTCCTGGGCCGGGTGAAGCCCCGGATGCTGGTGATCATGGAAACCGAGCTGTGGCCCAACTGGCTGGCCGCCTGCCGGCGCCGGGGCGTGAAGACGGTGCTGATGAACGCCCGGATGTCAGCCCGCTCCGCCGGACGCTACGCCAGGCTGGGAGGCTTTTTCGCCTCCCTTATCGGATCGCGCCTGGATCGGGTGCTGGCTCAGACTCCCGAGGATGCGGATCGCTTCCTGAGGCTTGGAGCGAAGGAGGCGCAGGTTTCCGGATCGCTGAAGTTCGATATCGTCCCCGACGGGAGGCAGGTGGAGGCAGGGCGGGCCTTCAGGACGCGTCTTGGAAAGCGCCCGGTGTGGATTGCCGCATCCACCCATCAGGGGGAGGATGAAATCTTCCTGAAGGCGCATCTTGAGGTCAGAAAGCGCTGTCCCAAAGCGCTGCTGCTGCTGGCGCCCCGTCACCCTGAGCGTTTTGACGGGGTCTTGCAGCTGGCCCGCAAGACCGATCCCGCATGCCGAAGACTTTCGGAGCTGGATGCGGCATCGGCCGGCCCGGGAGAGGAAACCTCCGTGGTGCTCTGCGATGCCATGGGGCAGATGTTCCGGCTGTTTGAGGCGTCGGATCTTGCGGTCATGGGGGGAAGCTTTGCGGATGTTGGAGGACACAATCCGCTGGAGCCGGCGGCTCTGGGCAGGCCGGTGATCATGGGACCTTGGTACTACAACTTCAAGGCGGTGACTCTTAAAATGAAGGAAGCCGGCGCGCTGACGCTGCTTGATCCCGGCCAGGATCTGGCCGAGGCGGTGGCGTCGTATCTTGCCGATGGAAGCCGGGCGGCGGAATGCGGACGGCGGGGCAGGGAGATCGTGGCCGCGGGGCGGGGATCCACCAGACGGACATTGGACGAGATCGGGAAAATGCTGGGGGATTAGGCTGCGGGCTGAGGCTGAAGGCTCGCGCGGCCCGTTGCGGGATCCTATGGATCGGCGGCAATGCTCTGGCGCGTTCCGCGCGCCTGCAGCGCCTGCGTTCGGACCGTCTTTCGTCCGACGTGCGGCCGCTTCAAACCGTCAGACGATCTTTCATTCCGGCGGGAGCCGGCAATGGACACTCCTAAGCCCGCGCCGGGGCGTCGCTTTCAGATGCGCGAGGCATCGGGGGCTCCCTTGGGATCAGGACTGCAGTCGCTCTTTTAGGGGATCTCCTGAATATACAGCTCTCCGTAGGCGTACATGACGACATACTTGTGAAGATCCGGGAGTTTGCTCAGCCTGTCGTCGGTAATGTAAAAGGCAAGCTGTTTTTCCGCTCTCTTCCAGAGTATGTCGCACACTCTGTCTTTGGTTTCGCACCGGGCGTTGGAGTTCTTGTGGTATTTGAACTCGAAAATGTAGCTCGGACCGCCTTTGGTGTTGATGGCCACCAGATCGGCGCGGCCTTTTTTGAGATTCAATCTGGCGGACTGTCGTTCTTTCTGTTGTCTGAATCTGTCTCTGAAGCCCAGAGGTGCCTTGGCCGCTTTCGCTGCGGATGTCGCCTCGGCGTTTTCGTTCTTGTCCGGCTTTGGAATGACGCCCTCTTCCATGAGCTCCTTCTCTATGGCCTGTTCGTCCACGTCCTGATATTCGTCTTCCTCAAGACCGTCGCTGAAGACGAGCTGATTGGCGTGTTTTACGCTGTACTCTCTGACGAGATTGAACGGAGCGTCTGAAATCATGTTGAGAGCGACATACACCGCAAGCACCAGCTGGCTTTCGCCCATGCGGGCATCCGACGTGTTCACGAAGGCGCAGGCTGCTGATTTCAGCATGGTTTCAAGGCATGAGATGTCGTTTCTTTTGGCCAGCCCTCCTATCTTGTCGGTGTCGCGCATCACCTCTGAAAACGCTTCGGGGTGCCTTGAAAGGTGATATCTGGAAAACAGACTCTTGTAGTACAGATTCGGAATTCTGAGATAGGTGACGCCGGGGGAATAATCGCTTACGACTTTTCTCGCCTCGTCGTCGGACATTATGGTCAGAAAGCCGAGATGGTACAGCAGCGTCGCGCCTTCGGAGTAGTTGAGTCTGCTTTTTTCTGACGTGACTTTGATAGACTCCGACAGAGCGTAGATTCCGATATAGCCTGCCGAAGACGGATCGTCAGGGTCGGAGTCGACGTCAATGCTGTCGATTATGCTGTCCATATCCTGCCGGTTTACAAGGCTCATGTAGCCGGCAAACTTGTCGAAATCAATGTCGTTGCCGGATACTGTCTGCAGAGGCGGGATCCGGGAATAATCGAGTTCGGCGTACTGCTCGATAAAACTCAGGCACAAGGCGGAGTTGTAAACGGAATTTTTGGCGAAACTTGAAAACCGGTAGCCGTTGTAGCGTTTCTTCATTTCTTCTTTGAGAGTGTCCAGCGAGAATTTGCTTTCGCTGAAATCCACGGTCTCATTCAGAAGAGTTTCCACTTCCTCCTCGGTGAAGCCAGCAATGTCGTTGAATTTTTTGCTTTTGTAAATTCTGTCGAATACGAATGATGAAAGGGAGGTGTCAAGAGTTATGGGAAGAACGCCGGCGATGAAAATCCGGTCTATGATGTTCTGCTGCTGGCAGGATCTGAGAACCTGGTAGAACGTGGAAACGTCTCCCCCCTTGCGGGCCAGCTCCGCAAAGGTGATCACGTCTCTGCTGAGAATGTCGTTGGTGAAGTTGTCATACTCGTCGATGAGCACCATTATTTTGTTCTGGAAGGCTTGCAGTCTGGTCAGGAAGTTTTTGATGATGGCGGTGCTGTCGGAGAACCTCTTTCCTTCTGTGTAGTATTTTATAATGCAGTCTTCAAGAGATGCTTGTTCCTGTTCTTTCATCTTCTGTATATCCCGCGGGATAAGATCGGGATAACGCTGATAGAAATTTCCGATACCGTTGATTATGTTGTCGGTAAACGCTTCCAGAGTTTTGTCAATGCCGTTATTTGTGCCTATGCCGGAGAAATCAAAAGAAAGCACATAGTAGCCGCTCTTTTTTTCGGTA
>JAFURY010000099.1 GCA_017480795.1 Succinivibrionaceae bacterium
CACTCTAATCTTGGCCCTCGTCTCATATTTTCAGATAAAAAATCCCCGTTCTTGATGCCTATACCCCTTTTTACCTGCTAAGATCGGCCGGGAACACCGCAAAATCGGTTATGTATTTATTACGGTGATCTCGCCCTACCGGTCATGTTGATGAGGCCCTGCTCGGCCGGAGAACCGGTCTTGGCGGAGGCGGCGGCAAGCGGCGCCGAGCCCAGGCCTGCCTCGTTGGAGAAAATGCCCCGGGAAATGCCCTTCTGGATGGCCATCAGCACGGTGGCGCCGGCGAAGCCGCCAACGGCAGGCAGAGGCTCGAAGGCGGAGGTCACGATCTTCGCGATGGCATCCGGCACCTGTCCGATGTTCATGCAGATCACCGCGACGCAGCAGACGATGTACACCAGCGCCATGAAAGGCACGATCTTTTTGGCTGTGCCGGCGATGTATTTCAGACCGCCGAGAGTGATGGCTCCCACCAGCACGGTGATGACGGATGCGGTGATTATGCGGTCGATGCTGAGGGCCGCGCCGGCCTCCACCACGGAGTTGATCTGGGTGTAGGTGCCGATGCCGAGGCAGCCGGCCATAATGCCGAAGACGGAGAACATGCAGGCCAGAAACTTCGCCAGGCCCTTGCTTTTCGGTCCGATGCCGTTTTTGATGTAGTACATGGGACCGCCCACGTATCTGCCGTTGGCGTCGATTTCCCGGTAGCGCACCGCCAGCAGACACTCGGCGTACTTGGTGGCCATGCCGAAGAAGGCGGCCACGAACATCCAGAACAGGGCTCCCGGACCGCCGATGCTCACGGCGGTGGCCACGCCCACGATGTTGCCGGTGCCTATGGTGGCAGCCAGCGCCGTGCAGAGAGCGCCGAAGCTGGTCACGTCGCCCTGTTTTCCCGGCTCGTCCCGGTGGGGAGTGAAAACAAGTCTCACCGCCCGGGGAAACTGGCTTATCTGAATTCCCTTCAGGCTCATGGTAAGGGCAATGCCGGTAACGAGGATCAGCGCCAGCATGGCCGGTCCCCACACCCAGTCGTCAACTCTGTTCAGAGCCTCGGAAAGATAAACAACAAAATCCTTCATAAAATTCCGTAACAGTAGAACAAAAACAAAAAAACCGGAATTGAAAAACTCCGGTCTCAGAGAACAGATAGAATTTACTTTCTGATCATGCGGTGAAGACTCTGAAGAGATCGAACCTCCTTCTTCTCGTCGATTCGCATGGCTAGGCAGGTGGCGAAGGCCGCGTTCATGGTGGTGGTGTAGGCCACCTTGAACTGCAGGGCGCTGCGGCGCAGCTGCTTGGAGTCCTCGATGGAACGGCGTCCCTCGGTGGTGTTGATGATGAAGTTGTAGGCTCCGGACTTGATGAAGTCCAGAATGTTAGGTCTTCCCTCGTACACCTTGTTCACCGCGTTGCAAGGAATGCCGTGCTCCTTGAGGCAGCGGGCCGTGCCATGGGTGGCGTCGATGGTGAAGCCGTTGCGGATGAGCTCCTGACCCAGGCTTGGCAGGCGTTCCTTGTCGCTCTTTCTGACGGACAGCAGCGCCCTTCCGCCCTTAGGCAGCACCGTGCTGGCTCCCAGCTGGCTCTTGGCGTAGGCCTCGGCGAAATCGTCGCCAACGCCCATAACCTCGCCGGTGGAGCGCATTTCAGGTCCCAGCAGCGGATCAACGCCCGGGAACTTGTTGAACGGGAGCACCACCTCCTTCACGCTGAAGTAAGGCGGAATGACCTCCTTCACAAAGCCCTGCTGCGCAAGGCTCTTTCCGGTCATGATGCGGGCCGCGATCTTGGCCAGCGGCACGCCGGTGGCCTTGGACACGAACGGCACGGTGCGGGCGGCGCGAGGGTTCACCTCGATCATGTAGATGTCGTTGCCGCGAACCGCGAACTGGGTGTTCATCAGTCCGATGACTCCCAGCTCCTTGGCAAGACGGTAGACCTGATCCCTAAGCCGGTTCTGAATGTCCTGGCTAAGGGTGAACGGAGGCAGAGAGCAGGAGGAATCGCCTGAGTGAATGCCGCACTGCTCGATATGCTCCATAATGCCGCCGATGACGGTGTTCTCGCCGTCGCTCACCGCATCCACGTCCACCTCGGTGGCCTTGTCCAGGAAGTGGTCAAGAAGCACCGGCGACTCGTTGGACACCTGCACCGCCTCGTTGAAGTAGCGGCGGAGATCCGACTCGTCGTAAACGATTTCCATGGCCCGACCGCCCAGCACGTAGGACGGTCTCACCACCAGAGGATAGGTGATCTTTTCGGCCATGGCCACCGCCTGCTCCAGGGTGGTCACGGTGGCGTTCTGAGGCTGCAGCAGCTTCAGACGGTCGATGGCCTGCTGGAAGCGCTTGCGGTCTTCGGCGCGGTCGATGGCGTCGGGACTTGTTCCGATGATCGGCACGCCTGCGGCCTCAAGAAGTCTTGAAAGCTTCAGCGGAGTCTGGCCGCCGAACTGCACGATGACGCCCTTTGGCTTTTCCACCCGGCAGATCTCAAGCACGTCCTCGAGAGTCACCGGCTCGAAGTAAAGGCGATCGGAGGTGTCGTAGTCGGTGGACACGGTTTCAGGGTTGCAGTTGACCATGATGGTCTCGTAGCCGTCCTCCTTGAGGGCCAGCGCGGCGTGAACGCAGCAGTAGTCGAACTCGATGCCCTGGCCGATGCGGTTCGGACCGCCGCCGAGGATCATGATCTTGTCCCGATCCGTAGGCTCGGCCTCGTTCTCCTCGTCATAGGTGGAATACATGTAGGCGGTGCCGGTGGCGAACTCGGCGGCGCAGGTGTCCACCCGCTTGTAGACCGGCAGAATGCTCCAGCGCTCGCGGGTCTTGCGGACCTCGTTTTCCGAAATGTCCAGGAGCTTTGCGATACGCTTGTCGGAGAAGCCCTTCTGCTTCAGGAGTCTGAGATAGTCCCGATCAAGGCGGCTCATGCCCCGGGCGCG
Organism: Succinivibrionaceae bacterium; assembly: GCA_017480795.1. Taxonomy (GTDB): domain Bacteria; phylum Pseudomonadota; class Gammaproteobacteria; order Enterobacterales; family Succinivibrionaceae; genus UBA2804. Next base: position 2,954 of record JAFURY010000099.1, read on the forward strand.
GGTTTCGGATTCGAGATCCACCAGCTCCTTGATCTGAATCAGGAACCAGCGATCGATTCTGGTGTGCTCGAAAACCTCGTCCACGGTGAAGCCGGATCTGAAGGCGTCGGCGATGTACCACACCCGGTGGGAGCCGGCGGCCTGCAGTTCATGGATGATGCGGTGATCGTTGTCCCGCTCGTCGCCGCTTGAGAAGTCGATTTCGGGATCCAGGCCGCTCTTGCCGATTTCAAGACCCCGGAGAGCCTTCTGGAAAGACTCCTGGAAGGATCTGCCGATGGCCATCACCTCGCCCACGGATTTCATCTGGGTGGTAAGGCGATCGTCGGCCTCGGCGAACTTCTCGAAGTTGAAGCGGGGCACCTTGGTGACCACGTAATCGATGGACGGCTCGAAGGAGGCCGGAGTCAGACCGCCGGTGATGTCGTTCTTCAGCTCGTCCAGGGTGTAGCCCACCGCAAGCTTCGCCGCCACCTTGGCGATCGGAAAGCCGGTGGCCTTGGAGGCCAGCGCCGAGGAGCGGGAGACGCGAGGGTTCATTTCGATGATGACCATGCGGCCGTTTTCCGGATTGACGCCGAACTGAACGTTGGATCCGCCGGTTTCCACGCCTATTTCCCTGAGCACCGCAAGGGAGGCGTCGCGCATGATCTGGTATTCCTTGTCGGTGAGGGTCTGTGCCGGAGCCACGGTGATGGAGTCGCCGGTGTGAATGCCCATCGGATCGAAGTTTTCGATGGAGCAGACGATGATGCAGTTGTCGTTCTTGTCCCGGATCACCTCCATCTCGTATTCCTTCCAGCCGATGAGAGACTCGTCGATGAGCAGCTCGCTGGTAGGAGAAAGATCAAGGCCCCGGCGGCAGATCTCGTTGAAGTCCTCCGGATTGTAGGCTATGCCACCGCCGGAGCCGCCCATGGTGAAGCTTGGACGGATGATGCACGGGAAGCCCACCAGCTTCTGCACCTGCCACGCCTCGTCCATGTTGTGGGCGATGCCGCTTTTCGGACATTCAAGACCGATGGAGCGCATGGCCTTGTCGAAGCGGTCGCGATCCTCGGCCTTGTCGATGGCGTCGGCGGTGGCGCCGATCATTTCAACATGATATTTGGCCAGGACGCCCTTGTTCTCAAGATCCAGGGCGCAGTTCAGCGCGGTCTGGCCGCCCATGGTAGGAAGAATTGCGTCGGGACGCTCCTTTTCGATGATCTTCTCCACCACCTCCCACTGAATCGGCTCGATGTAGGTGGCGTCGGCCATTTCAGGATCCGTCATGATGGTGGCCGGGTTGGAGTTCACCAGCACCACATGGTAGCCTTCCTCCTTCAGAGCCTTGCAGGCCTGAGCTCCGGAATAGTCGAACTCGCAGGCCTGGCCGATGACGATGGGGCCGGCTCCGAGGATCAGAATTTTGTGCAAATCAGTACGTTTTGACATTGTTTATCACTTCCTGCTGCTCATGTAGCTGTTCATCAGCTCGATGAAATGTTCAAAGAGCGGTTCTGCGTCGTGCGGTCCCGGGCTGGCCTCGGGGTGGCCCTGGAAGCCGAAGGCCGGACAGTCGGTTCTTTCAATGCCCTGCACCGTGCCGTCGAAAAGGGAACGGTGGGTGATCTTCAGGTTTTCCGGCAGGCAGGAATCGTCCACCGCAAAGCCATGGTTCTGACTGGTGATCATCACTCTGCCCTTCTCCAGATCCTTCACCGGATGGTTGGCGCCGTGATGGCCGTGACCCATCTTCACGGTTTTGGCGCCGGAGGCCAGAGCCAGCAGCTGATGGCCCAGACAGATGCCGAACACCGGAATTTTCGCCTCCAGAAACTGTCTGATGGCGGCGATGGCGTAGTCGCACGGAGCAGGATCTCCCGGACCGTTGGACAGGAACACGCCGTCCGGGTTCATGGCCATGACGTCCGAGGCGGGAGTCTGAGCCGGAACCACCGTGATGCGGCAGCCGCGGGATGCCAGTATTCTCAGAATGTTGTGCTTGATGCCGAAGTCGTAGGCGATGACGTTGTATCTGCGCTCAGACTCGTCCTGGGTGCGGCAGCCGGCGCCCAGCGCCCACTTGCAGAGCTTCCACTCGTAAGGGGAGGCGGTGGTGACCTCCTTGGCCAGATCCATGCCCTTGAGTCCCGGAAATTCCCGGGCCATCTGGAACGCGGCCTGCTCGTCGAGACTCTCCCCGGCGGCGATGCAGCCGGCCATGGATCCCTTGGTGCGGAGAATTCTGGTAAGTCGTCTGGTGTCGATGTCGGCGATGCCCACCACATTGTTCTTTTTCAGATAATCCGAAAGGGAGCAGCCGCTGCGGAAGTTTGAGGTGATGGGAGAGAGGTTTCTGATAACAAGTCCCTGAACGTGGATTTTGTTGGATTCCTCATCCTCCGAATTGATGCCGTAATTGCCGATATGGGGATAAGTAAGTGTAACGATCTGTTTGGTGTAGGACGGATCGGTCAGGATCTCCTGATATCCGGTCATGGCAGTGTTGAAAACAACCTCTCCCACGCTGCAGCCGTCCGCACCTATTGAAACACCCCTGAATACTGTGCCATCCTCCAGCACAAGCAGCGCAGAATGAGTCAAGTTAGGCCTCCGAAAAACTGTTTTTATCTTGTTGGTGCATGTCAACATTACGCACGCACACTTTTTCTATTTTACACCCTTTGTCACATTTTTTCCATATCCGCAATTTCCGGCGCGTCAGGACTCTGATGCCTCTCCGATTTTTCCGGTTCTTGTTGTCCCAGGCGGCAGCCGTCCGAGCCGACAGAAGCTGACGCGCGATGCGCCAATGAGCCAAATAAGGCGACACCTGCCCATGGGTAAAATTCAGGGAAATTCATGAGGGATCGGTGACCGCGAAATCTGTCAACAGGGGACTGTCAACAACTCCGATGCCGATGCCGATGCAATTGCCGACACCCCGCGTATACCGGATCCGGATCTGCGAACAACCGCACAGAAGCGCCACCTGCGTCGGATGCGAAGGATTGGCTGATCGGGTCGACGTCCGCCGATTAGGATTCAGGGCCGGCCTGCACGCCCCAGACAGGCCTCATTTGCGGACCGCATGCGGCTCGGCCCGCTTCCACAATATTGTCAGGCGGGCCGCGACAGCGGCTAAGACCCCCCTGCGCGCAGGAACCGTCGAAAAAGAAAACCGGGATCTCCCTGCGCGGCCTGTGAAGCATCGGACGGTTCCGCAGGAACTTGTCGTCACTTCGGATCAGGAACGGACGGCAGGCGCAGATCTGAAAGGAACAGAATGAAACACGCTCCTGCGCGGGAGGTTCTCCTGCTGCCATGCCTGTCCACGCTGCCCGGTCACGACAAGGTGCAGGCAATATAGGATCCGAAGGACGCGATTGAAACGAGAACTGAAGGGCCGACGGCGAGAAAACTCCTGTCGCTCAGAGCAGGACGTCTGCGGGTGCGGGCCAAGACGAAAAAGCCTGAATTCCGGCGTCGGGGTTCAGGCTTCAAAGAACTCTTTTGGCTTATTGTTTTTTCAGGATTTATCCACAAAAACTGTCAATAAGAATGTGGATCAAATGCATGGACAATTGAGGCGGTACGGCTCTGCGGGGATTTTTGTCACAAACTCCCGCCTCGGATGGCAACCATGATCTGTGTTTTCCGTTTCCTGCTTTTCAGCGGCGCAAGGTTTACTGGAACAGCGGAGTGGACAGATATCTGTCTCCGTCGTCAGGCAGCAGCGCCACGATGGTCTTGTTCGCGTTCTCGGGACGGGCGGCCAGAACGGCGGCGGCCTTCAGGGCGGCGCCGGAGGAAATGCCGGCCAGAATGCCCTCGGCGCGGGCCAGCTTCTTGCCGAAAGCGAAGGCGTCGTCGTTTTCGACGGTGATGATCTCGTTGTAGATGGAGGTGTCCAGCGTGTCAGGCACAAAGCCCGGTCCGATGCCCTGGATCTTGTGCGGGCCGCCCTTGCCAGTGGTGAGAACCGGCGAGGAGGCGGGCTCGACGCCTACAATCTGAACGTCAGGATTCTTTTCCCGAAGGTATTTGCCGGTGCCGGAAAGTGTGCCGCCGGTGCCGACGCCGGCCACAAAGATATCGACATTGCCGTCGGTGTCCTCCCAGATCTCCGGACCGGTGGTGCGATAGTGGGCATCAGGGTTGGCAGGATTGTTGAACTGCCCCGGAATGAAGCTGCCCGGAATGGATTTCGCCAGTTCCTCGGCCTTTTCGATGGCACCCTTCATGCCCTTGGCGCCCTCGGTGAGCTGAAGCTCGGCACCGTAGGCCTGCAGAAGCTTTCTTCTTTCCACGCTCATGGTCTCGGGCATGGTGAGAATGACCCGGTAGCCCTTGGCGGAAGCCACGAAGGCAAGTCCTACGCCGGTGTTGCCGGAGGTAGGCTCGATAATGACGGAGTTTTTGCCGATAAGGCCTCTCTGCTCCGCATCGTTGAGCATGGCCAGGGCGATACGATCCTTGACGCTGCCGGCCGGATTGAACAGTTCAAGCTTGGCGATCAGCCGTCCCTTGAAGCCGATGGACTCGGCAAGTCTTGAAAGCTCTACCAAAGGAGTCTTTCCCACCAGATCGGTGATTTGGGAATAAATTCTGCTCATTTCTAACCTCTTGTACAAAAAATCATGAAACCAAACTTAAATAACATCGCTTTCCGATATGATTACTAGGCATTATAAACCCAATTTCATACTAGTCAAGTAGGAATAGTAGGAAATAACAGAATTTTGGAGAGACGCAAGCGTTTCTTCCCGGATCGGCCGTCATTGGTCAGTAAAACCAAGGATTGAACACGCAGAAACGCCAAAGATTGGATACGCAGAATCCCACAGGGACAAAAAGGCATACGGAAAGATCTGGAAAGATGGCCATCCATCCGGACATCAGTGAAAGAAAACGCGCCGCGGCCAAAAATCAGCGGTAGTCCATGCAGTCAATTTAAGCGGGAAGTCCATTGTAAAATCGCGACTGTTACCGGCCGTCAGGCGACACATATTTCTGGAACGGACTCTTGGGTTTCTCAGGCATTGTCAGTCGCAGCCTTTTTTCAGCAACCAGCGGGAGCACTATCCCTTTCGCGACATAAGCTCGGGAAAGTCCTGTAAAGGTTGCGATTTCGTCTCGTGTTCGTGGCACGGAGCAGAATCGAACGACAGCGCTTTGGATGTCGATGCCGGTTTCGCCTTTCTCCCGGATCTGTCCGCCGTTCGGTTCGATCAACTCCGATGCTTCGGAATGATCTTCTTGGATCTCGGCGATCTCCGCCGCTTTGGCATGCCCTTCTGCGGTTTGCTTCATTTCAATTGCTTTAACGTCCTCTCCCGGGGTTTGCGACCAATTTTGAGGCGAGCAAACTCCGCTTCTGAGAGTAACAATGAAATCTCCCCTCAGCACTTTGAATTCTGGCTCAGGAAGATCATAGGACTCCATAGCCTTCTGCATGGTGGGAATCCCTGAATATCTGTTCTCGGCGATCTTGAGCATTTCAAGCATAGAGATCAAAGTTTCGTTCCTTGATCCGGGGCGGTCGGCGCCAAGCATTTTTGTCGTTCCTCCCCCATATACGCCTCCCCTGCTGGCGATTTCAAGCCGATCCCGATACATGCGGATGGAAATCGGCACACGATCGGCATAACTGCCGTAATCCCGGTGGATCAGAGCGTTTAGAATAGCCTCTCTGACTGCAATTACGGGATACTCGTCCCGATCGGCGCGTCTGCCGTTTCCGTCCACAATCGTCATTGAGCGCATGTTGCGTCTGACAACCTATGAAACACAAAAATGCATATACTTTTTGAGGAGGGATCAGCAACTCACTTTGCGGTGCGTTTGGCGCAACTGAACGTCATCAAAAAACAGTACACAGTCATCAGAAAATCCAGCGCCGAGAAATGACAAAATGCATAGGCAGAAGGCAGCGGAATGACTGGACAAAACACACTACAAAAAATCCTGACAGTTCCATTCATAATTCCCAAATCATGCCTCAAAGTTGAGTTGCAAAGTCTCAAGTTTGAGATGCATCGCCTCAAACGAAAGTCTGACATCTCAACTTTAAGATATACTGTTTAAAGTTCAAATTAAATATCCCAAGTTTGAGACATATATACCTAACTTAGGATTTTATACCTCATTTCGAGTTAGGACATCACAAGTTTAGCTCATGCAAAACAAGTTTGAGACATTATCTGCATCTTATCTGAAATTCTTTTTCAGATTTCTTCTGTCCATGCAAATCATCGGACATCGTCAGCAACGCTTTGCCCTGCTCCTCGCATAGCAGGATCCGTCCCATGATTGCACACCTGCATGAAAACGCTTCATTAGTCAGTTCTTGAGACCGAAAGCTATCGTCCGTGGTCAATCACTTCATAACCGGTTGAAAAACAACAAAAATGCATGTATCATATATTTATAGTTTACCTATCTGTTTACTAGGTATTAAATATCCATCCAAAAAAAACTGTTATATCAAAAAACGTCAGCCACCCCGCGGGTTTGCAGCGCGCCCGCGCGGCTGGCGCGCAACGCAACAGGAGAAGATCATGAGCAGAATACAGTTCGACAACGTAAGCTATTCTCACACCGTCAGCGGAAGAAACGTCCAGGTGCTCAAGGATATTTCATTCAGCGTGAACGAAGGTGAATTCGTGAGCATCGTCGGTCCCCGCGGCAGCGGCGAAAGCGCTCTGCTGAAGCTTGTGGAGGGAAGAATTGCGCCTACCTCCGGCGCCATAAGCATTGTCGATGCCGGTCTGGTTCAGGGCCTTGATGCGGTGGGAGGACTCAGGATCAGCCACAACGCCAAGTGGAGCACCATGGAATTCGGGTTCTTGCAGCTCGGCGCTAGCAGGGAGATTGGCCGCGGCGGTAATGCCGCTCCGAAGGGAATGTTCCTGCGCCGCATTCCCAACGCGGAATATCTTGAAGAACATGAAAAGGCAGGTTCCGGTTCCGGTGCCGCCGCAAACGGATCCCAGGCCAGAGCCCTGGTGTCGGATTCGGACATCATTCTCCTTGACGATCCGTTCGCCAAAGCGGATTCGGCCAGCCGCGCCACGCTGCAGGACATGCTGCTGAAGGTATCCGAAGGAGAAGCCGGCAGCCCGCGCAAAACCGTAATACACGCCACGCAGGATGTGGATGAGGCCATCACGCTGTCGGATCGCATCATTCTCATGAAGGGTCATCCCGGACAGATCATCGCCGAGCTCCAAGTGCCGTTTCAGCGTCCGCGCAACCGGTCCGAGATCATCGCAGGCAAACGTTACACCAGGATCCGCAATCAGATCATGACTCTGCTGTTCGGGGACATCAAAAACAGGATCTCGGAGCACAACTCCTTCTGAAGCCCCGCATTGGGAAGCGCATGATCCGCGGCTGCGCTTTTCCGTCGCGCCATGGCAGCAATGGCGGTCAGAACCAGGATAAAATGAAAAGGATTCTTTCGCATACGTCTCAGAATACCCGCAGGCGACAGGCGGGATCCTGACGCCAGCGCAGTTGCGTCTTCCTGTCCCGTTTCATAATGCGTGCTGATCCGAACTCCTCCTTCATCGCGCCACCCCTGCGATCGCCCGATCCTGAGACAGGTCAACGGAATCGGTTCTCACTTGCCTGAAACCAGATGCTTCCTCAGTCTCTTGGCTGTATTCAGCAGCGGCCGGATCGCCATTATGGCGGCGTATATCAGCCGTGCGGTGCCGCGCCCCGGAGCAAATCCCAGCAGAGCCATCCAGCTTGATAAATGATAGGCGTACCAGATGCGCTTTTTCTTCCGCCACATATAGTTCCGGTTCCAGGGCTTGGCGCCGGTGAAATGCAGGATCACCGCCTCTTTGAGATTCGGCGAATCCCCATCCTGAAGATTGTATTTGCAATCTAGCGGATAAAGCCGCCCGGCTGGCACCACGCCGTTGATGATATCCTGATCGAAGTACTTCATGTGGTCGCGGTTGGCCTGATCGTAAGCCAGGGCCTTGTATGTGAAGACGAATTCGTCAATGGCCATGAGATTGAGCAGCAGCACCCCGGAATTGATGTATCTTCCGCCCGACTGCCGATTTCTGATCCTGTCGTCATCCGTCACCGCCCCCATAAGATCGATTTCGGGGATGAAGGATAAGATTGTATCCAGACTGCCGTTGACCACGATATCCACATCAAGATACAGCAGATACGGGATGCCTCTTTCCCGGTAAAAGAGCTGCGACAGGAACAGTCTGCTGTAATTGTCGTAGCAGTCACGGGTGTTGCGAAACGGTCTGAAATCCTCGGGTCTGAACGGTGTTTTTCGGCACCAGGCGAGGAAATCGAACTCGATGAACTCGACGGTATGTCGGCCGCTGGCGGTGGCGACCTTTTCGATTCGGCGCCGGTTGTCATCGTCCAGTCTGGAGTGGATGACAAAAAAAGGACAGATCCTGCGCGGTGTTGACCGCAATGGACTGAAACAGCGGAAGCGCGTACCGGGCGTAATTGTTGTCGGTGCACACGACTATCGGGCACGGCTTGACGGTTCCGCCGGCGGCGGCATCCACGGACTTCAGAGTCGTATCCATAGTGAAGATCCTAAAAGTATCGAAACTTTACCCATCCGCGCGTTGCGAAGACGCCCGGGAAAATCAGGCGCGAAGCGGCGGCATCCGAAAATTCCATCAGGCGCCGACGCGGCCGCGCAGGGCGAAATTCTCCCGCCTGCGCCATGATCCGAGAAGCCGCGGCCTGTCATTCAGGCTATGGCTCAGACTGCGAAAACAAAACGTTATGGCGCCAGAGCCGCAAGCCGCATGAGCCTGGCTTCAGGCCTCTCCGACGGATCCCCGGAGGCCAAATCCCCAAACCTCGTCGGAACACCGAACTTCCTGACGCTGGGCGGCTGCCTCGGAAATGACATCTTGCGTACACTTCTGACAAAAATTCCGTTCATCGCTGTTGCATCGAAAGCGAAACCGGACAATCATAAGCGCAGTTGGAACAAGGAGAAACAACAATGAAAAAATCACTGATATTTCTTGCGCTCTGCATATGCGCCGCATCGGCGCAGTCTGAAACCATCTGCGTCAACGGAAGATGCCACAACGTCATCCAGTCCGGAAACAACGTGATCATCGATGGCGAAATCCATTCGGTCAATCGCTTCGGCAACACCACAACCTTCGATGACCACGTTTATCAGGATTTCGGAGGCGGCAGCTACTCCCGGGACGGCGAGATGCATTACCGCCAGAATCTGGGCGGCGGCTACTACACCGACAACGGCGAAATGTTCCGCATCGACCGGTACTGACGCTCTGCCGGTTCTGTCGGCATTTTCCGAAGAAACGCGACCTGAACAATCGGCATCAAGAGTCAATCCCGTGGCGGTCGCGTTCCCTTTCAGGATTTGTCCCGGATCTCCGGCTGTCTCAGCCCCGTCTTTCCTGCTGATCCCGGTTTTCAAACCGGGCGTCAGCTGCCCTCGTACAGGGCCGGAATGCGTCTTTCCGTCATTTCGGTCTGACAGCGGTACATTTTCTCAAGAGCCGCCTCGTCTCCCTTCATGTTCACCGCGCCGCACTTCTTGTCCTTGTCGCGGATCCACTGACGTTGTGACGGCAGAAGCACATTCTTCTGAAACTTGTCCAGCCTGCTCCACTCGGCGTTAAGGGTGGCGTCAGCGCTGAGGAAAGCAAGCTTTGCTCCGGCAAGTCTCGCCTTGCGATTCTCTTCCTCGGTCTGGAACGCAAAGCCGGTCTTTTCAATGACGCTGACGCACTCCGGGGAGACATCTCTGACCTCCTGGGCCAGACTGACGGAAAGCGCCAGCCGGGCGCGATTCTGATCGCCGCTGCCGTCAGCCGGTTCCACAGTCAGAGTTACAGGAGCGTCGCCCAGCTCTGGCAGGTAGGTGAAAACAAAAGGACATTTCACCGCCCCGTTTCCATGCTCGGCATCTTCGCAGGCGGCCGCGGCGGGAACGAACTGATCGTATGCCGCCTGCCGTTCCTGCGGAAATCCGGTGGAGATCACGCACTCGCCGAAAACCGCCATCACGCCGGAGACGGTGACGCGTCCGGATCCGTCTCTGGAGACAACCAGATCGCCGGCCAGCGGCGTCGGCGAGGCAAGAGCCTTCTCACCTGAGGTCAGCTTCATGCCTTTGAGTTTTCTGTAGCAGTCGTTGTCCGGCTCGGATGAGCAGAAAAACGCGCCGCTGTTGCGGTAGGCGCCGTTGACCAGAGGCGCGTAGCGCCCCTCCTCGATGCCATGCTCCTCCTCGGCATCCATGCCCATAAGGCCTGCGGCGGCAGGAGTGGCAAAACAGGCTGCGCCAAGCAGCGAAGCGATTAGTTTTTTCATGAGAAAATTTCCGTGCATCTTCAAAAACACCAGATCCGATTGGTTGAGTCTTTCAGGCAATTTCCGCGATTCTCTCACAAAATCAGACCCATGCAAAATCTCCGCAACAGAAAAAGCGGTTGTTGGCGAAATCTGACAGGAAAAGGCGCTGATTGGAAAGAAGGATCTGAAATGAAAAGGAAGAATTTCGGAACCGCTGTCATCCGGCTCCGCCCCGCATCCGTGAGCATGGTCGGGAAACCAGGTTACATGTGCCTAAAAAGCGGCCAGGAGAAGATCCGCGCCGGACCGGATTAGAAACCGGGCGGGATCGGCGCGCCGTAGGATGGCTGGCTCGCCCGGCAACAGGGCGACGGATCCTGAAAAGTCAGGCGATCCCGGCGGCAATCCCAGGGCCGTCCGACTGACCTTGCGAATCATTGGTCCTCTGGCGTCCTTTGGCAACAGCAACTGCCGTCGGGCATGGACACAGTTTCAGATCGCCAGCTTCGTCACCTGTTTTAGCTTGTTCAATACGCGTCCAGCGATACCACAATTTCGCCATTGGGGCGTTCGTCCACGCTGTTAACATCATAATGCTTGTCAGAAGTGACCAACGGGTCGGTTTCCAGAATTTTAAAAAGCCCCTTATCCTCCTTGTCAGGATTGATTTCCTTTACAATCTTATACACGCATGAGCAATAATCATCGGTATTCCAATAAATAATTATCGTCGCATCAGGATACGTCTCGTGAATTTCGCGTAAAGTATATTTTTTGTTACTCATTTTGATACCTCACAAAAAAGAACAAAAGAACAAAAGAACAATGTCATAAAACCTGACATCAAAAGAAAATTCCAACATGTTTTGTAATGTCTGTAATTTAATTACGTTTTCATCAGAATACAATTGTAACTTAGCAAAGTTCGTTCGTCTTGTCAAGATATCAATCTGTGATATATCACAAAAATTTTACAAAAACAAAAAAACAACCAACATATTGTCAGATTAACCATAGTGCGACATTAGACTCACCTGTTTTCAGTCATCAGACCAAATTGGATACACTTTGCTTAGGTCAGGTTGGATTTGAGCCTCTGCCGGAAATAAACTCCGAAACCTGAAATTCCTGACTGATAGCAACTCAGCTGGCCCGCTTTCTCCCGTTCAAACTCGCACCCCGCTTTCATTCCCACCCACACCCGCAGCACTGCATTACCTTCCACACTCTGAAGGGTCACGGCAGTCGATCTGCTCACATGACGCGCAAGGTCTGTAAAAGCAACTGAACATTGACGCAGTTTGATTCGAAAGTCGGCGCAAACAGGATATAGACAGTTACGGCGCGCGCATGAAAACGACGCCCTGAAACGCTGTGAAGAAAGTTAAGACTGATGCGCAAAACGGTTGAGTCAAGTGGAGCGCAGAAACAAACGAAAATCAGGAACAGGAAAAGAACTATACGTCCCTGCGAGAGTTTGCCTTATGTCAGAAGACACGGCAGGAGGGTTCTAACCCCATGCCCGAACAGAGCTTGGTTGATAGATCTTGAGAATTTGCCTGCGGTAGTGGCAATTTGAAGATACAGTGCCACAGGCGCCTGAAAGAAAAGAGAAAGCCGGCGATTGCGCCAACCGATGAGATGAAGGCGCGCTATTTCCTGGTAAGCTGTCCGGCAATCAGCCAGCCCATCAGAAACCATAGACACCCCTGGCGGCTCTGCTGCCTTCTGAGATGAGCGACCGCCTCGTCGTAGCTTACGACCTTGCCGTATTCGTCAACGGCCAGCGGCTTGCCGTTTTTGTCGTAAACAACCCGTCCCCGCTCGTCCAGCAGTTCGCGAACTTCGCCGCGGGGGCGCTTGCTCTCAACTCTGGTAAAGGCGTAGATAACCAGACCGGCCGGAATGAAGAACAGAAACAGAAGGATCAAGCCGCCCATAATCACCCCCATGACATGACATAACCTGTATTGTCAGATTCTACCCTGCTCAACCCCGATTTGGTAACTCATACAGTCAGTCAGAAGAGCTTCTGTGAGGGGTGTCAAAAGCAGGAAAGTTCAGAAACGGAAGAATGTGTCGAAACAGGCAGGGATCAGCGCCGAATTCAGATCAAACCGCTAAAGCCACCGACGAACACTTATACATCGCGCTTCAGATCTAAAATCAAAATCAAACGCGCAAAATCAGCAGATTCTTACGTCACATCTCAAAAGCAAGCCTTCAACGGCATCAATCTCACATTAACTGTCGCCAGTGGTGATATTATCATGCAAGGCTGATGTCAATACGGTATCAGTCGTCAATTTGGAACATTTAACAGGTAAAAACCACTATGAAAAACAACTATGCTCTGGCCTCGGCCGTAATAGCAGGTCTTGCTCTGACAGCCTGCGGCGGCGGTGGCGGCTCTAGCCATCATTCCAGCGACAGCGTCTCCGATTTCGGCTACCGGATCACCTCGATTGAAACATCCTACCAGTACGAGTCGGTTCCGGATCTTTAAGGGATAAACGTTGCCGCCGGCAGGCTGTCCGCCAAAATCAGCAAATCGCTTTGAAGCGGCGATCCCAAAATCGCCATCCCGGCCCAAGCCAAGGAATACGCTGACGAACTGATGGACGTTCTCAAAGACTCCGCCGGTGTCTTCGCCATTGTTATGCTGCCGCATTTTGACCGGATAACAGATGGCGTGGCGCGGGACGCCAGCAGCGAAAATCTGATGGCTGGAATCGAAAGCGACGATCTTGATCTGCCGTATTTCCAGTACGGACCGGTGATGGTCATCGGACTCTCAAAAGACAAACTTGAAACTTTGAAGAATGTCCACTTCAACGCCAGAATCTGCCTGTATGAAGAAAACGGTTCGCCTATTCTGGAGCCTTCAGGAAAACCGGCCTGCGGCAGCCAGAAGTTAAGCATTCCGGTAAACAAGAACGCCTTTGCAAAAATCAGCGCAGGAGATAATCGAACCTGCGGCCTGACCAGGATCGGAGATGTCTACTGCTGGGGTCAGAATTTTTTCGAGGACGGACACAGACCTGACGATTCAATGCTTGGTCTGGGCAGTTCTTATCAGGATTTGGATTACGGCAGCCCGATGAAAGTCGAGGTGCCAGGAGGCAAGCGCACCATCGACATATCGGTGGGGGTCACGGACACCTACGCTGTATCCTCGGTCCGCGACCTCTTTGCATGGGGCCAGTACGTGACTCCTGGCAGTCAGCCTAACGATTACTACTCCTCCAACGTGCCAAAGCGGATAGGAGTCGCAACCGCGGTCGACACCAGTCTTGACTATCCGGGCATGTACTACATCGGCAGTGACGGCGATTCCGTCTACTGCACCATGTATTCAGGATGCGAGGCGGCTGACGACGAATACGTGACCAAAGCCAGCGTAGGCGACGACTACCGGTGCAGCATCGATGTCAACTCAAGACTCTCGTGTCGGGGCAAAATCGACACCGCCACACAGGAGCTTGAAAAATCAGGAATTAACGCCAGGATCGGTTACATGAATCTTGAAAACGTCACCGACGTCTCCGTAGGCATTATTTCGCCTGCGCCGTAAGCAACGCCAGACTCTACTGCTGGGGCAACAACGTGCCCGAGGTTGACGAGTATTTCATCAACCGCCAGTACTATGAGGATCAGATCGGAATGCTGGGAACCGGAAACGCCTATGACGATTTCGTCAGATCACCTGAGCTGGTGTCTAAACTTGACGAGGCAAGCAGCGTGGCGGTAGGCGATCTGCATGCCTGCGCGATCTCCAAGGGCAAACTGTACTGCTGGGGAGCCGCCGAAAACAGCGCATACGATTCGGACTGGAGGTTGAATGTCAGCCAGACCGGTCTTGGCCCCGACAGGAAATGGACAGCCGAGCCAACACTGGTGAAGGGTCTTGAGAACATGGTGTCAGTCTCGGCCAGCAGATACGGAACCTGCGCCTTGGATCGCGACGGCAAGGCGTGGTGCTTCGGATTCAACGGACACGGACAGCTGGGCAACGGTCAGATCGACGATGGCGGCTCCACCGTGCCTGTTGAGGTTCAATGGAACGAGTAGTTTCAGGCGTTCGTCAAACCTCTTGAGATCCGCTGATACGGTTGTTTGTCAGCGGATCTTTTGATTGGCGCCCTCTCACAGAAAATTCTGGCTGGAATTATGGTTTTACTTTCCAAACAGGTCGCTCACCCTCGCAGTTTTCGACAATACACGCACCCGCTGCCGGAAAAGATCATCGGATACGATTTCACATTCCGCCCTTTGAACTCCAGCGCCGATCTGTAAGCCCGCAGCTGCCTTGCAGCCTCCCTCCTCAGTTTTTCAATTTTTGCCGCTGACGTTTCATTTTTTGCAACATACTTGAGTTCAATAATGTAGATGCACTCTTTGCTTCTTCTATGATTTGCGGTAATAACCAGATCGGCATACTTTTCACCCTCCCCCGGAACCATCAGAGATTTCTGCAGTTCAACCAAAAGCCCCTCCAGGGATTCAAGTTTGGCGAAAAGCGCCAGATTGAGCGCCATTTCGTTCATATGTGAAAGAACCTGATTGGAGAAGATCCCGGTTAAAAAATCTGTGCAGGAAGAAACGAACGTTGATATGTCGTCAGACGCTTTTAACAGAGGCGTAATGTCCAGGCTCCGCCGCGTGAATGCGACATTGGACCTGAATCGCATTTCAGATACGCATCTGGCAAACAGTTTTGACATGAAAATATTGGGTATTTTAAGTGCCAGACCGTCCTTGCTCGACCGTTCGGGATCAATGGTCAGGTATCCCAGATAGTACAGCATGGACAACAGCTGCGTCCGGTCATAGATTTCAGATTCGTTGAGGTTGATGTTTTCGGCCAGATTGCTCACAAAGAAATCATTGCCAGACAGATAAGTGTCAATAACGACATCGGCCAAACCGTCTTCGGCGATGGTAAACAACTGGCGCAGTTTCGAACCGTCATGGTCGGAAGCGGGATCTGTGTACTGCTCAGGAGAGAGAAATTCATTGGCAAGGCGCATTTCATCCAGGTAGTACAGACACATTGATGAATTGTATACGGTATTTTTGGCAAACCTGCTGAAACAGTAGCCGTCATATACCGGTTTCATTTTCGCCAGAATTTCGGAAACGTCAACGCCAAGCCTGGTTATGTCCACAAGCTGAGGGATCAGTGCTCTCAGTTCGTCTTCGGTAAACCCGGCATAGTTGTTGAAACATTCTCTTGCAGTCACATTCCTGGCAATGTTGAATCCGGAGGTAAGCGAGTCAAGAGATACTGAAGACACCCCAGTTATAAAGGTGCGCGCGATGCAGCCGCCATCACCGGCTGACGCTTTTATCGCAGCGTAAAAATCCTTCAGAAAACCTCCGTCTCCGGTTATCCTTTTAAAAAGATTGCTGTCATGCGACAGGATCTGGTTGGCAAAGTTGTCATACTCATCGATCATTACGTAGAGTCTGCCCTGGTCAGAATACCTGAGGTATGCAGATACGAAATTGTTGAAAAGCGTGACGGAATCAGATTTGTTCAGGCCGTCATAACTGAACTCGAAATCTGGATATCTGCGCATGAAATTGTCGATTCCCAGCGCCACCGCCGAAAAAAAACTGCAGCGAACCGCCTCGGCACTCTGCGTTCCAACCCGAGAAAAATCAAAGTTCAGCACATGATAGGAATTGTGGGAGTTAAGTTTTTTGGAGTAAATGGCAGTTTTGAAAAAGATTTTCCGGTACCGTTCCTTGTAGGAAATGTCATAGAAACACTTGAGCATCTGCACAAACGTGCTTTTGCCGAAGCGTCTTGGACGCAAAAGAACCGGATAACGCGGCATATCGGTCTGTTCAAGAGACTCGATGATAAGGCTTTTGTCTGCAAAGGCGCGATTATTAGATTTGAAATTTTCATAGATTGCTTCCCCGTAAGGGTTGCCTAAAAGTTTGACGGCGCTTTCTTGCATAGGAAATCCTTGCTGATATTCTGGTTCAAAACTTTAGTTTCCTTCTGATTCTATTACATTATGACTCTTTTTTTTACTCCGATTTCAAACCTCGTTCCGCCAAATGTGCATCTGCCGCGACAGCCAAAACGGGGCATCGCAAAGTTCCAACTCAAATTTGGACCAGCAGACATGTCATACCCGGTAGCTGACACAACAACCCGAAGTTCATCGCGAACGGCATGCGTGAAACATGGGTGAAAGATGACATTTAACCTCAGCCAGGCTAGAAAACAATCCGGCGCCTGTATCATCGCCACCTGGTTTTGACCTGCAGGCATAGGTATGACTCAACTGCCTGATGGGCTGTATTACCGTCTCCATCCGGCACATGCAGGCATGGGCATGTACATAACCAAAAACAAGATCCGTTATGGGCAAGCCCATCAAATCAGACACCTTGCAAAGGACTTTGCCAGCCATAATTTCCAAACTTTTACGCGAGTTCACATATTCTCCCTCAGGTTTGCTGTTCAGGTCGCAGATTATGTCATGATTGGGGCTACAATTCCTTACGAACCGGTTTTACACCGCATCATCGTCCATCAATTCAACCCAAACCTGTCACAGGGAACAAATCCATGCGCAATCATCTTAAAAAATCTCTGATTCTAACTTCTGCCGCCTTTGCCGCCATCGTCCTTGCCGCCTGCGGAGGCGGAGGAGGCCATCACGACTCCGATTCAGGCAGCGGCTCTTCAGGCTCCGGATCCGGTTCGAGCTCAGGTTCAGGTTCCTCCTCCAGCGCCACCTACAGTATCAGTTCCATGGACTACGACTGGCGCTACGTGCCTGTTCCCGATGCCGACGCCATCGAAACAGCCATCAGTTCCATCAAAGCCGCAGGCGTCAAGAGCGGCGGTCTGCTCATTCCCGAACTGGATCAGAGCAAAGCCGACGAGCTGCTCCGCGTGCTGAGAAATTCCATTGGAGCATTCGTGGTGGTCATGGAGCCTGCCATAATCAAAAGAGTGGAAGACTATGCGGATCTCTACTCCCAGGACAACATTGCGCCTGAAGTCTATATCGATGGCAGCGAATATTCGGTCTTCACCTCGGGACCTATCGCCGTCATAGGACTCTCCCGATACGAAATGGAACCCCTCGGTCCCATAGTTCTCCATTCCAACACCTGTCTTTACAACGAATACGGGCAGGCGCTGAAAACCTCCGACGGTGCCCATGCCTGCGCAACCAAGAAGATCTCCATCGATGCAAACGGCACGGGCTACTACAAGCTCTCCATTTCCGACGACAAGACCTGCGGTCTTACAAGACTCGGGAAGGTCTACTGCTGGGGTCGCAATCTCTTCGACGCGTCCCAGGGCGGCGACAGCGGTCTGCTGGGTCTTGGCAGCCAGTACTGCGATGACGCCTACGGCTGGCCAAAGGAGGTGGCCCTGCCGGAGACAGAGCGTTTCATTGACGTGGCATCCGGGGTCTCCGGCTCCTACGCCATATCTTCCGACTACACGCTTTACGCCTGGGGCGGTTACATGAAACCGTCCTGCACCGGGTCAAACTGCAAGACCGTTTCCGACGTTCCGGTCATTGCCGGTCAGACGACATCCGTTGCCGCCGGCTCCGACGGACAGTCGACTTACTTCATAACGCCGGAGGGCAATGCCAGGTTCTGCTCGGACAAAAGCGGCAAATGCTCCACCGACTACGGCGACAGCGCCTTAACGGGAGCCGCCCCTGGCGACGCCTACCGGTGCGTGATCGACAGCGACCTCCAGGCGACCTGTTACGGCCTGCTGCGAGGGCTTGAGAACCCGTCGGATCAGGCCGTGAACGGAAAACTGAATCTCGCCAGCGTCACCAAGGTGTCGGTGGGCAAAAACCTGGCCTGCGCCGTAAGCGATGCCAGACTCTACTGCTGGGGCAACAACATCCCCGAGATTTCCTCCGGTTTTCCGTACAGCTACGAATACCAGGGCAGCTCAGGACTGCTGGGGCTCGGATCGGGTGGCGACAGCTTTGTCGCCTCCCCGCAGCTGGTAACCGCCCTGGACAGCGCCATTGACGTGGCCGTGGGCCAGAACCACGTCTGCGCCGTGGATGGCGTCGGAGATGTCTACTGCTGGGGAGCGGCTGAAAATCCGGCTGACAGCGGCAACTTCGGCTGGAACACCGGCATCAGCATGACAGGACACGGATGCAGTCTCAAATGGACTGATACCCCGACCCGCCTGGCGTTCAGGCACGTCGCTTCGGTGGCGGTGAGCAACCACGCCTCATGCTTCATCACCCGCAACGGAGTGGCCCACTGCGTAGGCGCCAACCGCTACGGCGAACTTGGCAACGGATATATCGATGACGGCGGCGACTGCAAGGATTCTCTGGTCATTCAGTACTGACAGAGAGGCGCAAAGCCCGGCATAGGCTGGAAAGATCTGTTATCACATCAGGAAAGGGGGGCGGATGGAAGATGACAGAGAAACATCCTGGCATTTTCCGGCGCTTCCTCACCAGTTTTGCGCGCTTTAAGATCTCTGTCAGAAAAGCAGGCTCAAAGCAAAAGCATTTGAGACAAATGAAGATAACGAACCTCTCAGTTTCGCAGCCGGGGAGAGTTCAGATCAGGCGAAGGTTTCATGAAAAAGGCGGAAACGCCGAAACCGCCAGGACAATCCTCCAGCCGGGGGCAAACCTGTGGAAAGCGCGCGGCGATCGCCTTGGCGCCCTTCTTCCTTCTGTTACCCACTGTCATCCCTACGCAAGAACAGTTGTTGCATCAGCAGAGAGAAAACTGAAATGAAGGAAATGACAGGGTGTCTTTCAAATCAGCCAGCCGCTTTGGTTTAGTCCCGTCAGTTCCTGCCTGCACGTGTCAGATAAGTTCTGTCGCAACCCATCCTCGCCCCTCCATTGTCCAACCTCAGGGGTTTTACGAGGTCCTGTCTTGCGCCAGTGTCCCATCGCGCCCAAACAGAGCACGATTTCCCTCCTTGCGATCCGGTTTCTCCGTTGCGCCGGCCACTCTGTCCCTGCTCTAACCCGATTTAAAGGTGTTCCTGATGGCGAAGGAGATGTCAAATTTGACGATTCTGTAGGAATTTCTAAATTCAAAATCGACGATTTTGTAAAAATAGAATAAAATAAAATTGACGATTCTGCAGGAATTCCTAAAATCAAAATCGACGATTTTGCAGAAATTTCATTATTAGAAACTGACGATTCTGCAACCACGGCGTAAAAAGCAAACTCGGAGCCAGCAGAGCAGAAGGGATACTGCAAAACCAGACAATGCAGTTTGACCGGGATATCATACGTTTCGTATAACATACATTGCTGCAGTTACGTCATTTTCATCAATATGCAACCGACAAAGAACTGCAGCGCAGTCAGGCAAACCAGAATCTGCAATTTTGGAGAATAACAAAAATGGCCGGCCTCCCCTCAGCGCAACCTGAATCAACTATGTTCGAAAGAAAACTGTACCAGAAGCTTCTGGATTGGAAGAACGAATCCAACGGAAGAACCGCGCTTCTTCTTGAGGGACCAAGGCGCGTAGGTAAGTCCACGCTGGTGGCGGAATTTGCCAGAAGAGAATACGAAACCCACATCATTATAGATTTTTACACCGCCTCCCCGGAAGTCAGGGCGCTGTTTGACGACCTGTCTGATCTGAATTACATTTTTCTTCAGCTGCAGTTTGTCTATCATGCAAATCTCATCCGACGCAGATCCTGCATTGTCTTCGACGAGGTTCAGCTCTGTCCCAGGGCAAGACAGGCCATAAAGGCGCTTGTTGCGGACGGGCGATACGACTACATCGAAACCGGATCTCTGATATCCATCCGAAAAAATGTAAAGGACATTCTGATCCCCAGCGAAGAAAAGAAACTTCGGATGCAGCCAATGGATTTTGAAGAATTCCGGTGGGCGCTAGGGGACAGGTGCACCACTGCGCTGCTCAGAGAGTGTTATCAGAACCACGCTCCCGTAGGACAGGCGACACTACGAAAACTAATGCGGGACTTCAGACTGTACATGCTGGTGGGCGGAATGCCCCAGGCCGTCGCCCGCTACATTTCAGCCAACAATCTGCATGAGGTTGACGATGCAAAACGCGACATTCTGGCTCTGTACCGGGATGACTTCTACAAAATCGACTCCAGTGGCCGTCTGTCGGCGCTGTTTGACGCAATACCCGCCCAGTTGATGAAGAACTCGTCCAGATATCACGTATCAGGCGTACTGGAGAATTCCAGAGCGGGAAACGTACTGGAACAGATCGCCGAACTCAGATCCTCCGGAACAGTTCTGGTCGCATACCATGCCAACGACCCCGGACCGGGACTTTCACAGAACAAGGATCTGACAAAGTTCAAGCTCTTTGTCGCCGATACCGGCCTCTTTGTCACATTGGCATTCAAGGACCGGGACTTTACCGACAACGATCTCTATTCCAGTATGCTGAACGACAAGCTTCATGCAAACCTCGGCTATGTTTACGAGAACGTTGTGGCGCAGACTCTGGCCGCGGGCGGACACGAACTCTTCTATCACACCTTCATGAACGAAAAATCAAGGCACAACTACGAGGTTGACTTTCTGGTGGCCGAGAAAAACAAAGTAACCGCCATAGAGGTGAAAAGTTCGGGCTACAAAAACCATCCGTCGATAGATGCGTTTTACGACAAATACCAGTCTCGGCTGCTCCGGCAGATCCTGATACATACCAAGGACAGCAGGAAGGACGGTGCTGTCGAATGCATTCCGATCATAATGGCGCAGTTCATTTAAGATGGGCCACCTGGCAGGACCGCGCCGTCTGGAATGCGCACTGTCGCAGGGCAAGCCCTTCAGCACCAAACGCCTGCTCTCCCAGCGGCCAAAGGAACTCGCTGCCAGCGAACGTATCCTGACTGATATCTGAACCTGCGCCGGGAGTCAAATCAGGTTCAATTTTTCTCTGCAGCCGGCTTCTCTTCTACAGCAGTTGCATTCTTCACACTGCGCATGAGCAGATGACTTTCCTCTTCTGTGAAAGAAGAATTGTAAAGAGTATTCAGAGGGTCTTCATTGCCACACAACCAACCAATGCAACAGTTAACAAAGATGTTGCTATTAAGCTTTTTTCATAAAAATTCCCTAAAGAAGTCGCATTTACACTTAGTAAGATCACTACTCACAAACGGTTCAACCAAATCTAATTTGTAAGAAGTTTTTTATAACATTCTATACAAAACCGTGTAATCAGAGT
The DNA here is from genome assembly GCA_017480795.1 of Succinivibrionaceae bacterium. Classification (GTDB taxonomy): domain Bacteria; phylum Pseudomonadota; class Gammaproteobacteria; order Enterobacterales; family Succinivibrionaceae; genus UBA2804. The sequence goes on from JAFURY010000099.1 coordinate 24,497, forward strand.
TTCTCAATCAGACACTGATGATCTTTAGTTGCTTTACTGTAGTTAATTCCGACAAGGATTATGTTACGATACTGTCTTCTGTAACGTTTAAAGTATTCTTGAGTCTTTATCTGCTTTATAGCCGTTTCTGCGGATCTTCCATACTTAAACTCGATAATGATAAGCGGAGCTTCAGGATTATCCGGTTCATATACCAAATCAGCTCTACCTTTTCCGGTCTGCACTTCTCTGTGAGCTGTATAGTCATCGAGTGTAGCCCATTGCAATCCAGCCATAACGCAATAAGTTAGAGAATCCTCGGTATTATAGTCAATAAGAGAAACAGCCGGTGAGTTATGAATCTCCTGGATAATCTCAGCAACAATCTTTCCGTCTTGTTTCTTAACAATAGCATTGAGAAGAGTGGCGGATCGCCTCACGGCATCCATGCGTCTGCTCCATTTCTGCCCTTTTACCAAAGATATCAACGTCTGCCTGATTTCACGGTTAGGTACATACGCAAGTTTTCTTCCGTTCGTTGTCTCGGTACATCCCAAATATCCCAAACAAACCAATAAACAGATAACATCATCCTTATTGGCAATGGATGTCATATCGTTCTGGAAGTTGTCGGAATTAAAAGAAAGCCGAATTCCGTCAAGAAGCCTAATAATATCTGATTTGATACCCTTATAATTCATGTTTATCAGACGTATAACTTCTTCATTCGAAGATGTACCGCTCCAATAACCGATACATTCGTTTCTGCTGACAGCCTTGCACACTGAATTTGGGTTATAAGTGTTAATGCCTTTTATTTTATAGCCTTCGTACCATTCTTTTAAATCATGATGTGACACTTTACAATTTGACGAACTTACAATATCGGCTACTTCATTATCTGTAAAACCGAAATATGCCGCATAATCTCCAGGCGCAAGCATATTATATTCATCAAAACTATTTAAAGCCGACTGTGAATTATATTTCTTTATTGGCAGAATTCCTGTCAGGTAAGCCAGAGAAATACATGCAAGTCCTTCAGTATCTTTAAAAAGTCCTTTAAGCATATCAATAAACTTCTTCTGAAGAACTTTCTGATCCCGATATTCACGGTAAATCAAATCCCATTCATCCATAATTATGACAAAAGTTATGTTTAAGGAGTTATGTATAGCTGATAAAGCATTTGTAATACCGATATTGCCTATATTTGCTTTTTTTAATATAGATACAAAAACATCCTGCTCCTTTAACTCACTGATGACAGAATACTCAAGGTAGTCAACGATGTCAGATACATTTTCGGTTTTTTCAGAGTTTACATAAGTAGAATACCTTCGATCAATTGTATTCATATCAATATAGATAACATTAAATTTATTGAGGTAAGTCTCATAGGTTATGGCAGTCATCTGGTTCTCAATCAGTTTTTTACCTTTATAACCAGATATCTTCCTGTTAGAAAAAATGGCTGTGCTGTCGGCTCCCTTTGAATAATATGAGGCCAGCATTTGAGCCATTACAGTTTTGCCAAATCTGCGAGGTCTGGTAAATGCTATTAATTTTGCATCGGAATCTAGTCTGTCTATGGTTTCTCCGATAAAATCAGTCTTATCGACAAAAACCTTGTTTATTCTATTATTTACAATATCTGTAAAAGCATTATTTCCTTTCGGATTTAAAAAAATACCGCTCACACCAACACCTCATAAACAATGTCCGACTCCCATAATACCTCAATCAACACTGTTTCATTTACCGTTTTTATCTAAATACTTTAAATAATTATTATCCTTTTTGTATAAGCCACAAACTCTTGTTACCGTACTTATGGTTGTATTAAAAAAAACTGGCAGTTTCAGCAATAGACAAAGGTGGTTTTCTCAATATATGACACTCAATTATCTTTTTATGTAGCTCTCTATCAGCTCGCCTGCCATAAAACTTTCCCTGCTGTTTTGCTAAAGATATTCATTATCAATCATAAAAACTCCTCATAAGAGTTAATAAAATTTGTTCTCAACCAGCAAGCAAAAAGGTATACCCTAACAAGATAAGCAATTAGAGCAACTTACAGGGTGTATAATAACTCATTTACACAACATATACAAGGTAACTTGCTTAATTCGTATCTAAATTTAATCAATAATTGCGCCTTGCTTCGTACAATGAGACATGCCGACAGGTTTGTACAACGGCAGGTCCGCCAGTATAACCCACCAGACAGATGGGTTATCAATTTACAAACCCGAACAACGGCTTCAAACGGAACATTTTGGAACAAGCTTCACCCGAATCTGTTTTATCCAATGCAATGCCTCAAACGAATCCTCGACCTTCATCGCCTAACGCGTTGAAAATCAGCACCCGGCGAGATCGGATATATTTTGGCCAATCCGACGTTCCTTCTTTTTCCGCTGCAAAAATCTGCGATAAAGTGTTGACATCCATCAGAAATTTAACTAAAGTATAGTAAACCGATATGAATTAAGGCATTAAATACCCCCTGCAATACAGGGTAAACTGACGGGCAAGGTTCGACATCCTCAATCGCCCCCGCGACGCCGGTTCCCGACCCGTTGAACAAGACAAGGAGACGACATGCTTTTCAACACCGCCCTGCTTCATGACGGAGCAGATCTGAAGGAAACCCACGGGGCTACGCTGCCTCCCGTCTATCAGGTCAGCGCCTTTCATCATGACACCGCAGAGCGGATGGCTGACATCTTCTCCCATCGCGCTCCCGGCTACAACTACACCCGGGTGGCCAATCCCACCATCGCCGCCTTCGAAAACCGCATAACGAAACTTGAGAAGGGTATCGCCTCAGTGGCTTCCTCCTCGGGCATGACCGCCATCTCCACCGCCACACTCAACCTGGCGGGAGCCGGAGACGAGATCGTCTCCTCCAACGGTCTCTACGGCGGAACGTACTATCTGTTCCGGGATCTCAGGTCCCTGGGCATCACCACCCGCTTTGTGGATATCGCCAGTCGCCAGGAAATCGAGGCAGCCATCACCGAAAAGACGAAGTTCATCTTTGCCGAAACCATCGGCAATCCGAGCCTGGTGGTGACCGACATCGCCATGCTCTCCGACATCGCCAAAAGCCACGGCATCCCTCTGGTCATCGACAACACCGTGGCCACCGCATATCTTGCCCGGCCGCTGGAGCAGGGAGCCGACATCGTCATCAACTCCTCCTCCAAGTACATCAATGGCTCCGGCACCGCCATCAGCGGAATTCTCACCGACGGAGGCTCCTTCGACTGGAAAAGTCCGAAATTCCCGGAATTCGCAGACTACCGGAAGTTCGGCAAATTCGCCTTCATCGCCAAGCTCAGAAACGGCTTCGCCCGGGATCTGGGCGGGTGTCTTGCCCCGATGAACGCCTTTCTGAACCTGGTGGGTCTTGAAACTCTGGGTCTGAGAATGGAAAAAGCCTGCGGCACAGCCCTGGAACTGGCCCGGTGGTTCAGCGATCGATGTCCTGGCATCAGCGTCAACTATCCTGGACTTGAGACCAGTCCGAGCCACCAGACGGCCCAGAGAATTCTGAAAAACGGCTTCGGCGCCATCCTCACCATCAGGACCGGCAGCAGGGAGCGTGCCTTTGAAATAATGAACCGGCTCAAGCTGGTGTACCGGATCTCGAACATCGGCGACAGCAGAACTCTCATCATTCATCCGGACTCCACCCTGGCCCTGCACAACAGTCCGGAGGAGCGGGTTCAGTCGGGAGTCTACGACGATCTGCTGCGCATAAGCGTCGGTCTTGAGGACGCGCCGGATCTCATCGAGGATTTCAGGCAGGCTATCGGAGGCGACAGGTAAACGAAATCGACGGATAAACAAAGGACACAGGACGAGCCGAATTTCGCCTCTCATCTGGATGTCATCCGAAGCAGATGACCTCCGGCAGGATGAGGCGATGAGGATGAGGCAGAGAGACAAGGAAGATCCGAAAGCCGCCGGTTCCTGCCGGAAAGAAGAATAAAGCATCTTGCAGACAGGCGTACAGGAAGAAAATCAAAAGTCAGAAAGAGCAAGAAGCAAACCAGGAGTCGGACGGAGCTCAACTGACCGCAGGAAAAGCGGCCCCGAGGCGGAAAACCTGACAGACAGCATTGATAACCCGATAACAGCGCCATCAGGCGAAAGCATGCGCACGGGCGCAGAAAAACGGCTCAGAGCCGGAAACATTAGGAGAGACCAGATACATGGCAAAGGCAGTGAACTACGCCGCTTTGAAAAAGGGCGGCTTCATGCGCCAGAAGCAGAAGGGATACTTCTCCCTGCGGCTTCAGGTGACCGGCGGCAACCTCACCGCGGAGAACATCAAGGCGGTTGCCGACGTGGCCCAGCGCTACGGCAAGGGCTACGTCCACATGACCAGCCGTCAGGGCATTGAAATCCCCTTCATCTTCATCGACGACATCGACGAGGTGAAGGAGAAGCTGGCCGAAGGGGGCGTGAAGCCCGGAGTATGCGGACCGCGGGTCAGAACCGTCACCGCCTGCCAGGGCAGCCAGGTGTGCCCAAGCGGTTGCATCGACACCACAATTCTTGCCCAGGAGCTCAGCGAAAGATATTTCGGCCGGGAGCTGCCCCACAAGTTCAAGTTCGGCGTCACCGGCTGCGTGAACAACTGCCTCAAGGCGGAGGAGAACGATTTCGGCGTCAAGGGCGCCATGAAGGTTTCCTTCGACGACAGCAAGTGCATTCACTGCAAGGTGTGCGTCAAGGCCTGCCGGGCCGGGGCGCTGAGTCTGGACGAGAACCGCAACGTTATTAAAAACGACGCCCTGTGCAACCACTGCGGCCGATGCGTCAAGTCATGCTCCTCCGGAGCATGGAGCGGAACTCCGGCCTACCTGGCAAGCTTCGGCGGACTGTTCGGCAACAGCATTTACAAGGGCGAGCAGCTGCTGCCCCTCATCGAGGATCGCGACACGCTGTTCAGAGTGGCGGATGCCACCATAGCGTTCTTCGCCGCCAACGCGAATCCGGGAGAGCGTTTCAGAGCCACCCTGCAGAGACTGGGCGAAGAGGAATTCAGAAAAGCAATACAGGAGGCCTACAATGGCGGAAATTAAAGCAGACGAAACCGTAGACGTAACTCACCTGGTGTGCCCGAACACCTTCGTAAAGGCCAAGGTGGTGCTGGACGAGCTGGACGAGGGTCAGATCCTGGCCGTACGTCTCAACGACGGCGAACCGGCGCAGAACGTGCCCCGCTCCCTGAAGGAGGAAGGGCATCAGATCCTGAGCCTTGACGAAAACGGCGACGGCACCTACACCCTCTACGTGAAGAAGGTTGGCGACTAGAGGCGCATCCGGCGGGACCGGGACAGCCCGGGAAAGCATCCGGCAGGGCCTGCCGTCAGGCAGCAGGCTCCGTCCTCCGGGCCCGCCTGAAAAAAATCAATCACAAACGTGTAAACAGGAAAATTGCAATGTTCATAACAGTAACTGGCGAAAAGAAAGAGGTCAAAGACGGGATCACCATCGGCGAACTTCTGGCGCAGGAAAAGGTACAGACTCCGGAATACGTCACCGTATCCGTCAATGATGAATTCGTGGAAGGCGAGGGCCGCGACGCCACCGTCCTCAAGGATGGCGACAGCGTGGAGTTTCTCTACTTCATGGGAGGCGGTGCGGCATGGCTCTGACAGACGAACAGATCGAGCGGTATTCAAGACACATACTGCTTAAAGAGGTGGGCAGCAAAGGCCAGAAGAAGCTGCTGGAGGCCAAGGTGGTCATCATCGGCGCCGGCGGTCTGGGATGCCCGGTGGGACTGTATCTGGCCGCAGCGGGCGTCGGCACCATCGGCGTGGCCGATGCGGACGTGGTGGATCTGTCCAACCTGCAGCGCCAGGTGGCTCACACCACTGCGGATCTGGGCAAGCCGAAGGTGGAGTCCCTCAAGGAATCCATCCAGGCCATCAACCCGGACGTGAAGGTGAACACCTACCAGGAGTTCATCGACTCCTCCAATATCCGGCAGATCATCAGGGACTACGACTTCGTCATTGACGGCACCGACAACTTCGCCGCCAAGTTCCTGATCAACGACGCCTGCGTCATGGAAAAGAAGCCGTTCTGCCATGCCGGCATTCTCCGCTTCAACGGTCAGCTCATGACCTACATTCCTGGTCAGGGTCCGTGCTACCGCTGCGTGTTCAAGGAAATGCCGCCGAAAGACGCCATTCCTACCTGCCGCCAGGCGGGAGTCATCGGCGCCATGGCCGGCGTCATCGGCTGTCTGCAGGCCATGGAGGCGGTGAAGTTCATCACCGGAGCCGGCAAGCTGTTGGTGGGGGAACTGCAGACCTACGACGGTCTGAACAACGTCTTCAGAAAGGTGAAGCTGCCGCCATGCAACGGCAAGTGCGCCGTCTGCGGCGACAATCCTACCATCACCGAGCTTGTGGATTACGAGCAGCCGACCTGCGAACTGAAGCACTGACGCCGCGGGCCGGCGCTTCGTACAGAGCGTCGGCCTGCTTCGGGATCCGGAGAAAAACCAACGTCTCCGGGCCACAGGGAGCCAATAGAGCAATACAAGGAGAAAGATCCCAATGATAAGTCTGGCCAGATCCGATTTTGAAAAAATTCTCGATCATGCGAAAAAGGGACTTCCGGCGGAAGCCTGCGGTCTTATCGCCGGCACCAAAGAGAACGGCGACAAAATCATCAGAAAGGTTTATCTTCTCACCAACACCGATCACAGCCGGGAGCACTTCACCATCGATCCCAAAGAGCAGCTGGCCGCCATCAAGGACATGAGAGCCAATTCCCTGGCGCCGTTGGGCAATTGGCACTCCCATCCGGAGTCTCCGTCCAGACCGTCGGAGGAGGACAAGCGACTGGCCTACGATCCTTCGGCCTCCTACATGATCCTCTCCCTTATGGACGAGACTCCGGTGCTGAACTCCTTCCATATCGAAAACGGAGAAAGCTCCAAAGAGGAACTGGTGATCAGAGACGAGTAGACGCAGGCGGGAAGGCGGATTCGACACGGGCAAGGCGGGATCCGCGAGCCCCTTGAATCAAACCGCGCAGGAAGCCTAAGCCGGAAACCAAAAGCGGAAACCGGCAGCAGAAAACTGAAAACCCGTATCCTGATCGGTTCCGAAACATGCCGCGCCTCCCCGGCGACCGATCCCGCCGACACCGGTTTCTTTTGCCCGACTTCGACTCCGGCTTCTGAAATTCTCCCGCAATGACCTGGGCTTCCAGGCAAACCGCAGGAGGCTTCAGGGCCGGTTTTGCTGTTTGCGCAAGCAAGCCTTCCAGGTTGCGGACAAGAGCGATTTTCACAGGCGCGAGTCTGCCTGACGGAGCCATGCAGGACCGGATAATGCCTGACAGGACATGTCAGGCAGGATCAGAACATGGCAAATCCGGCGCAAGGAAGAGAAGGCAAGGGAGGCAAGGGAAGGCAAGGATAGACAGAACGAAACGAAACGAGACGTGCGGATCAGACAAGGTCAGGAAAGAAGACCACTGGAAGTTCAGACGGGCCATAAAAGACCTTCGTTGTACATACGCCGTCCTCATGAAGTGCCTTGAACCTGCTGTCACAGGATCCGCTGCAGTACCGCCCGGATCCGATATCCGTTGACAACAGGCCGGATAGACACAAGAATCCATAAAGGCGCGGCGATGAATCTGCCAGCCGGTTATGTTTCATGAAGCTATGGCTCAGGAAGCTGCGGATCGGCAGTCGACAGCATCTGCCGCAGCGGACAGCCACCTGCGATCGAGCCGGCGACACGCGCCCCCAATGCCAATGATAACCAGGAGATGAAAAATGATATTCAGAAACGCTTTTTTCGCCATTGCCCTTCTTGCCGCCAGCGCGTCTCTTGCTCTGCCAACCGGCAAGGATCCCAACTACACCAGCCGTCTCAATCCAGAATACAACTCGCAGATCAATCCCGAGTATTCCAGCAGTCTCAACCCAAGTTACAACAGCCGCATCAACCCAGACTACAACAGCAGAATCAACCCCAACTACAACAGCCGGATCAATCCGGCCTACAACAGCAGAATCAACCCAGACTACAACAGCCAGCTCAACCCCAACTACAACAGCCGAATAAATCCGGAATACAACTCGCGGATCAATCCACGATACTCCTCCGACATTCCCGGCAAGCACATTTTCTCCCGCGAAGCTCAGGCGGTGGCGTACCTGGTGGAAGCCAGCCATGATTTCTATCTTTCCTTTGCCGGCTCATGGAACGGCTACTGGGTCAGAGACGAGGAAGGAGGCTTTGCCATATTCGACGTCAAGGGCGTCTGGATCGGCCATGCACATCCCAACGGTCAGGGGGGATACAACATTTTCGATCTGAAGAACAACTGGATCGCCTACACCAACTGAGGCACCTAATTTCCCCGCGCCCATGGACAGCATTCCCTTCTACTGCTTCGGCATATCCCACCGCAGCGCCACCCCCGAGCTGAGAGCAAAGCTTGCTCTCGGCCCCGATCGCCAGCAGACGCTGCTTGAATCGATCATGGCCTCGTCTGCGACAGCCGGCGCCGTGGCGCTGTCCACCTGCAACCGCACCGAGATCTATTTTTCATTGGGCTATCCGAATTCCGACGAGAAAGAAGCCAAAGCCAAAGCCAAAGTCGAAGTCGAAGACGAAGACGAAGACGAAAGCGAAAACAAAACCGAAACAAGAATCGACGCCTGGATCAAAGCGGGGCTCGAGGAAGAAAGCAGCGGAGATGACGCCAGCTTCCCCGGGGAAAACGATGACGTGCCGGCGGAGAACGATGCATCCGCCGCATTCCAGCGTCTTGACGCCATGCTGGCCAGAATCGCCGGCGCCGATCTTCATCTTCTTCGGCGGCATCTGAGATACTACATGGGAACCTCCGCCCTTGAGCACCTGCTGAAGGTGGCATCCGGCATCGACTCCGTAAATCTGGGAGAAAACGAAATCGCCGGTCAGATCGCAAGAGCCTACGATCTGGCGCGCAGCGCCGGTTCGACGGATTTCCTGCTGAACCTAGCGTTCCAGCATGCGCTGCGCCGCGCAAGAAAACTCAGAAGCAAGGCCGGATTCTCAGGCAGCGGACTCTCCTACGCCACGCTGGCCGCCTCCGAGGCGGAGCGGCGCATAAGGGAGGAAGGACTCAAGGATCCGGTGATCCTGCTCATCGGCGCCGGCGGACAGCTGGGAAGCGCCATCATGAAGACCGTTCTCTCAAGAGATCTGGGACGCCTTCGCATAACCGTCCGCAGAGGCGGCAGAGGACTCGCCCATCGGGCGCCCGAGGGTTCGGAATCCTCCTCCGCCGGCGCTGGATCCGCCCTGCCATGCCTCATCCCGACGACCGCCGGCTCCGCCCTTGCCTCAAACTCCTCGGACGTTATCTCAAACGCTTCCGCTTCCGTCTCCGTCTCGACCTCAAACGCCTCTGTCTCCAACTCAGGTCCCGCCCCCGCTTTGGAGCCTGTTGCATCAGGGCGCGTTGAGATGGTGGACTACGCCCGGCGCTACGAAAGCATGAGGGATGCCGACATCATCATCAGCTGCACCGCATCCCCCCATCATACCGTCACCTATCGGGAGTTTCTGGAGGCGGCCGACCCCGGGCGGAAATATCTGCTGGAGGATCTGAGCCTGCCCCGGGACGTGGATGCGGATCTGGCAAGTCTGTCCAACGTCGCGCTGAAGGATTTCGCATGGTTTTCGGCTCTTGCCGCAAGCCACCGGCGCCAGCGTCTGGGCGGCGCCCGGCTGATCGCCCATGACCTCAGATCGGAGGCCGAGGAGGTTGCAGGGCTGATAAGACGCAAAGTTCTTGAAAGAGATTCTCTGCCCCGTCTGGCCGAGTTTCTTGAATCTCACGACGGAAAAACCCTGTTTTATCTGCTGCAGAAGGCGGCGACGGATCCCCAGGAGCTGGAGACTCTCATGAGTCTTGCCAGCCGGGGCGCCGCCTGCTCAAGAAATCTCAGACGCCGGGACTGACGTCGCCATCGCGCCAGTGGCCAATCAAGCAAGGAGTTCCCGTGGCCTATTTTCCCATGTTCGTAAACCTCGCCCGACGGAAGGTTCTTGTCGCCGGAGGCGGAAAAGTCGCCCTGAGAAAAGTTCAGGCGCTGAAAGAATTCGGCGCGGAGATATCCGTGGTGGCGCCGGACATTCTCCCTGAATTTTCCGCTCTGGCCGGCCTTTGTCTCGCAAAGCGGAAATTCCGGCCGGAGGATCTGGCGGGTTGCGTCCTTGCGATTGCCGCCACCGACAGCCCGGATGAGAACGCCCGCATCGCGCGCGAATGCCGCAGACGGAAAATTCCGGTGAACGCGGTGGACGAGCCGGAAAACTGCGATTTCTATTTTCCCGCCACGGTGCTGCGCGGGGACATATCCATCGGCATAAGCACCTCAGGCGTCGCCCCGGGCTGCTGCCGGGAGCTCAGAAGGCTGCTTGACGAAAATCTGCCGCCTGATGCGGGAGAAACCGTCCGCGCCATTGGCCTGCTCAGGAGAAAAATCCTGGCCCAAGGGCGACGGCCGGCGAAGGATGCTGAATATGCGGCTCTGATTGAAAAGTTTGCTCGTGATCTGGAGTATACTTTAAACTCCCATACCGCATGGGCTAACAAACAGGAACAAAACAGACAGGATCTTTGACATGGTCGTTTTCAGACCGTCCTGAAAGGAGAGAAAAAACATGGACTACATCAGCTTCGTCAATTCCAGGGACATCCGGGAGCATCTGCGCCGCATCGACTACCAGCTCAACGGAGAGCAGAAACTCTTTCTCATCGACAACTGCTACCACATTACCATGGATGAGCGGCTTGAAGCTCTGGAGTCCCTGCTTGAAGGACCGGACGAAACGGTCATCATCAGAAATCCCTGCTTCTTCAGCCCGGACGGCAAAGAGTTTTCTCCGGACCAAAGAAATGAACATCGAAGCCTTCACGAGATTGCTTCAGGCCTGATCGACCATTACCGGGAACTCATAAGGCAGCTGGGAATCAGTCAGGACGGTTCCTGCTTCGAGGCAAGCTGTCTGCGCAACGGCAGCCATGGCAAATACGAAATGAACATCACGCCGCGTTTCGCCGACTGCCGAAGCGCCATGTCCTACGTCGGAGCCAGGTATCGCGACGCAAGAGAGGATACCCTCAAAGCGGTAAAACTGATCAAACGGTATTTCTTCCAGCAAGGCGACGACCGCGGGTCGGAAGATAAATCCATAACCGCCTATTTTGACGTCAATTTCGAACTCATGCGGATAAGCGGCTGTCTGAACGGCGCGGACGACGAAGACTATGAGTACACGATGGAAGGCCTCCTGATTTATCTTCCCACCCCGTTTGAAAAAGGCGACATCGTGGACCATTCGCCAGAGAGCGTATACCGCCACTGGAATTTCATCGGCCGGAATCCTTTCATAATCGACGACGAGATGCAGCCGAACGAGGAAATCTCGCGGGGAGCGGACAGTTCGGATATCAGCGTTTGGTGTCTGTATCTTGAAACGAAGGAGGATCTTAACCCCTGCGCCGAGGTGGAAATCCACAACTACGATCTTGAATACTGCCGCAGTCCCTTGAGGGAGATCTTGTCCTGCTGAAGCTGATGAGCGCCATGAGCAGAAACTGCAAATACCTGGGAAAAGAAAGTCTGATGGTGGCCACGCAGTTCTGCAAGGCGAGACATGAATACGAACACGTCAGAAAACGACTTAGAGAAGACTGCAGCGTTGCCGAGTACGCTCTGATGAGTCAGGATGAGCAGCGCGCCGCCCTGGCGGAGAACCGCTTTCAATGGGTGTCGGCCGAAACGCTGCTGAGTTTTTCCGGCGCAGTCAGAATCTGGCTGGACGACGTAAGAGAAGCTCCGGAGGGATACCTGTGGTGCCGCAGCGTCAACGAGACCATCAAAGTCATCCGGGACTGCGAAAAGAACGCTGTTGCGATAAAGGAGCTCAACCTTGATCAAGATCTGGGAGAATACGCTCCCGACGGGGGAGACGCCATCCGGCTGCTGGACTTTCTCGCCGAGCGGGAAACCTTTTACCCGGTTGAAATCCATACCGCAAATCCGGTGGGAAGAGACAACATGCAGAGGATGATAAACCGGTATTGGAGAGCAGAATGACTCCTGATTAAAGGTCGGGACAAATCCCGCAAAAGACCGCCGAACAGCCAAAACAGCGCTCGGGACCGGCGCGTCATGGCCGAGGCCTGCGCGCCCTGCTCCCGGAGCAGGAAGCCGGTATGCGGTTCGCCTGAAGAAACATGAAGAAACCGAAAGAAAGAAACAGACAGTCAGGAAGTAAAAAGTCGCGAAGACATAACGTCATGAAACCAAAATCATGAAGTAGTAAAATCGTGAAATCGTGAAATCGTGAAGCGGTAAAGTCGGCAGGACAGAAATTCCGGAATTTGCCGCGCCGGACGGAGAACAGTTGCGGATGAAAACATTGAAAGTAGGAACCGGAGGAAGCCGGCTTGCCCTGATCCAGACCAGAATGGTGACAGAAAAGCTGAAGCGGGCCTTCAGCGACATTCCCGAGATGAAGGACTGCCAGATCCGGGAGGCAGTGATAAGCGCATCTGGCGACCAGAACGCCGGCCAGGAGTTTCCGGCAACCCGGAATCCGGGATCCCTTTACCGTGAAATCCATGAGGCTGTGGTAAAGGGCGAGGTGGACTTTGCGGTGCACAGCGCCGAGGATGTGCCGGCGGGGGAAGATCCCGAAACGAGACTTCTTGCGCTCCTGCCCCGGGAGGATCCGGCGGACATGCTGCTCTTCAGAAAGGGCGAAAAGCTCAAATATCCGAAAATCATTGGCGTCTCCAGAGAGCATCGCAGGCGCATGGTTTCATTCAAATACAGCAAAGCGAATTATCTGAACCTCAGCGACAATGTGGAAACGCATATTGAAAAACTGGTATCCGGACAGTGCGACGCCCTGCTGTTTGCGTCGGCAAAATTCAAACGGCTGGGACTTGCCGAAGATCCCCGCTTCCAGTACCAGCGGCTGAATCCGAAGGAATACCACAGCAACTGTCCGGGAGCCTGTCAGGGGATCGTCGCCCTTGAAATCAGACGCGACAGTCCGCTGGCGAAACACCTTGAGCCCCTGATCTGGACCAGCGCCCAGGTGGCAATGGACACCGAACGGAAGCTGATGGAGTTTATCGGCGGTGATCGCCTCGACGATCTGGGAATCCTTGCCGAGATCAGCATGTGCAGGCAGCCTGAAAGAAAGGTGGACTACGACACCTTCATGGCCAGATACAGAAAAAAGGCTGAACAGGGAAAAGTCAAGTCCCCCTGCGACATGGCCAAACTGCCGTTTCTGGAAATGGGCAGGCCGCCTGAGACGCTGGACATGTCAAAGCCTTATGTTTCCATCTGCTGCCGCCTGCGACACGAAGGCAGATTTATATTGGAGCGCCCTGGCTGCTATTACGAGGATATTCAGGAAACCATCGTCAAACTGGCGCTGACATGCCTGCTCAGGGAGAACGAAGAAAATCGCGTGGTGCCTGATGCCATCAGAAACCGCTTCGCGCTTGCGCTGAAAACGGCCAGTCGCGCCCAGAAGAAAATGAAGGAGTCCCAGGACCGGCTGGTCAAGATGTCCGGACTGCTGAATGCGCTTAACGGAATCGATCCGGCTTCGCTGGGTCCGGATATCTTCTGTCAGAGCGGCAAAATCGGCTTCATGACCATCGAGTCGTTGATGGAGACGCACTTTTCCAATATGCACTGGACAATCGGAAACGAAAAAGCAGCATACGAAATAGGCAGGTTCATCAGATGCGAATACGAGCTCATGGAAAAAATGAGGCGCAAAGCCATTGAAACCGATGAAGATTTCCTGGCATCCGAAAAGACGTTTCAGGAGCGCAAACCGAAAACTCCCGACGAGATGCGCGTTCATGAACTCATGATGGCCTATGGCGCCTATCTCACCGACCGTCAGAGAGGCGCGGCGACGCTCGATATGGTTGCCAGATTAAGCGAGGAGGAGGCGAGGCGGCTGCTTGAACAGCCGGAGAACGGATAAACCCATGGCGGATAAACCCATGGCGGATAAACTCAGGTCGCATGGGCGAAAAAAAGAGCGGCGACAGCAGGCGGCCACCGCCCCTTGCCCGCGACTGCGGCTTCCGGCATGCCGACACCCTGCTGACGACTGCGGTCCTGGCATCCTGGAGACAACGGCTGAGATTGCGGACGCCTGCAGTCAGCGAGGCAAAGCCGGAAAGCGCCCGGACTCCACGGAGGAAATTTGCGGATGAAAACATTGAAAGCCGGGACCCGGGGAAGCCAGCTGGCCCTGATCCAGACCAGACTGGTGACGGAAAAGCTGAAGCAGGCCTTTGCCGACATTCCGGAAATGAAGGACTGCCTAATAGAAGAGAAAGTGATCAGCACCAAAGGCGACAAAAACCCCCGCCAGATGCTCGCGGAGAACCGGGAGCCGGGATTCTTTTCCCGGGAAATCCATGAGGCGGTGATCAGGGGCGAAGTGGACTTTGCGGTGCACAGCGCCAAGGATCTGCCGGCTGCGGATGATCCTGAAACCAGACTTATGTCCATCCTGCCCCGGGAAGATCCGGCGGACGTGCTGATCTTCAGAAAAGGCGAAAAAAAGAGGCGTCCGAAAATCATCGGCACCTCCAGCCCCCGCCGGCAGCTCATGCTTTCAAGCAGATACCCCAAGGCAAAATTTCTGAATATCAGAGGCAATGTGGCAACGCGCCTTGAAAAACTGGCATCCGGCCAGTGCGACGCTCTGGCGCTGGCCGCCGCGGGACTGAAACGGCTGGCGCTTGATGCCGATCCCCGCTTCGAGTTCCAGCGTCTGAACGCCGAAGAATACATTCCCGCGGCCTGCCAGGGGATCATCGCCCTTGAAATCAGACGCGACAGCCCGCTGGCGAAACACCTTGAGCCCCTGATCTGGACCAGCGCCCAGATGGCCATGGACACCGAACGGAAGCTGATGAAGCTTTTCAAAGCGGGATGCCAGGAGGCCGCGGGAGCATACGTCGAGGTTTCGATGCGCAAGCAGTATCCCATGGCGGTGGAATACGACAAATTCATGGCCATGCGCAGACAAAAGCTGGAAAAGAGCAAAGACCCCGGACAGGGCGAGCTTATGTTCCCCGATGCCGACAGCCCGGCGCTTCCCGGAACCGGCATGACGCCCCAGGCGGCGGACGGCGCGGAACCTTATGTCACCATCAGCTGTTTTCTCAGGCGCGGAAACAAAGTCATGAAGGATCGCGCAGGCTGCTATTACGATAATGTTCAGAAAACGATCGACGAGCTGGCGCTGGGATGCCTGCTCAGGCAGGACGAAAACACCAGGGATGCCCCCGAGGAGCTCAGAAACCGCTTCGCGCTGCTTGAGAAAATGGTCAGGCGCGCGCAAAGCGACCTGAAGAATTCCGCCGAAAGGCTGCGAGACATGCTGAACATGAAAGATGCATTTCCGCAAAGCCACATTGATTTCCTGACGCCCGACATATTCGGCCAAAGCAATAAAATTCTTCCCCTGACACTGGAATGGCACGCGCTGCAGTTCTTTTCCGGCATGAAGGCGGAAAGCGGAAAGGAAATCAGGGATTACATCGAATACGAATACGAAATCGTCGAGAAAATGGAAAGCCGGGCCATTGGAATAAAGGATTTCCTCGCAACCGGAAAAACTCGTGGCGACGATGAGGTTTCAGGGAGCGAACCGGAAAACGACGAGGAAAAACGCATTCATGAAATCATGATGGCATACGCAGCCTACCTGATCGCCCGCAAAAAAGGCCCGGCAATGCTTGGCATAGCTGCCCGCATCAGCGAAAAGGACGCGCAAAAGCTGCTTGAAAAGATTGAGAACAGCTGAACCGGGCGCGACGTGGCGAAATATCAACCAGATCCATAAAGGAAATTTGCAGATGAAAACATTGATAGCGGGAACATGGGGAAACAAGATTGCCCTGATCCGGACCAGACTGGTGACAGAAAAACTGAAGCAGGCCTTTGGCGACATTCCGGAAATGAAGGACTGCCGGATCCGGGAGAAAGTGATAGACGCTACGGACGAACAAAGCCTGGGCCAGTCGCCGTCAAAGAGCCTGAGTCCGGAATTCGTTTACAGCAAACTCCATGAGGCCGTGACCAGGGGCGAGGTGGACTTTGCGGTGCTGGGCGGCGAGGAACTGCCGGCGGCGGACGCTCCTGAAACAAAATTAGTAGCCATTCTGCCCCGGCAGGATCCGGCGGACATGCTGATCTTCAGAAAAGGGGAAAAAAGAAAGCATCCGAA
The DNA here is from genome assembly GCA_017480795.1 of Succinivibrionaceae bacterium. GTDB lineage: Bacteria > Pseudomonadota > Gammaproteobacteria > Enterobacterales > Succinivibrionaceae > UBA2804. The sequence continues at coordinate 40,807 of JAFURY010000099.1, forward strand.
AATCGTCTACGCCTCCAGCCTCCGTCGCCTGGGCATTATTTCGCGCAGATACCCCAAGGCAAGCTTCATAAACCTCAAGGGCAATGTCGCCGCGCGACTTGAAAAACTTGAAGGCGGCCAGTGCGACGCCCTGATCTATGGCGCCACGGAGCTGAAATGGCTTGGCCTTGACGGGGATCCCCGCTTCGACTACTTGCGGCTGAAGCCGGAAGAAAACTGTCCCGCCCCCTGTCAGGGGATCATCGCCCTGGAAATCAGACGCGACAGCCCGCTGGCGAAACATCTGGAGCCTCTTGCCTGGACCAGCGCCCAGCTGGGCATGGACACCGAAAGGAAGCTGGTGGAACTTCTCGGAGTCGACCGCGACGACGGGGTCGGAATCTACGCCGAAATCTCCATGCGCAGAGATTTGGGACAGCCGAAGGAATACGACAATTTCATGATCAGGCACAAGGAAAATGCCGAACAGCAGAACAACGGCGCCGATCAGAACGCGGAGCGGTATTCTCTCACCGGCTGGCCTCCTGAAATGCTGGATCTTGCGAAACCGTATTTTTACGTCCGTTATTGCCTGAAGCTGGGAGACGGTGTTGTGACGGGCAGCGAGGGCGGCAATTGCGAAAACGCTCAGGAAACCCTCAGCAGACTGGCGCTGACATATCTGCTCAAGCAGAGCGAAAAGAACCGCGCGGTGTCGCCAGGCTTCCGATACCGCTTCGCGCTTCTGCAACAGATAACCCAAAACGCGAAGGAGACCATAATGAAGTCCGTAAAAAGACTGAACGGACTGATGGACAAGCGGCATACAATTCCCCAGAGTTTTTTCAATAGCCTGACGCCTGCCGACTTCTGCCCCAGAGGCGGATATCTTTCCATGGTCATTGACGGAAACGTGGATCAGTTTATTTTCACGACGCGTGCGATGGCCGAAAACGAAACGAGGGAGTTCATCAAATCCGAATGCGCGCTGATGAACTACATGTACAAAAGAGCCATTGAAACTGGAGAAGACCTGTTCGGACCTGAAAAGAATCCGGCTCCGGCGAGGGAACCAAAAACTTTCGCCGAAAAACGCTTCCATGAAATCATGATGGCGTTTGGCGCCTATCGGACAGATCGACATAGAGCCACATCCGCTCTTGATCTCGTTGTCGGGATCAGCGAGGAGGACGCGCGGCGTCGCCTGGAAACCATGAAAAACAAACGTTCCTGAACAACAGGAACAGAAAACCGCGGCGACGACGAAAAGCGATGCGCCCCAGCCTCCCTGCGGCCAGTGCAGAATCCGGACGCTGCGCGTAAGGACGATGCCATGGGCAAGGAAAGAAACAAGGCGCAAAACATGTCAAGACGGAAAACGGAAGCAAGGCAGGAAGCAAGCGCCCTGACAGGGAGTCGCTGAAAACCCGACGCGGCGGCGCTTGAGAACATATGGTCGCCCAACACCGCCTCTGCCCTTGCATGCCGCGCGTCTTACGGAGCCGCGGACAACGGCGGCCATGGCTTCCTGCGGCAACGGATGCGCATGCCGGCAACAGCAGACTGCGCCGCGGCGCGAGGAGGAAGCCAGGAGCCAGGAAACGCCCGGCAGAACATACAGACACCCGGCAGACATAAAGGAAGAAATATGCGGACGAAATCATTGAAAGTCGGAACCCGGGGAAGCCAGCTTGCCCTGATCCAGACCAGACTGGTGACAGATAAACTGAAGCAGGCATTCGACAACATTCCGGAACTGAAGAACCGCCCCATCAAAGAGAAGGTGATCGTCACGCGCGGCGACGAACAGTCCTGCCTGCCGGACTTTGACAACCTGGACCCGGGATTGTTTACCAGAGAAATCCACAAGGCCGTGGTCATGGGCGAGGTGGACTTTGCGGTGCACAGCGCCGAGGATCTGCCAATACCGTAGGATCCTGAAACAAGACTTATGATGCTCCTGCCCCGGGAGGATCCGGCGGACGCGCTGATCTTCAGAAAAGACGAAATCAAAAGTCAGCCGCGGATCATCGACGCCTCAAGTCCCCTCCGCAGGAGCCAGCTTTCAGGCAGATACCCCGAGGCATGTTTTGTAAACCTGGGAGGCGATTTAGCATCTCGTCTTGAAGCGCTCGCATCCGGCCAGTGCGACGCCCTGACGGTGGCGATGGCGGAACTCAAACGCCTGAGACTTCCCGAAGATCCGCGATTCGACTGCCAGCGGCTGGCGCCGGATGAATTCTGTCCGGCCGCAGGTCAGGGACTCATCGCCTTTGAAATCAGACGGGACAATCCGCTGGCGAAGCGCCTGGAGCCTCTGATCTGGGCAAGCGCCCAGAAAGCCATGGACGCCGAACGGAAACTGCAGCAGCTTATCGCAGTGGACCGCTTTGACGTAGCCGGAGCCTACGTCCTGGTTTAAGCCCGCAACAAGCAGGGACGACTGGTGGACTACGACAGGCTCATGGCCAGGCGCAAGGCAAAGGCCGAGCGGGAAAAACTCAGGAACGCCTCCGGCGCGGATGACGAGAGTCAGTCTCAGACCGGCGATGCGGCTAATACGGCTGACACGGCCGAACCTCATGTTTTCGCCGGTTATTATCTGAAGCGCGGAGACCGGGTCATGACGGACTGCAAGTAGGGCTATCTGGATCACGTTCGGCCAACTCTCGACAGACTGGGGCTGGGTTGCCATATCAAGCAGCACGACATGGGACATGGCGTGCCGGTCGAACTGAAAAACCGTGCCGAACTGCTGGTTATCCTGGCGATGCACTCGCGCCGGAGCAGGCAGTCAACCGTCGACGCCCTGCTGGACAAGCTGGGCAAGAAGGAAACTTTTTACAGAAGTTGCCGAATCCAGTTAACTCCCTATTCCTGCATCAACCACGACCGGCTTCTGACGGACACCATCGAACAGTACATGAAGGAATCTCTGCGCATGGCGGAGGAGGCAGGCGGAGCCGACATGAATGATTTCATAAAATGCGAATTCGAACTTCTGAAGGAAATGAAGTGCACAGACGATGAAAACAAAACACACGGATTGGAACTGGCGATCAGACAGGTTCAATATCCAACTCCGAAGCGCGTTGCCAAAACTTCCGAAGAATAACGCGTTCATGAAATCATGATGGCCTATGCCAGGTATCAGAGCGATTACGACAGGACCTCGCGTGCGCTGGCGCTGACCGCCTGCACAGACGAAGAGGCAGCGAAAACATTTGTTTCATTCTATCAGCTGAAAGCCGACGAACTGATCCGATTGGGAATACTCAAAACGCAGGATCTTCGTCAGTTCCTTCATCAGTAAACCCAGGAACTGGCAAGGTTGCGGACGCCAGGCGGGAATGCGGCGCATAAGCGGCGTTGCGGAATCGTGACAGAAAGAAATCATGGCGTATAGAATCGTGGCGTATAGAATCGTGGCGTATAAAAACGTGGCGGATAGAATTGCGGGAGAAAATCATGGCATAGAAGCCCCGATGACAGGAACATGAAATCGGCGTCTGACCTTGGACCGAGGGCAATACTGAAGCAAACCGGCAGACGCCGGCGATGAGATGCGCAAGGGCGCGCCATAGTCAGTCGCTCTGTATCAAAGGCGAAAACAGCCGGCGGAAGAATCAAGGAAAAGGCAGGATGCCGGCAGAAACGAAGCAGGCGCTTGTCGGCAGGAAGCCGCAGACAGGGACGCGTGAATCATGGCGCAGACAGTGACGCCGGCAAGCGCGCGAACAAAGACCGAACAAGGACAAAAACCGGAATTGAGAACAGCAGAAAGGCAGTCAGGTCAGACGGGAGCCGAAAGCGGAAAACCGCGACAAATGCCACCTGCCGCCGCGGCCAGGGAGATGCGAGAACTTTGAAAGACGAAATGCAGCATGCCTCCATGCGAGAAGATGCACCGGGACAGGTCTGGCTGGTGGGGGCGGGTCCGGGAGATCCCGACCTGATTAGCGCGCGGGGGCTTGAGCTGATAAGGCAGGCGGACGCCATCCTCTACGACCATCTGATTTCCGGGGAGCTGCTGACCATGGCAAAGCCCGAGGCGCGTCTCGTCTGCGTCGGCAAAAGAGCCGGAGGGCACAGCATGAGCCAGGATGAGATCTCCGCCCTTCTTGAAGCAACCGCCCTTGAATGCCGGATGGTGGTAAGACTCAAGGGCGGCGACCCTTACGTCTTCGGCCGGGGAGGCGAGGAGGCGATGTATCTCAGGCAAAGAGGCATCCCCTGCTCGGTGGTTCCGGGGATCACCTCCGCGGTGGCGGCATTGTCATCGGCCGGAATTCCTGTCACCTACCGGGGGCTTGCCAGCAGCTTTCACGTGATAACCGCCAGCGCCGGAGACGGAAGCGACATCCGGAACCTGAAGGAGCTGGCCAGCCTTTCCGGAACGCTGGTGTTTCTCATGGCCCATGGAGCCGTTGACAGGATCTGCCGGGGACTGATGGAGCACGGCATGGATCCGGCGACGCCCGTGGCGGCGGTGAGCCGGGGCACCTTCGCGACGGAGCGTCAGGCCAGAGCCACTCTCGCCACGGCGGCCAGGGCCGTAAAAGACGCATCTCTTGATACGCCCCTGATTCTTGCGATAGGAGATACCGCAGACCTTGATCTTCGCGACAGGCTCTCGCCCCTGGCGGGCTGCTCCGTGGCCGTGACGGGATCGGAAAGGATAACCCGAAAGATCTCGGGACTGCTTAAAAACGCCGGAGCCCGCGTTCTGGCTCTGCCCGACATGATCATCCGCCCAAAATGCCTTGACCGGAAGATCATTGACAAAATCCTCAGGCATGAATGGCTGACGTTCACCTCCCCGGCGGGTGTGAAGGCCTTTTTCGACGCCTTGCGCAAGGCGCGGCTCGATGCAAGGCGCCTTGCGGGACACCGATTTGCCGTGGTGGGCGCAGCCACCGGTCAGGCTCTTGAGGAAAAAGGGATCTTCGCGGATCTGATGCCCCAGCGGTATTCGGTGGAGGCTCTGGCCCGGCAGCTGGTTCAGGCCACGACGCCGAAAGCGGATCCGGCTGAGGCCCGTGACGATGACAAAAGCAATGACGGTAACGGTAACTGTGACGGTGGTGTCGAGGCAAGAACAAGCGGCTTGGAAAGATCGGAGATTTCGAAAAACTCCATTGCGCTGATCCGCTCCTCCGCCGGCGCCGAAAGCATTGCCCGTATCCTTGTCCAAGAGGGAAGAGACTTTGCGGATTTTCACATCTACGACGCCCTGAACCCGGAGGATGGCGTGGCTTCGCAAGATGGTGCCGAGGCCAGCATCAATGACGCAGAAGCTGGCGGTTGCCGGCGCGAAAACAGAAACGATGGCGAAAGCGGAAGCGAAAGCGAAAGAGGTAGCCGAACCCCAAAGGAAAGCAGCGCAAGCAAAGATCCGCGACCTGGCCTGATGGAAAACCTGGAGGCAGGCGGTGCAAGCCCTGAAAACGAGCCTTGCGGGATACTTGCGCAGAACTTCTCCGCCTTGCGCCAGATTGCAGATCCCAAAAGCCCGAACTACCGTCCCGAGGTGGACTATCTGGTGTTTGCAAGCGGAGCCGGAGCAAGAAATTTCATAGATGCTTACCGTTTTGTCACGGTAAGATACGCCCTGGCGGCCATCGGAGAAGCCACCGCCGGGGAGATAAGAAAACTCTGGCCGGAAACTCTTGCCGAGGATGCTTCCAAGGCGAAGAACGAGAAGACCGCGCGGCTAGACCAGACAGCGCAGGCTGGAGTGCAAGACGCGCGCGGCGCAGGCTGGGCAACTGGCGCGAACAGCGAAGGCATTGCGGATTGCGCAAACGGCGAGAACAACGCAAATGCCCCAACCCACGCGGGCGGCCTGAATTTGCCACGCGGCGCCGGCGCGTCTGATCAGAACATCCGGCGCAGAATGCCGCGGCTGATAACCGCCGCCACGGCGGATGCGGAGGGAATACTCCGACGCCTGATTGATGATTTTAAGGAAACCAGAAAATGAGAATCAGACTGAGAAGACTCCGTCAGAACGGAACCATCCGCTCCATGGTGAGAGAAAACCGGGTGAACGTCGACGACCTGATCCTGCCGATTTTTGTGGCCGAGGGCAAGGGGATCAAAAATCCGGTGCTGTCCATGCCCGGGGTGTTTCAGTATTCCCCGGACATGCTCCCTGAAATCATGGATCAGGTGGCGTCCGCCGGAATTCCGGGAGTGCTGCTGTTCGGCATTCCCGCCTGCAAGGACGAAACCGGCTCCGCCTCCCGGGACGATCACAACTGCGTCTGTCAGGCCATACGGCTCATCAGAAAGCGGTATCCCTCGGTGACGGCGATTGCGGACATCTGTCTCTGCGAGTACACCTCCCACGGGCACTGCGGCATTGTAAAGGACGGTAAAATCCTCAACGACGAAACCCTGGAGTACCTGGCACAGATGGCCCTGGCCACCGCCCGCGCCGGCTGCCACATGGTGGCCCCCAGCGACATGATGGACGGCAGGGTGGGCTATATCAGAGATCGGCTTGACGAAGAAGGCTTTGCCGACGTTATGATCATGGCCTACAGCGCCAAGTTCGCCTCCTCCTACTACGGACCGTTCCGGGAGGCGGCAGGCTCCGCCCCACAGTTCGGAGATCGCAGAAGCTACCAGATGGATCCGGCGGACGGACGGCAGGCCATCAGGGAAATGCGCCAGGATGCGGACGAAGGCGCCGACATCATCATGGTGAAGCCGGCGCTGGCCTACCTTGATCTGGTAAAGGAAGCCAAAGAAAGGTTTCTGCTGCCGGTGGCCACCTACAACGTCAGCGGAGAGTACGCCATGGTGAAGGCGGCCTCGGATCTGGGATACGTCAGCGAAAAAAAAATCGTGATGGAGAACATGGCTTCCATGAAAAGAGCCGGCGCCGACATCATCATCACCTATCACGCCCTTGATGTGGCCAAGTGGCTGAAGGAGCCGTTCTGAGCATTACAAAAAGGCAGTTCAGCAGAATTAAACAACTTCAACTCAACACTTAAGGAAATTTATGAATCGATTAACATACAATTTTTCTTTCTGGCCTACTTACTTTATTGCTTTTATCATGCTCAAAGCAGGTAGTAGTTCAGCTGATGATTGCTTACGATATGGCAGTCATTGCAGCGATTCGCAAATGTTTTACCTAATTGGTTTGATAATATGCATTATAGCCTTTATTATTGCGGGTTTTAGAATAAAATCGCTGGGCCGTTCGTTGCTGAATATCATCTGGCTGTTTATTCCGATAGTCGCATTCTGTTATGCTCTTTGGCTTGGCATAACAACAGACAAACGGTAGCGCAACACGTCTGAATCAAATACAAGCTCTGTTTTGCAAATATCATAATATGTTTATCTTTCTGAAACAAAAGAAGAGCATAATACCGATCGCGCATTACGAGTTTAAAAATTAATTTTGAAGTCAAGCTTTCAAATTGAGTTCAAAATTGAAAGCGCCAATTTAAAGTCAGATATATCAGATTACAGGATATACCGTATTGAATATTGCGTATCCAAACACGATAAGAGGAATTTCCAGCAGAGTTGCTCTTTCCTTGATAGATTCAGGCGCCAGAAAGAGCGCTCAAAATGAGCGGTGAAAGAATAATGAACGAAGAAAAATCAAGAAGTCTGTTCGAGGCCTCCAAGCACCTGATGCCTGGCGGCGTGAACAGCCCGGTGAGAGCATACCGGAACGTGGGAAGAATCCCAAGATTTATCCAGAAAGCCAGCGGCTCCCATATCACGGATGCCGACGGCAACACCTATATCGACTATGTGTGCTCCTGGGGGCCGGCCATTCTGGGACACAGCCATCCGAAAGTGGTCGAAGCGGTGGTAAAAGCCGCCTCCTGCGGACTTTCCTTCGGAGCGCCCACCGAGGCCGAGCTGAAGCTGGCAAGGCTGGTGAACCGGTTTATGCCCAATGTGGAATCTCTGCGTCTGGTGAGCTCCGGCACCGAGGCGGTAATGAGCGCCATCCGTCTGGCCCGGGGCTACACGGGCCGGGACAAGATCATCAAGTTCAGAGGATGCTATCACGGCCACAGCGACGCCATGCTGGTGAAGGCTGGATCCGGTGCGCTGACCGGCTCCGCCCCTGACAGCGCGGGCGTAACCAGTGGCGCATCGCGCGACACGCTGGTGGCGGAATACAACAGTATCGAATCGGTGAAGGCGCTTTTTGAAGCCAATCCCCATCAGGTGGCCGCGGTGATCGTGGAGCCGATAGCCGCCAATATGGGGGTGGTAATTCCGAAAGATGAGTTTCTTGATGGACTCAGACAGATCACATCGGAATGCGGAGCGCTGCTGATATTCGACGAGGTGATAACCGGCTTCAGACTGTCCTTCGGCGGAGCGGCGGAATATTTCGGGATCGGGCCGGATCTGGTGACGCTGGGAAAAATCATCGGAGGCGGAATGCCTATGGGAGCCTACGGCGGAAGACGGGAGATCATGGAAATGGTGGCGCCTTCTGGAAAGGTGTATCAGGCGGGCACTCTGTCCGGAAATCCCATGGCCACCGCGGCGGGCATCGCGACCTTGGAGGAAATCCTGGTGCATCGTGAAATGTACAGCCTGCTTGACGCCAAGGGCGCCAAGATTGAAAAGGCTCTTAAGGCAAAATTCGGGGACGGGGCGACGGTAAACCGCGCAGGCTCGCTGCTGTCGGTGTTCTTTGCAAAGGGACCGGTGGACAGCTATGACAGCGTCATGAGATCCGATCTGGAGAAGTTCAGGGCGTTTTTCTCCCATATGCTGGATCGCGGGATATATCTTCCGCCGTCGCAGTACGAGGCTTGGTTCGTTTCCCTGGCCCACGACGACGAGGACATACGACGCACCTGCCAGGCGATAAATGATTTCTGACGGGGGAATTCCGGGTTCAAAGCAGAATTCTTATACGCCGCCTTTGTTTTATCGGTATCAAAAAGCGAAATGATGACAGTTGACGATCGGATGCGGGATAATAACGATAACGGATCCTTTCAGCGCTTCAATCTTTTTATGAACAGCGGACCGATAAAAATCATTTTTCACACGTAAAGCAGTCTCAGGAGGAACAGGATGTTGAAGTCTATCGGCATAGGAACGGAATTGTTCCACAATCTTGTTGAAAACGACTGCTATTACGTTGATAAAACATCTTTGATCAGAACCGTGTTCCAGGAAAACAAAGCTGACGTAATGCTCATAACCAGACCGAGACGTTTCGGCAAAACTCTCGCCATGTCCACCTTTTACGATTTTCTGGCGCTTGATCCCGCAAATCCCGGGGATGTTTCACGTCAGGAAAAATGGTTCAGGGACACCAGCATCTTTGAGGACAAAGATTTCTGCGGCAAATACATGGGGAAGTTTCCGGTGATCTTCGTGTCGTTCAAAACCATCGTTCATCGGAATTTCAATGATGCGTACAATCAGTTCGCCACTCTCATATGCAGACTGGCGCAGCAGTTTGAGTATCTGGCTTCAAGCACCCAATTGTCCGCCATACAGAAGGAACAGTACGTAAGTCTGATTAATATCGAAAAGCTTAAAGACAAAGCCGATAAATCTTTTCTGACCGGCTCGCTTCAGACGCTTTGCGCGCTTCTGGAAGAGCATCATAAGATAAAACCGATACTGCTGATTGACGAATATGATGTTCCTATTGCCAAAGCGGCTCGTCATGGCTACTACGATGACATGATGAATCTTGTCAGCCCCTTTTACAACGACGCTTTAAAAACAAATTCGCATCTCGGCAGAGCCGTGCTTACCGGCTGCCTGAGAGCAGCCAAGGAAAGCATTTTTACCGGGCTCAACAATCCTATGATCTGCTCGGTTCTTGATTCCGGAGATGATGACATCTCCACAGGGATAGGCTTCACCAAAGATGAAACCGAGAAGGTTCTTTCATACTACGGACTTTCGGACTATTGCCAGGAGGCGCAAAACTATTACGACGGGTACAATTTTGGAACAACCCATATGTACTGCCCGTGGGATGTCATGAATTTCTGCAATGACAACTGCAGAAAACCGAGTCGGGACAGAAATCTCATTAAAGCCCGCAACTACTGGATAAACACCAGCGGCAACGATGTCATCGAAGAATTCATGGGATACATAGAGCCCCATGACATAGACAAAATGCAGACTCTTCTGGATGGCGGATCCATTGTCGCGGAAGCGAGGGATGCACTGTGCTACGGCGATCTGAAGAGGCATGATATAAATGATTTCTGGACGCTGCTGCTTTATACCGGCTATCTCACCTTTGATCCTCGGTTCGAGTCAACCAATAAAAACGAGCGCAGACTGTATATTCCCAATGAGGAAATCAAAGAGTGCTTCAGGTCGAAGATCATGGACTTCTACAAACATGACGACGTCATGAAGAGCAGCGCAAGCGATCTGATAAAGGGACTGTTTTCCGGAGAGGCGGAAACAGTCGAGGACAACCTTAACGCGCTTTTGGCCAAATATGTGTCCATCAGAGATTTTGCCGTCAATGCGCCGAAGGAAAACTATTACCACGGCTTCATGAACGGGCTGCTGGCCAACGGCGCGTCTCTTGTTGAAGAGCAGAAATCCAGTTTCGAGTCCGGAAACGGCTATATCGATCTGATAATAAAATCCCCAAGCAGCAGAGGCGTTGTCGTAATTCTGGAACTGAAGCAGACTCCTGACGAGAGCGAAGACAAGTTTCTGATTGCCGAGGATGCAGTCGAGCAGATCATCGGAAAGAAATATGCCGATCCGTACATCGGAAGAGGCGATATCAGAGCGGTTCTTGCATACGGTATCTGTTTCTGCAAAAAGGAATGCACCGTGGTGGGCAAAAGGCTGAAATAAAATCTGCAAAGGGTCGGTTAAATTGCAGGAATAACAACAGGCACTTGTCGAACGACAGCGGATTTTTGCATGAGCCAGATTTGATTTTCCGCATCTGTCAAACCTGTTGCAGGAGCGTCCTCAACTCCGAATTTCACGTTTTCAAACGCCATTGAAAGGGAGAACCAGTCAAATGGGCGTAAACGGTAGGAAACAAGGTTCAGAGAAGGTTCAGAACAAAAAGACACCCGTTCAGAGCAAAGAGTCTGCCGCTCAGGACAAAATCCCATCTAGTTGCGCAATCTACCACAATTATAGATAATCAGGTTTATCCGAAGTACGCTTTAACACATTTCTTTATTTTCATCGCCAATGTCGGCAACAAGTCGTTTGTCACGAGCCATTTCTAAGACAAATTGTCATTCCACCACTGCTGATTTCTAAGGCATTTCTCCACGATATCGAACCTTCTAAAGGCCGCCGCCATGGTTCTTCCGTCTATTTCTGCGATGGAGCGGCCTTCCCCAAGATTGAAATACTCTCGGAGAACGTTTTTCAGTTTTTCTTCGGCCCAGGCCGCCAGACTGTCCTTTTCTGCGCTGAAACGGTCCCTGACGCTCCCGAAACTGATATGTGTCAGGCCGTCCAAATCCAGGTTCAAATCATAGAGCAGTTTTGTCCCCACCATGCAGGACAGGAAATAATTGTCGTAAAAGCGCATGGCCATTATGTCCCTGTCGTCTGTCGCCCGCTTCCGGACGGCATCGCAGTGCCTGAATACCATGACGGCGATTATCATCTGCGCCGCGTTCAGATTGTCAAAAATCGTTCTGTAGAATGCGCCGAACATCTCAGATTTCTTGTACCTGGCAAGGTGCGGCGACTTTCTCCAGACGGACAGAACCGCCTCGGCGGCCACGGTGGACGGGATCGCGTTGGAGGCAACGCTGCTGTCTCTTTTCCTCTTGTAGACGTATCCCAGCTCCATGGCGCTGTGCTCCAGGAGCTGCTGCGCCGGATCGTTGGATTTCAGATCCCTCAGATCCACAGGATTCTGGTGATTGGTGGCATAGGTGATCTCCTTTACAATCTTCTCGTCCTCGGCGCTGACCTCGTATATTCTCACCAGAACATACGCATCATCCACCGCCAGATCCCGGTTCTCCGACACCGTCTGATGCAGTGCGCGGCAGGTCTGTCCGCCGTTTATGATCTGCAGACCCCTGAGTTTGACGATCCAGTCCTTCTCCTGCAGAGCGTTGTAGCTGAACTTGTCGCAGATCATGGTAATGCCGTTGTTGTAGAAAAAGAAGTTGGCGCCATGACCGCTTTTAAGGCAATCGGCAATGCTGTCGTTGATTTCGTTTTTGCCAAGGTATTTTCTTATGTTCTTCTCCAGCAGCAGGTCGCCGTATTCCTCCATCATTCTCACAATTTCGGTGATCCTCACCTTGCCGATTATCACCCGCTTGAAGTTGAAGTTCTCCTGAATCGAAAGTCCGGCCATGTTTAGGCTGGTATCAATCGGATCCTTCTTTCTGATGTATCCCAGGATGTCCTGGGTTCCGAAATGAACGAATCTGACCTGCTCCTGATCCCCGAAGGCGTTGTCAATGCACAGTTGAGCGGCGTCGTTCCATTTTTCCCCGTTGTTCAGCATGACGAAGGTGACATAGGGGATAAAGCCGTCAAGGATCAGGGATCTTATTTCATCGGCCTTGCGGCGGCTGCTTTCGTTCAGCAGCGTCCGACTTGCGGGGTCGAATATGGTGCTGACGGCGTTTACCGCCTTTTCCACCGCATTGGAAGGAAAGCAGGCGTCCTTGTTCAGATCCCGGGTGTATTTCGACTGAAACAGCACCACGTTGATCTGGCCGTCATGTGCCTCCTCGATAAAAGCCGCATCAAATCCGCCATCGTTGCCGCCATCGGTAATGTAGGACATGGCCTCGGACAGATCCCGATCCAGGTAGGCAGACACGCCCAGAAGGAGAAAACACTTGGATTTTCTTCTTTCCTCGTCATCGTTTGAAAAGTAGTCGGGATTATCATTCATGATCCTGATCACTTTCTGATCGATGATCTGCTTTGAAATGTTGACCGGCATAAATTCTCCTCATTTTGCGGCGATACAGCCTTTATTCGCAACAACCGATGATTTTACAGCATTCCAGGACGCCATAAACGCAGTCCGAAAGGCGCAGATGAAACAAAGTCGGGTCTGAAATGAAAACCGGACTGGCAGGGTATCCCGCAGACAACAACCTTGGCAAAGCAGGACGCCACCAGGGCGTCAGTTCAGCTTTTTCGCCAGAGATCTCCCAGCACTTCGAAAATGCGCCTCGCCTTGTCCATACCGCCGGCAAAGGGATCGTTGAAAATATCATCCAGAGACTCCATGGCCTCGTTCTCCATGCGATCAAGTTCTTCCTTTTCCCTGCGAGCGTTGCCTTCTTGGCCTTGCGGCGCTGCTTTTCCTGCTCCTGCCGTTCTTTTCGGGCCTGCTCCTCTCTTTCCTGCCGCTCTTGCCGGGCCCGCTCTTCCTGCTCCCGACGCTCGCGCTCCGCCTGTTCCCGGCGGCTCCGCTCTTCGCGTTCTCTCTGGGCACGATCTTCCTCTTCCTTGCGCCGATCAAGCTCCTGCTGCAGATCCTTCAGGATGTTCACGGCCAGCGGTCTCTCAGCGGAATTGAGGCAGCCGGTATAGCGTTCGATATCCTCGCGATTGTCCTGAATCCAACGGTAATACCGGGAAAGGCCGGATGCTTTCAGACGCGCCACAAAAGCCGACAGCTCGGCAAAGCCTGCAAAACTTCTGTCGACCACCTTTACGGGAATGCCATCGGGAGCAATGAACGAGCACAGAGAAACAGCCTGGACCACCGCGCTGCAACCGCCAAATTCCGCATTCCGTTCAAGCTTGGCCATAACGCTCTGCTCTTCTCTCCTGCAGTGATCTGATACCAGAAGGACAGCGTCTTTCTGATCTCGTGACAGAGTTCATTCAGCTTGTCTTTGCCATCCGCGCCGAACAGGGCCTGTTTCAGTTCGTAAGACATTACCTTGAGGTTTTCGTCGATTCTGGCGGATTTCCAGTACAGAGCGATCCGATCGGAGGTCACGCCCAGCTCCATGAGCATTCTAGCGTAGGCTTCATCGGTGGTTCCGGCTTCCTCGCAGTCCATAATGATGCTGGCGATGTTCTGCAGGTTCTGCTGAAGGAAAAAACGGGAAGCGAAGCCTCTGCCCACGTGCTTCCTGCCGTCGGTCCAGTTGGTTCCCAGCGCCTCGACAAATTCAGAGAGAGTTGCGAGTTTGACGGTCCGACCGTTTGGGTTTCTGAATTCGTAAGGAATGGAAAAGACGCAGTCGGAGGAAGAAGCGGATGATGATAAAGAGGCGGAAGATGAAGACAAAAAGACGAAGGAAGACGAAGCCGCAGATGAAAATAAAGTGGCGGATGAAGGCGCGTGTGATACGGAATTCAAAGAAGCGCAGGAGTCGCCTGAGCCTCGGTTTCGAGAATCGCTGTTTTGCGCCTTGACGTCGTTAGTGTCAGGGTTGCCGGAAGCCTGGTTTTGGGCGAATGGCGTTGCGACTGCCGAGTTTTGCGCTGCCATGCTCTGCTCCGGAGAGTTTTGCGCCGGAGAACTCTGCGTCGCCTCCTGATGGGATGATTGATCTGCGTGACGCATGTCGCCAGGTATCGGCAGTTTTTCTCCTTTGAGCCACTTTTCGATTTCCCGCCATGTCCATCTGCGATTCGGGTTCTCAGGATCGTCGCGGTTGGAGAGATCCTTGTAGGTAAGCCCACTGATGAGATTTACAAGATCTGTTGGGAAATCCGTGGTGAAAGGGATTTTCTGAACGGAGGCGCTGGCCGCCAGCTCGTTTCGGTCAAGATCTCCCGAATATGGCGTATGTCCCTTGAAGAGCTCGTAGAGAGTTAGGCCAAGGGAGTAGTAATCCGACTCTTCAACCCACACATTGTTGAAGGTTTCAGGCGCGCTGTACTCAGGGGACATGCCAGTTCTGGTAATGAGAACTGAAACCTGATCATCCTTTGCCGAGCAGATGCCGAAATCGATGATATGCACATGGCGTCCGTCATCGGAAATCGTCAGATTGGCCGGCTTGATATCTTTGTCGATAATGCCTTTTTCATGGAGGAATTTCAGACCTGAGGCGACATCAGGCAGGACAATGTCTCTGATGGTGTCATAAGTAAGAGTTTTTCTTGAAAGAGAGCCGTTTTTGAAATATGGCATGACTATGCAGGGAAAGCCGTTGTACAAGCCATGTTCGATTATCTCCACAATGCCGGAGGCTTTGAAACTGTAGAGACGGCTGAGAACGTCAGGCTTTACGGCATCCCTTCTGCGGTAGATCTTCACCATCAACGAGGAGGGCTGAAAGGAAGTGTCGGACGACCTCTCCTGATCTGGCTTAGGAGAAGGCGCGACTGAACATGAAGAGGCAGGCGCTGGCGAATGGTCAGGCGAAGTGGCAGACGAGTGTTCATGAGAACGGTCTGAGGAGGAACTGTTTGAATTCGGATGAGCGGTGTAAGATAAGCATTCACCAGTTACTGCAGGAGATGGGCATTGGGAATCTTTGCTGACGGCCAGGTACAGGGATGCCACGCCTGACGGATCGGAGAGCCTCTCCTGGAGGATATACTTGTCCAGCACCACAGTGCCTGCAAGATCGTCATCCTCACTGGCAGAGGCTGAATTGATCCAAATTTTGGTGATGGACGGATTGATGGATGTTTCTAAGGACACGTGACACTCATAAAACTAAAATCTGACGTCAAAATCCTAACGAAAATAGTGGCCTTTTAGGAATAGCAGTTAAAATGTCACTAGTTTTATTTAAGCCTAACCATAATCGGTTCATCAAAAGAATAGTAATCAGCAATTTGCAAAATAACTTTAATTATTGAAGATGAAGACATATTGCCTTCAACATAAAAATCTTCATCTAATTTTATTTCTTTGCGAATCGTTCCTGAGTTAGGACTGTTAGACCAGTAGTTATCTTGAAGAACAGACTTGAACTCATCACCATAATTTTCAAGCACATATTTCAAAAACTTTACATAAACAGAAGCCCATGAGCTACCAGTTAAGACTACATCAGGATCTACAATCAATTGTTGCGGTTTTGTATTATTAAAAACATCTTTATTGTCAGTTAATTCATATAAATTTGAAGCATCTTGAGTTATAACATCGCTATAATCTGGAGGTAATTTCCAAATCTTTGTTGCAATTTCACCAAACCACTCACCGCGTTTTCTAATTGTTGACGAAAACCAATCAGTTTCATCGCCCAAATTTCGAGTAATTGTAAAGTTAGAATTTTTATACGTTTCTTTTTTCTTCTCAAATGACGAATTGGAAAGATGACTATTATTTTTTGTAAGTGTCAAATTACCTATTTTATGCAATTCAGATTTAATCTTTTCCAATTCACCATTTGTTTTTAAATAATCAATCCATTCATCATTAAGAGTTTGAGGACATATATGTTCAATTGATGCATCATCTACATCAACGGTTTCATTACTCAAAAAATTCTCAAAATATGAAAGAACTATCCTACCTTGAGTTCCCCTGAACATGCTATAAAATTGACATGAAGCGACATCATTCTTGAACACTTCATCTGATGGAAAAATAATATTTCCAGCATTCTGACATAAAGCGATCGTTAAATTATATCTAAAATCTTCTTTTGAAATTTCATTTCTTCTGTCATAACGTTGGAGAATTAGTGAAAAATCCTGATAATTCAAGCTTTGATTTCTTACCTTTAATCTAAATATATATGATGATAAATCGGAAAGCATATACTCATACTGATCTAGATCAATTACATTAGTAATATATTGGTTGTAAATGTACATAATCACTATGCTTACAGAGAGCATATTTAACTCAACCATCATCTGGTAAATCAGAATAGAAATTCGATTGGAAGTATTCTTTTTTACAAAAGATGCAAAAATCTCTGCATATCTTTTTAGTTCTTTAAGAAAATCATCCTTTGATAAGTTTGGATGTTCTTCTAAGTATTCTGTGTAAGCATAGTAAAGAGTCTTTGCATTAATGTGACTCCGTTTGCCTTCGTATATTAATGCATCAGATTTCTTTTTCATACACAAGTAGCAAACAAGAAATACTTCCAAATTTGAACTAATATCGTTCTTATTCGTTACCTCTAAGCACGACTCAATCTTTTTCCAGTAATTATTGAAAAGTGAGACTTGTTTTTCGTAATCAGTAGGCATTAGTAAGTAATTACGAATTAAATCAGCATTGGTTAGGTTTTTTCCAGTGGAGTTTAATGACTCAAAAATCTGTTGTGGATTTTCATCTTCTAGAACAATATTTCCAATAATAAGATAAGATACAGACTGATAAAGTTCATTAACAGAAAAATTTGAGTTCAAAACCATCTGTTTGAACAATTCATAATTTTTAAAGATAAGAGATTTTCTTTCTTTCTCACTAATTTCTTCAAAATTGCCGTCAATAATTTTATTAAAAATTACCCTATCATTTTCAATCGGAATTAATTTATATTTTTGTTGTTCTTCAAAATCCTCATTTATAAGAAACCTCTTTATAATTCTTTTTCTAAGAGTCGCATCTTCAGTTATGTCATAAAATGCCTTTACCAATAGCATCAAAGAAGTAATACGTTGCTGTCCGTCTATAATCGTGTATTGAGGACATTCAGGGTTTGCTTGATAACTTGTAGAAACAATAGAACCTATAAAATGAGTTTTAAAGGTTCCTGTTTCTTTTTTCCTTTTTGCAATTTTTTCTACATCATAAAAAATTTTTTGGCAATTTGTTTTTGTCCAACTGTAACGTCGCTGATAAACCGGGATACAAAAATTCTTGGTTCCATCGATAAGTTTACCAAAGTCAGTTTTAGTTATTTCCATTTAATTCGCCTTTTAATTATTATCCTAATAGTACTAGGAATATAATAATATTCAACTTTAATACAACAACAATTCAAATCTTGGAACAAAAGTCAAGATAAGTACACCATCTACACACCGAACAATAATTTTAGAATTGATACAATAATCTATTCATAACAAATTTGAATTGTACAATGCTCTAACTCATCAACATGACGCCTATTTCAGGGATGCAAGCGATGTAATGTAGGATGGCATGGTATCATATAGATCATCCTCCAGTCCGCATGCAACCAACAAGCGCTTAGTCTCCTTCAGTTGACCTAACACCCAGGATCGTTTGCTTTTTGCTTCATAGCTGACATTTATGCCCCGAGTTATGTCAAGGACATCCTGAACTGTGTATTCGCAAGGTTTGACCGGCTTCTTTCTGCGATCTGGCAACGTATGTTCGCGTTTCAGATGAGACTCCAGTTCCGCAAGGATCGTCATACAGACAAAGGCAACGACAAACCGTCCTTCTAAAGCGTACTGATCGTGTCCGCAGATGGTGTCGGACTTGGTATTCAACCTGCCGGATTCGAAACACTTTTCAATGTTGCGCCTGCCCTGATACACATGGTAAGCAACAGAAGCGGTCATTTCTTTCAGCGAAACGTATTCAAAGAACCCGAAGTTTCGGATGTGTTCGTCAAGAACATCTCCGTCACGGACCAGTTGGCCGTCAACAGTGGTGTGCCGGTAAAATTCAATCAGTGGCTCTTTCAGCAGCCACGCTCTTTGTTTTCTGTCGCTCTGTTTCCACTGTTGTTCAAACCACTCCAGATGGTTTAGGAAAGACATTCGCTCGATGGCACGGTTTTCCTCGCTGAGGAATATGTGAATCCAGGCATCAAACGCTATTCCTCTGTGCTTCAGAGTAACTTTTTCCGTGTGACCATGAACAGTTGTGCCGGCAATTACTGACGAAACATCCAAACAGTCAGCAAATATCTTTCGCACGGTCCTGATGACGTTCTGGTCGAGAACTTTTAACGCCATTATGCAGGCATTGCCGCTTTGAGAGCATTCTGCAAGACCGGACATGGTTTCGTATTCAGCATCGAACACAAAGATAAGATTCTTACCCTGTCCTGCAAGTTTCTGAGTGCGCTTCATCAGATCGCCTGCTGTAACGCAGTTCGACGATGCCCGGTCAAACAGCCGGTACATCAGCGGCATACCCGATTTCTGGTCAACCAGCATCGACAGGTGCGCCATTGAACCGAACTCGCTTTCCTCGAACATCAAATCCTTTATGCAATCGATATCGCTGACATTGGCAGGTATATCGGCCGACTCGTAACTGACGTAGCGGTCGGAATCGATACGTCCCTTGCGCAGCGCAAACAGGGCGTTCAGCGCGGCCTTGTCTCTTCCAAGACACATGTACAGAGACGAGATCTGCCCTTCTGTCAGATGACCATGAAACGGCAAAGCGAATATGTCGCAGAATCTTGAAAAGCGGCTTGCTGCATTGTCCGTTGCCATCAGCCAGTGCATCGCCAGCGACAATACCTTCAGCGCCGCGTTGGCACCGTAAGCTTTGGTAAGATCCTCAGCAATTCCGCAGTTCACCGCGGTCTGGTACATGATGGGGATCGCGCCCAAAAGTTTCTGATGAACGCATCCGTCAAAACGCTCTTGGACACTGCTCTGATCTTGCTCGGATGCCGTCCCTTCAGAATCGTTCGGGCCAAACGCGGAGCCGACCGAGGATGAAACGTTCGAAGAAGAATTTTCCGTTTTATGAACGCGCAAGGCGCCGCGATGAGTGTATTTGTGGCTGTACTCTTCTTCAGTGAGCCATTTGCCATCGATAACAACTCCAATCGCTTTCTTGGAACCAGCAGATCTTTTGATTGCGGGGTCATACCTGTAATTTCTCTGAAGCACGCGATAGCCGTTGGGAACTGATTTGAGTATTTCCACTCTGGCGTTCTTCGGATTGCCGGCTATCTCAAGAACCTTCTGTTTGATTTCCTCTGCTATCTTCTCAGCCATATCAGGCGCCTCGTTTGTTATCTGCGGATATCATACAACAGTTTCTGGTACAAAACTCGCGACAGTTTCAAACTATGGCAGATTTGAAGAAAAACTAAGCCATTCGGCCATCAATTTTTGCAGAGAATGTCACATTTCCTGTCAATATCTCATCTTCAATCAAGGACTCACTTATAGCCCAACAGCCGCAGACATCGCTCATTTCAAAGTTCCTGCAAGCAACAGTTGCCATAACTTCAAGATTGCTGTAAATCTAACATGTCACGAAATTCTGCTGACCGCATATCAGACAGCACTTTAATCAAACCGCAACAAATACGTATCATGCGGTCCCTATCGGGCCTGCCTATCTGGGCAGTTGCAACCTGTAGCTGATACATATCGCGCGTTCCATATGGCGTCGGTTTTAAATCCTCTGCGGTCCAAAAGAGCGAAGAACCGCCGGCGCCCAGGCAAAAGCAGATGCAGATGCAGATGCAGATGCAGATGCGAAAACAAGA
>JAFURY010000100.1 GCA_017480795.1 Succinivibrionaceae bacterium
ACGTTGCCTACGCCCAGGCGATGGTGTAGAAGCGAGTCGAGATTACACCGGAAAAGCAGGACAAAACGAAATATCAGATTTTTGAAGATCGCTGACAACTTGAAAAAACAAATCGTGGACAAAATCGCTTAGCGATCACAGCATGGAAATACTGGGCGAAGCACAGCGCCAGCACCGGAATGATCCGGTAGCTGTGGGTGATGTCGAAGGACAGCAGGTCCCCGCATGTCAGCTCGTTGCGGATTGCATCCAGCATCTGATGCTGTCCGGCAGCGTCCGCAATGTCGGCGCTGGTCACGACCATGACAAACCGGCAGCCAATATCCCTGGCGACGCTTTCAAAGAACCGGTTGAAGCAGTCGACATTCTCATGGGATATGGCGGCATCCACGGCGGTATTCTGGCGGATGACGATGCTGTTTTCAAGCTGGATAAACTCTCCCTGTCGATTCGCAGGCATGAGACTTAGAAACTCCCGTTCCAGTGTCTTCATAACGATGCGCCAGTTGCTGGTCCAGGTTCCGCAGATCAGCACCTTGGACAAATGCTCGCCTTCGTTTTCCCTCATTCGTGCGGCCAGGGAAATGCCGATCATTTTTGAACCGGTGATGTCGTAGTCTCGATCCTCGGGGTGGAACGGGTTGAAGTAGCTGTAATTGCCGATGCCGTACTCGCCAGATCCGATGAAGGTGACAAGTGTGTGCCTGCGCTCATTGTGATCTGGCGAAAGCACCTTCTTGATCCCGAACATCTTGAGGTTGTTCTTTAACTTTTGCGGCAGATCATCGGTATCGATGAGTCCGTCCTTCGATTTGACAGCCTTCAGGAGTTTCTTGTGCTCAGGGTTGAATTTTTTGTTTGATTTTTCATCAATGTCACTAAGATGTATCAGCATTTCTCTGAAGGTTTTAAATTTGTCGATGGCGCTGGCGTAGTGACTGTGGATAGATTCCTTCTGAAGCTGGTCGTGCACATCTCCTGTGGTGGAAGGATGCTCGAAATTATAGACGGCATAGTAGAGAGAGTTTATGGCCTGAGGATAATTGTCGCAGTTGAGGTAGTTAGCGGTGAGCTTCTTCAGCGCCGCGGCGGCTTTGAGGTAGTCGTTGGGATCAAAGTCATACGTCCAACTGAGGAAATTCTTCAGCATGGTGCTGATTTCCGGATTGCACAAGGCATCGAGAATCGCCTGCTCATGTTCGTCCGCAAGATCTGCCGCATCGGCGTAAAGTCCGGTGTTGAGCTGATATGACAGATCCTTAAGACGGTTTTGAAGATCGGGTTTGTTTTCGCTGTTTTTTAGGGCGGGGCAGAAGACGGCAGGATCGGCTGACACCTTGAACTGCTCCATCATGAAGGCGTCGTCAAGCAGCTCCTCGCTGATGTCCAGCGTGCAGACTCTGCTTTCGATCGGACCGGCGGCCGTGGTTTTTGCGCCGGAAGGCCCCTTGGCGGCATCGAGGATGGTTTTTATGCCGGCCAGTTTTTCCTGATATGCGGCAGGATCGCGCTGTTTTAGCGCTCTGAGCCTTGCCTTGACGCTTTCGAGGGCATCCAGTCTTTCTACCGGCTCGGTCGGAAACTTTGGCTCCGGCAGGTAGAACACTTTCCCGATCCTAAAACCGCTGATCCTGCACAGACACTGAAAATCGGCGAACACCGCAAAGGGCATGATTCGAAGGCCGTTGGTGATGTCCAGATGCACGGTGGATCCGCTTTTGATGACATTCAGATCCTGGATAGAGTTCAGCAGATCGAGCTGACTTTCATAGCGGGAAAAATCCTCCGGATGCTCCAGCAGGCTGACGGCAAGACCGGCGGGCTTGAATGCGGCATTGAGCTCCTGTTCCAGCCGAGCCAGCAGTTCGGGAAAACTTGCGGCATCTGCCTTCCTCTGCCGGCAGGCGGCAAGATCGGCGCAGATCTCCTTGGTCTTCTCCGAGTCCAGAACCGTCCTGGCGTTTTCCGCGCCGGAGGCGCCAGCCAGCATATCCTCCGCCTTTTCGGAGAGATATTCGGGAAGCTTGTCCCAGAAACTGGAGACGGTGCCGGCCACGATCAGTCTGCCGACATTTATTCCACATTCCCTTTTGAGGTAGCACATCGTTGCGGTGGCCGCGTAGCGGGCGGTGACGGCGGCGCCCTCCAGATCCGAAAAGCGGTAGCGGTAGGTCCTGTAGTCCGTTGCTCCCAGAAACGCCATCAGTACGTCAGCCATAATCTCATCTCCTTGTTTTGCGGTTTCAACCTTCTGTTTCGGTCTCAGAATTTTTCAGTCAGACTTTTATGTTGCTGACAATGTAGCACCTGTCGCCGCCTGCGTCCGTTCGGTCGGTCACACATCGGCGGACTGTCTTGGTTTGTGGCGTGGCGCGGTCAAAATCTGTCCCAGCGTT
Organism: Succinivibrionaceae bacterium; assembly: GCA_017480795.1. Lineage (GTDB taxonomy): Bacteria > Pseudomonadota > Gammaproteobacteria > Enterobacterales > Succinivibrionaceae > UBA2804. Next base: position 2,397 of record JAFURY010000100.1, read on the forward strand.
TTGGTTTCATAAGTTGCGATCAGAACCGCGTCTGGCGGGCACAGGGCTGGCATTCACGTCGCCTGCCGGAAGTCGCGCCCTGCGCGGAAAACTCTTCGGAGCAGGTAAAGGAGAACAGAAGGGAGATTGAGGGGCAGGGACTTAAAAGGTAGATGGAAATCGGGTCGTTAAGGTTCCGCCGTAATGAAGCCCATCGGCCGGAGCCGTCGGACTTAGATTTTATTGTACTTACACAAAGCATGCTGATGGGGAAAGGTATTCCTCACCAAAGTCCCTGACTGATATTCTATCCGTCTCATGCCAGAACGCAAGACTTACCTGATTGCTGAATGCGACCATGCTCTTCAAAGAGAGACATTACACGGCATGCAGAATTGGTGGCTTATTCCACCTGAGCAAGATCGCCGATCGGGGTGTCGTGGCCAGTTTCGCCAGTGTCGGTTTTGTGGCATGTTGCGACGCCGCCGGCCGGAAACTGCGCTCAGAGCGGAAGATATTTCGGTGCGGGGGAAACTGGATAGCAGGATAGCTAGATAGCAGAGAGGGGGTAGGGACTTAAGAAACACTACCAATCGGATCGGTCAGACCCGCCATAATGAAGCCCATGGCCGAAGCCGCCGGACTTAGAGTTATTCAAGCTTACACAACGCATGCTGACAGAGAAGAAACTCCCCTGTCAAAGTCCCTGACTGATATTCTATCCGTCTCATGCCGGAACGCAAGACTTTTCCGATCTTGCTTCCTGCCGAATGCGACTGCGCACTCCAAAGGGTAACATTGCGCGGCGCATAGCATCGGAGAACATGCAGGGCATGAGCCATGACAGGCAAGCCGCCTGCGACATGGGATCAGGTCGGCAGAGCCCGGGGCGAAGCTTCAGGTCGCGCGGGCGATCATGATCTTTTGTCCGCGAAAGGCGGCAGTTCAAACTCCCCGCAGCCGGCAGGCGGCGGTCTTCCTGCTAGTCGATGCTCATGTCCGTGCGGATCTGAACCTTTCTGATCTGGTTCCACTTGACGTTTTCCGGATTTACCGGGGCCCGGTCGGAGTTGTTGATGGCTTCCTCCATTTTCTCTCCCTGCGCCTTCGGCAGCTCCTTCATGGCCGCCTCGCCCTGGGACGAGAATCCGTGGAAGTACTCCCTGGTTTCGTTTCCTTCCATGTCTCCGGAAGTGATCACCTGCAGGTTTTCCCGGGGTATGCTGTTGACCAGGGGCGTGTACTCCGTAATGTAGCACATGGTGCCGCAGCCGCCGGCATAGGACACGGCGCTGGGGTGGAAATTGAAATGGGTCTTGTAGTAGGTGTAGGAGATCAGCGACGGCGTGTTGAGGGAGAAGAGCTCCTGGTTGTCTCCGCTTTTGCTGCTGAGCCACAGTTCTGGAACATTGTCGTGGTCGATGTCGAGGAGGGCGTACCGCGCCGGCGCGTTGTCCTGGCTGTAGTTCTCCTTGTAGTCGGGCGCCTGCTTCAGCAGCTGCTGGTCGATGACCAGATCGGTGCTGGCGTAGTCCAGCTTTTTGCCGTCGAAGCTGTAGCTGTGGGCGAAACCCACCGTGCTGTTGCAGGCGATCTCCTCCAGGATGATGTCATCGCCCTCCTTTACCGGCAGATCCACCGAAACCTTCATGGATTCGAAGGCCGGCTTGAAGGAGCGGATTGGCGATCTCACCGGGTTTATGGTGCCGTCCTGGGGATTGTAGTCCAGAAAGGCCAGGGTGTAGATGTCGGCTCCGGCATGGGTGATCTGGTTGATGGCCATAATGGTGTGTCCGTTTCTGGCTCTCCAGAGTTTGGCCTGCATGGTGGCGGGAACGTCCCCGGCGCCGTAGGTGTGCAGGAAGCTTTCCCGGGAGTGATCCACGGTCAGCTTGTTGTTTTTGAGACCGTCGGCGATGATGTCCAGCTTCCAGCTGCTGTTGAAGGCTCTAAGCAGCTCGGAGACGGTAGGCTTCGGATTTTTCAGCGAGGTGGTGATGGGGCTGAGGCTCCAGGGCGCGTCGGCGAACTGGGAGAGGGCGCACTGGGCGCTTGCGGCGGTCGACGCGGCGACCAGCGCGGATGCGATGATAATGTTTGCGGTTTTCATAAAATCCCTTGCTATTTATTTATATTGTGCGGACCGTACGGCATGTCACTGAAGAATTTCGGTCGGATCGACATCGACGTAGCATTTTACTCCGGTGCTGATTTTTTTGTCCTCCAGAAAGGTGTCGATGTTGGCTATGAATTTTAACATATCCGCCCGGACTGCGGACTGCAGCATGATGAGCATGTGGTATTTGTTCTGCTTCTTTTCCATCAGAGCCTGGTACGGACTGCCCAGCTCCACCCCCGGGAAGTTTTCGGCGTATCTTTTGAGAGCCCCGTGCAGGGCGACGGCCTCCTGGTGCACCCTGGCGCGATCGGCGCTTTCCAGTCTCAGCAGCACCTGATGGGTGAAGGGCGGAAGATTGAGATAGCGTCTTTCGGCCAGACACTGCTGGCAGAAGGCGTCGTAGCCCTGGCCCACAATGGTCTGCAGCACGATGTTCTGGGGCACGTAGGTCTGCAGCGCCACCAGTCCGTTCTTCTCCTCCCGGCCGGTGCGGCCCGCCACCTGGGTGTAGAGCTGGGCCAAATGCTCCGTGGCCCGGAAGTCGTTGGAGAAGAGGGCGCCGTCGATGTTCAGCAGGGCGATCATGGTGACGTTGGGGAAGTGATGGCCCTTGGCCAGGATCTGGGTGCCGATGAGAATGCGGTACTCGTTGTTCAGAATTCCGGCTAGGGAGTCCCTGAGCTTCTGCGGGCTGCTCATGGTGTCCCGGTCGAAGCGCACCGACGGGTAGTCGGGAAACCGCTGTCTGAGAAACTCCTCGATCTGCTCCGTGCCGTTGCCGTGGACGTAAAGTCCTCCGGCGCCGCATTTTGGGCACCTGTCGGGCATTTCGCGCACCTGCTCGCAGTGATGGCAGTTCACGGTGTGGTTGTACTTGTGATAGGTCAGGTAGGAGTCGCAGGCGTCGCACTGCAGCACGTGGCCGCAGGCGGGGCAGATCACCTGGTTGGCGTAGCCCCGGCGGTTGAGAAACACCAGCACCTGGTGATCCTGCTTCAGCTCCTCTTCCATGAGAGTCAGCACCCGGGGGCTCAATCCGGATTCAAGGCTCTGTCCCTTTAGATCGATGATCTCGGTCTGCACTTTGCCGGCGTTGGCCACGGCGCGGCGCGACAGTCTCAGGGGGACATAGCGGCCGTTTGCGGCATTGGCCACGGTTTCAAGACTCGGGGTGGCCGAGCCCAGGATCACCGGACAGGAGGCCAGCTTGCCCTTGTAGATGGCCAGATCACGACCGTTGTAGCGGCAGGTGTCCTGCTGCTTGTAGGACTGATCGTGCTCCTCGTCCACGATGATCATGCCCAGATCCTTGAATGGCGTGAACACGGAGGAGCGGGTGCCGATGAGAATGCCCACCCGGCCGTCGCGGCAGGAGAGATAGTTGTCCAGCCGCTCCCGATCCGTCAGGGCGGAGTGCATGGCCGCGATTGGCACGTTGAAGTGGGAGTGGAAGCGGGCGATGCTCTGAGGTGTGAGGCCGATTTCGGGGATCATCACCAGCACCTGCTTGCGGGTTTTGAGGGCCTTTTCGATGGCCTGCATATAGACCTCGGTCTTCCCCGAGCCGGTGACTCCCTGCAGCAGAAACACTTTGAAGGTCCCCACGGCGGCGCTGATGGCGTCCACCGCCTGCCGCTGCTCGTCGTTGAGTTCCAGCCGGTTGGAAAACCTGAGATCGGCGTAGATGTCCATCTCCATGCCGTTGAGATCGAAGGATTCCACCGCGCCGCGGCGGATGAGGCTGGACACCGCGGACATGGACAGATTCATTCCACGGCATTCCTGGACCGAAAGGGGCTGCACCTTCAGGGCCTCCACAATTCGGGCCTGCTGCGGGTTTTTGGGCGCGACATCGGGATCTGCAAGCCTGAATCCCTTCAGCTTGCGGCGGGTGGCGGGAGCGCCCTTGCGCAGCGCCACCGGCTGGGCCAGATCGATGATGGCGCCGATGCCGGCATGCTGATAGCGGGAGATGAAGCGGATGAGTTCCAGGGTCTGCTGGTTCCAGTAGGGCTTTTCGTCGATGACGGGACCGATGGGCTTGAGCTTGTGCAGCGGGACGTCCAGGGGCGGGGTTTCCGAGATCCCCATGACCACGCCGATGATGTCCGAGGTGCCGAAACTGAGATGAACCCGGCAGCCGATGGGCACCGCGACGTCGCTTTTGTAGGTGAACAGGCTGAACAGGGTCCGGGGCACCGCAAGCTGCAGGTAGATCATTGGTTCAGTCGGTGGAAGATTTTGGTGAGGGAGGCGTTGATTTCGTCCATGAAGGCGTAGCGCTTGCGGTGCTGGGATCGCTTCTTGGACGGAATCTCCTCAAGGGGCGTGCGCTGGGGCTGGGTGAGCTTCACGTAGTTTTCGTCGAAATCCTCGGCGCCGAATTCCTTCCACTGGCCGTCGTAGTCGTATCTGAAGTCCTCGGACGTGACCCGGGAGCTGTAGTGGGAGTTGGCGTAGATGTGGGAGGCGCTTCTTATGCCCAGCACCACGGTGGCGTCTGCAAGGCGCGCGATTTTGAAGGCGATGTTGATCATCATGTATCTTGGCATGAGACCGTAGGCCGCCTTGGTGGCGGCGGCTATCTCCTTCAGTGGCTCCGGCAGATGGGGCGTGCAGCCCTGAATGGAGTTGATTTTCAGCACCCGCTTTTCCTGGGCGGCGCCGATGTTCATGGCGATGGAGAAGATCCGCTCAAGACTTGCGCTGCCGTCCTCATGCTCCTGGTCGCGGACGATCTCCACCGTAAGCTCCCCCTCCCGGCGGTGGGTTCCGTCGTATTTCATCACCAGCCGGTATTGCCGGGGAACCGCCTCGGAAACCGGAAAGTCGACGATGTGAATGCCCTCCTTCGTTCCCAGCTGATCGAACTGCTGGTTGGACAGGTACTGTCCCAGCAGGGCGTAGTGGTTGCGCAGGGTCTCGAACCGCTCCTTCACGGTGTAGGAGGAAAGCTCGTAGGGTCTGAAGATCTTGTAGAGCATGGTGGGGTCGCTTTCCGCCGCGCCGTGGCAGAAGGGTGTCACCAGCAGATCAAGGTACTTCTGATAGGTTTTCCAGTACCGGAAGTATTTGTAGATGAATCCGATGTCGTGAATTATGCCCTTTTTGGCTCTTTTTCTGGCATATCCCAGCACGACCCACACCGGAAAACTGGTCCTTTTGGCAAACTGCTTCCATGAAGTATCGCCTGAAGTCATATTTCTTCCTCCATTCCTTGAGGGGGATCCGGCTAGCTGCCCTTGAACTGGGAGCGGTACAGCAGCTCGTAGGCGCCGCCTTTCTTGATCAGCTCGTCGTGAGTGCCCCGCTCCGCGATGCGCCCGTCGTTGATGACCATGATGCTGTCCGAATCGATAATGGTTGAAAGGCGGTGGGCGATGACCAGCACCGTCTTGTTCTTCATAAGGTTGTTGAGAGCCTCCTGCACCACCTTTTCGGACTTGTTGTCCAGGGCACTGGTGGCCTCGTCCAGGATCACTATCGGGGCGTTCTTCAGAAAGGCCCGGGCGATGGCGATGCGCTGCTTCTGGCCGCCGGAAAGCTGAATGCCCCGCTCTCCGATCTGGGTGTTCAGTCCCTCGGGACGGGAGGCCAGGAATTCGTCCAGGCAGGCGCTGCTGCAGGCAAGACGGACCTCCTCCTCGGTGGCATCGGGATTGCCCATCATGATGTTGTCCCGGATGGTGCCGGTGAAAAGGAAATTGTCCTGGAACACCACGGCGATCTGGGATCGCAGGGATTTGAGGGTGAATTTGCGGATATCCACGCCGTCAATGAGAATTTCGCCGCCGGCGATGTCGTAAAGCCGCGGGATAAGACTGCAGACGGTGGTCTTGCCGCCGCCGGAGTTGCCCACCAGGGCCAGCTTCTCGCCCTTTCCGACCTTGAAGCTGATGTTCTCCAGCACGTTGCGGGAGCCGTCGTAGCTGAAACTGACGTTTCTGAACTCGATGTCGCTGTCAAGTCCCGCCAGCTCCTGCAGCTGACCCTCTTCCTCCAGCCTGCGGTTTTCCTCGGTGGCGGTTTTCATGTCCAGCATTTCGTATATGCGGCAGATGGCCAGCACCGCCTGCTGAACCTTGATGTAGTTGTTGCCGATGGATTTCAGCGGCGTGTAGAGCATGATCAGGGCGGCGATGAAGGAGACGAATGTTCCGCTGGTGATCTGCTGGGAGACGATGAGATAGCCGCCGTACCAGATCACCACCGCCACGCCCACGGCGCTGACCACGTGCATCATCGGCGACAGCCAGTTGGTGTCCCGGACCATTTTCATGCCCATGCCGAAGAGATACCGGGCGGAATTGTAGAAGCGCTCCCGGGTGGATTCCTCCAGGGTGTAGGAGCGGATGATCCGGTTGCCGGCGGCGGTCTCGTTGTAGATGGTGAGGATGAAGGCGCTTTCGGCCACCGTCTTGTTCATGATGGCCTTTATGCGCTTGCGCACGATTTTAAGCGGCAGAATGAGAAACAGCAGAATGCCGATGGCGGCGAAGGACAGCTGCCAGGAATTGTAGATCAGCACCAGCACCAAGGAAACCGAGGAGAAGAATTTGGTGAGAAAGAGCTTGAAGTTGTCTATGAGACCGCTGGTGGCGGTTTCGGCGTCCTTGTAGAAGCGGAAGATCACCGCGCCGGAGTCGTTGGCGTCGTAGAACCTGCAGTCCTGATCCATCAGCTTGTCGAACATCCGCTTCTGGATGTCCAGATTGATTTTGCTGCCCACGTAGGTGTTCACCAGCGTTGAGGTGTAGATGAAGATGCCCTGGATCAGCACGAATCCCACTATGATGAGGGGGACGTTGGCGGCGAAGTCCTGCTGCTTTTCCACCATGACGTTGTCCATGAAGGGCTTGAGAAACAGCGCGATGAGAGCGTCAAGAGTGCCCACCGGCACCGTCAGGATCACTCCCAGCACCGCAAACCAGATGTATTTGCGGATGAAGGGCCACATTTTGCTGTAGCCGACGACGAATCCCGCATCGGTATCGAGGTTTTCAAGCTCCAGCAGCTTTTCTTTTTTCTTTTTCTTGGACATGGAACGACCGGAACGTGTTGGAAAGTACGGCAAAATTTTAACATAGGCTCAAGGGTTCATCTAGCACCGCATGAGCCGTAAGTGACGGGGGCGTCAGGACGGGCGCAAAAAAGCCCGGACCATGTCCGGGCTTTTGAATGATATACCGAAAAGGTTGGTCTCAGCTTACCAGTTTCAGCGCGTCCACCTTCTTGCGCGCCGGCTCCACCTGATACAGGCTCTTCAGCTCCTCGTCCCGATCGGTGTCCACGATCAGAATTTCGGTCTTGCTGATGAAATTGAATTCGGTGGCGGTGGAGATGGTGTAGGCGCCCATCATTTTGCCCACGATGATGTCGTCCACCTGCAGATCGGGCAGCATGATGTTCTCGGCGATGATGTCGATGCTGTCGCAGGTCGGGCCGGCCAGCACGGACTCCCTGACCGGTCCGTCCACGTAAGGCGCGTATTTCGGATATGTCACGTGGTCGAACAGCTGTCCGCTGTAGCTGCAGTAGATGCCGTCGTCAAGATAGTACCATGGCTTGCCGAAGCGGGTGGCCTTGCCCACCACGGTGCAGATGTTGATCATTGCAGGGGCGGAGATGAAGCGGCCCGGCTCCGCCAGAAGCCTGGTGCCCTCAGGCACCTGTCCAAGAGCCTCTCTGATCGGCTCGCAGAAGGCGTAGATGTCCTGCTCCCGCGCGTTCTCGTAGTCCACCGGGAAGCCTCCGCCGATGTCGAGGATCTCAAGGCGCATGCCCTCGGCTTCGGCCTGCTTCAGAAGAGCTGCGCACTGCTCTATGGCTTCGCAGTGACGGCGGGCGTTTGGAACCTGGGAGCCGACATGGAAGGACAGACCAGCCACGTCAAGGCCCAGGCGACGGGCGTAGCGCAGCAGATCCAGACACTCCTCAGGCAGCACACCGAACTTTTTGGACAGATCCACCGGAGTTTCCGGATTGGGGAAACTCACTCTTACCAGAAGCCGCGCCATGTGACGGTAAGGAATGAACTTCTTGGCTTCCTCGACGTTGTCAATGACGAAGATCCGGCAGCCGTAGTCCAGAGCATAGCTGATCTCCTCGTCCTTTTTGATCGGATGGGTGTGAATGCACGTGTCCGGGTCGACGCCTGCGTTCCTGGCCAGATCGACCTCGCCCTTTGTGGCAAGATCGAAGCTGCAGCCTTCTTCCTTGAGAGCTGCCACGACGGCAGGATGAGGAAGCGGCTTGAGAGCGTAGTGAAGGGTGACGGATGGAAGGGCGCGACTGAGGGCGCGATACTGATGTCTTATTGTGGCCTGATCAAGAACCAGGAGCGGAGATCCGTATCGGCTTACGAGACTGCGGTAGTCTGGGTTTACGGTGTAGAGATTTTTCATTGACTTAGGTAGCACCTCTCAAATGGGTTTTCACCCCTGCCTGAAGATTGAAACTATGCCAGAGCAACCGTCTGACAGCCGAGGCATTATCAAGAAAAAAGACCGGCGATGCAACAATTTTTAATGCCGATTTCGTATATTTTTTAATCGTTCCGAAGACTTTGTTTAGTGTATTTTTCAGACATCTTTGCAGAGGCTTTTCAGATACAAAATGTGGGATGTTTCACACTAAATATGGGTGCCGTAGGAGCCTTGCCGATATCGGGGAATCAGGGTGCAGGATGATGAAAAAAAAACACCAGGTTGCAATCGAATCCGCAAATGCGAGATGCGCGGGAGATGGCAGAGCTGGAAGGCGTGGTACGGATGCGGATCTGGAGGATATGGAAAAGCGCTTGAACAGATTGAGGAGGAACCTGAGAAAGCCGAAGAACAATGTCGGAGCAACGAGGTTGGAATTTGAGACCGGATTGCCGCTTGATCCGATTGAGACAGCGCAAGGTGTCAGACGATGAAATCCGGGAACAGGCGGGCAGTCGCATGCCAAGCGCGGGGCAAAAAGGCGGCGCGACCCTTCGGACGCCCGCCTTGTGCTAGTTTTGACCCTTTCGGAGGTTTGTACGTTGATTAAAGCATCTTGTTACGCCTGTTACGCGGCTGTCGCCTCTTCCAGGAGCTGGTTGAAGTCTCGCAGCGGCATCATGACTCGGGTTTCCTGCCGCTTTTTGCCGTCAGGAGTTGCCGCCGTGAGTCTGAAGATAACGTCGTATTCCGTCATCAGCTCCACGGACACGGTGTCGATGTTCATCCCGTCGGGGGTTTTGATGAGATCGCTGCTTCTGAGATAGTTTGTGATACCTCCTATGGTCTCGTCCCAGATGGCCTTGTTTTCGCTTCTGGCGTGGCCTTCGCCCAGAACAAACGCTTTCATGGACTCGTAGCGGATGCTGCCATCCTCAAGTTTGGCGGCCACCAGGTTGTCGTCCATCATTTCTTTAACTTCAACTATCTTTTTGATTCTCATATCTCTCTCCTAAACCGCCACTCGGCGGCCTTTTGTTTTCAAAGTTTGGTTTGTGCGTAATTATTAAATCTCGCTGTCGATGTGGGTATAATACTTGTTTGCGTATAATGTGTCAACACCGTTGTGTAAATATTTTTAAATTATTTTCTTTCGCTCGGCTAGGAACTTTTCGGACATGATGAATTTGCCGAAACCAGGTCTGATTTCGTGGCACGTAAACCGTGATCTGAAGCGTTCGGGCCGGGCTGACCCACATTACCAGTATTGGATGCCGGACAATTGGATTATGCGAACTGTGCACAAGAGGATCGAGGTGGCGTGAAGTATGCGGGCGGAGGCTGTTCGGATACTGCCATACGATTGCCGCCAGGAAATTGTGCAACTTTCGCACCCGCTAATTTGAAAAACTGAAGGTGGCGCAGAGTCTTGTGGCGCAAGACTTTAGGGCGGATTTTTCAGGGCCTCATGTCAAAAACGCTGCTGGATGGGAACTCGGTTTTGCGCCGCGCCACGTTTTCGCACCCGTTAATTTGAAAAATCGAAGGCGGCGCGAACCCTTGTGGCGCAAGGCTTTCCTGATTTTTTTTCAGGACATCAAGTCAAAAACGCTGTGAGCGAAATACGCCTTTGCCGGTTCGCTACGTTTTCGCACCCGCTAATTTGAAAAACTGAAGGCGGCGCGAAGCCTTGTGGCGCAAGGCTTTCCTGAGGTTTTTTTAGGATATCAAGTCAAAAACGCTGTGAGCGAAATACCCTTAAAGTACAGCGTAAAGGTGGCTAGTTATCACCCAAGAATTTGGCATAAAATTTTCATATAAACTAACCTTTGTTAAGTGCACCCTTGTACCCAATAACTTCCAAAAATTTTAGATCACGTTTGATCTGCTCA
>JAFURY010000101.1 GCA_017480795.1 Succinivibrionaceae bacterium
AGAAATCTGCTCCAATGACGAGCTGAATTTGTCAAACGCTGAAGAGATGAGCAAGTTAAAGGGAATTGCCAAAGACTCGCTGGCGTTCATAAGCGGAATGCTTTACGACGAATACGGCCTCAAGTCGATAATAATCGTCGACGAGTACGACGTGCCGCTGCAGAAAGCCAAGGCGAAGTCGAAGAAAAAAACAAATCCGGACGATGAAGACTATTACGACAAAATGCTGGACGTTGTCCGCGGCATGCTGAGTCTTGCGCTCAAAACCAACAGTTTCATGGAAAAGGGCTTTGTGACCGGGTGTCTGAGAATAGCCCATCAGAGCATTTTTACAGGAATAAACAATTTTGCCACCTGCGGGATTGCGAATGCCCAACACTCCGGATTCATCGGACTCACCAAACAAGAGACGGTAAATCTGCTGAAGGAATGCGGCATGGAGAACCGTCTTGAGGATGTTCTGACCTGGTACGACGGCTACAACATCGCGGGAAAAGAAATGATCTGTCCGTGGAGCATAATGAATTACCTGTCGGAAGCTCTTCAGCCGAACAGCGATCCTGCCACTTTCCCTCCGAGAAACTACTGGGCCAACTCAAGTGGCAACGACATTCTGGAAATCTGCATGAAACACGCGACGGAAAAAACATCCAAACGTCTGCAGAACCTACTTGACGGAGGAACGGAGGTGATCGAAGAGCGCGAGTTCACCACCTATCCCGATATCGCAACAAACAACGATTTCGATGTCTTTGCCACCATGATGATGCATACCGGATATCTCACCGTTGACAGAAACGCCCCTGTTGATGCGGAAGAGACAGTCGCGGTCAAGATTCCGAATCGGGAGGTGCTCAAGTGTTTCAGGGACAAGGTCAATGCCGTGTTCGGCCGTTCAAATCCGGTGTGGCTGGAAAAATCCCAGAACCTGCTGGCGGCGCTGTTTACCGGCGATGCCGACAGCGCGTCAGCAATCATCAGAAGCATGCTCATCACATTTCTGAGTTCAAGGGACTCTGCGTATGAAGGCTTTTACCATGCCTTTCTGCTGGGAATTATGGCCATAGCCGCAGACAGGGCGAATGTTGACCTAACATCCAACAGCGAACGCGGGAACGGCTATTCCGACCTGGTTCTCTGCGACGATGACAAAGCCGTTGCGGTGATCATAGAGTTCAAAAAGTCCGACAGCGGATCCCGCTCGGCATGGAAAAAACTCTCGGCGGAGGCACTTGAGCAGATCGACAAGCAGAACTACGATTTTGATCTCCGTGAGGATTACGATGTGGTTCACAAGTACGGCATCGCCTTCCACGGCAAGCACTGCATGGTGGCGCACAAGGAATGCCGGGGAGAGGACTGAACGGGATATGGATGACGGACCAGGAATCGTCCTGTGGATGGTTTGAATTTTGTTGCGTCCTTTCTGACCGTGCTTTCAAGCGGCCTGCGGGATTGTGATTAAACGTGCCGCAACGCCTGAGTTTCAGACAGGCGAGCGTTTCTCATGAATATGCGTCCTTGTGGTCGCAACTTGCCTTTCATGACCTGCTTTCTGTCTGATTTTCTGGATTTTGATAGATCGCGGCCAGCACTGGTTCAGGTGCTATTTCCTCTTCTGAAATGTCTGATGATCCGGGCAGTTGACGGCGCCGGCGATGAAATCTTTCGCGTCGACGTCCTGCTTCTTAATCGATGCCAGAAGATAACGGATCGGGTGGAATATGAAACCGCCTTGCAAGAAAATTTTACGCGCGGCGTCAGGCGCTGATTCCGCCTGGACTGGAGGCCGCCGTTGCCTGTAGCAAGCCCCTCTGGCTGGCCTCGGCTGGGCCTTTCTGCAGTTGTTTCGGCGCTTCGATGTTTCGGGGTGGCTCGCGCCGGAGGATATTGCCGGGTCCTTCAGACATCCGCGCCTGCGAGTTTAATTGTTTTTTTTCTCTGATTTTTTTTCGGTATCACGACAGATCACGGTTTGTTAGGCCGTTATCCTGTTTGCGCGCCTGAACCGTCGCGTGATCCGGGCAGTTGATGGCGCCGGCGATGAAGTCAGGCGCATCGTTGCGGCGATGTTTTCTGGTTTTAAGTAGAAACAGCGCGGGGTGGGAATAAGACATGGCGCCCGCCAGGAATCGATCCAGTTTTTCCGAGGATTTTAACTTCCAGGATCGGATCTCCCGGTCGAAGGATTCGGCGTTGAAGAACATGCTTCCGAGATCTTTGACCGATGAAACGTCCCAGGCGTCGAGATCCTGGTTGAACCGTATCGCGCCGGCGAACATTGAGTTCATGTTCTCGACTTTGGATACGTTCCATGAGGCAAGAGGCTGGTTGAAGCTTTTGGTGAAGCTGAACATTCCTTTCATGTCGGTGACAGCCGAAGTGTCCCATTTTTCCAGGGCCTGATTGAAGCTTGCGGCGCCGCTGAACATACGGCGCGCGTATGTCACGTTTGACATGTTCCATGAACCGACAGGCTGGTTGAATTTGGCCGCGCCTGAGAACATGGCGTTCATCCAGACAACTTTCGAGGTGTCCCAGGTACTGATATCCCGGTTGAAGCTGATGGCGTTGACGAACATTTCTCTCATGTCGGTGACGTTTGAGGTGTCCCAGGCGCCGATGTCCTGGTTGAAGCTGCTGGCGCTGTCGAACATGCCGCTCATGTCGGTGACGCCAGATGTGTCCCAGGCGCCGATATTCCGGTTGAAACTGCTGGCGCCGGCGAACATGCTGCACATATCGGTGACGCTCGATGTGTTCCAGGAGTCGAGGGGCTGATTGAAGTTTGTGGCGTTCGCGAACATGTGGCTCATATTGGTGACGCGGGAAGTGTCCCACGAGTCAAGAGGCTGGTTGAAACTTCTTGCTCCCATGAACATGCGCCGCATTTTTTCAACACTGGAGGTGTTCCATTTTCCGATCGGCTGGTTGAACGCGTTGGCGCCGTTGAACATATGGCGCATATTCCTGACCTTTGAGGTGTTCCATGAACCTATGTTCTGGTTGAAGTTTGTGGCGTTCGCGAACATGTGGCTCATATTGGTGACGCCAGATGTGTCCCACGAGTCAAGACTCTGGTTGAAACTCATGGCGTACTCGAACATGTTTCTCATGTTGTTCGCTTTTGAGGTGTTCCAGGAGTCGAGGGGCTGATTGAAGTTTCTGGCGCCTGCGAACATGTGGCTCATATCGGTGACGCGGGAGGTGTTCCAGGAATCAAGGGGCTGGTTGAATGCTCTGGCGTTGTAGAACATGTGGCTCATATCTCTGACCTTTGAGGTGTTCCAGGAGTCGAGGGGCTGGTTGAATGCTCTGGCGTTGTAGAACATGTGGCTCATATCTCTGACCTTTGAGGTGTTCCAGGAGTCGAGGGGCTGATTGAAGTTTCTGGCGTTCGCGAACATGTGGCTCATATTTGTGACGTTCGACGTGTCCCAGGAACTTATATCATGATTAAAATTTACACAACCTCTGAACATATGGCGCATGTTTTTTACCCGGGAGGTGTTCCATGTTTCGATGCCGGAGAATTCCTTGGCGCTTTCTTGAGAAGACTCGTCTAACTCATATTGGGCGAAGAGATAGCTCATGTCGGTGATGTCGGAGGTGTCGATGTCTCCGAGACGTATGCTTGGATCTGAGACCAGAGCTTCCAGTTCCCGGCGGTTTTGCGGTCGGTGGCGAGTGGCGTCGCATCCTTCGTTTGCATGACTCTGATCCGCGTTGCCGTTTGCGCTGTCCATGTCGTTTTTCCTATCGTCTGCCTGTGCTTCTGTCTGTCGCTCTTTGTCGGGTGTCTTTCCGTGTCTGGCCGGGCTGCAGGCCGCCACTTTCAGCGGTCCCGGATGCCCCGCATGTTGTCTGCTCTGATGGATCCTCAACGCCGGTTCTTGGGCTTACCTTCGGGAATTCCGTCCTCTTCGGGAGGCTTCGTTCCTGTTGGGTCAACCGGGGATTTCTCCGCTTTTCGCAACAAGGTCTTGATGTATCATGGCGCGGAAGCATCCTTCGGGCGGGTTTGCCGTGGGAACGTTTTTTTCAGTCCCGCTTCTGTTCCGTCTGTTGTTACGCGATGTCGCCCGACGGCTGCGGATATGACACCGCGCCTGAAAAAATGTCCCGCAAACTCCGGGCTGATCCGAGCTTCCAGCGCGGAGTGACGGCGTGACTGAAGGAGTCGGCGTTCAGGAACATGCATGAGAGATCTTTCGCCTCCGATACGTCCCATGCGCGAAGATCCTGATCGAATGACACCGCTCCAGCGAACATGTAGCTCATGTCTTTTACCTTGCTGGTGCGCCAGGATCCGACAGCCCCGTTGAACCGGTAGGCCCGACTGAACATGCCGCTCATGTTTGTCACAAGCGACACGTTCCAGGCGGAAAGATCCTGGTTGAAGCTTGCGGCATGGCAGAACATGTCCGACATGTCGGCGACATTTGCGGTATTCCATGAGTCCAGAGGCTGGTTGAAGCTTGTGGCGTCATGAAACATGCCGTTCATTCGGGTTGCGCGCCGGGTGTTCCATCCGTTGAGGGGCTGGTTGAATTTGCGCGCGCCGAGGAACATCGCGCTCATGTCGGCAACCCGCGCGACGTCCCATGACTCCAGCTTCTGATTGAATGACGTTGCCATGAAAAACATCGCGGCCATGGTGACGACATGCGAGGTGTCCCACGCCTCAAGATTTCCGTTGAAATTCGGCGCGCACTTGAACATCCCGTCCATGGTTCTTGCGCCTGAGGTGTTCCAGGCGGCAAGAGGCTGGTTGAAACTGCTGGCTCCTTCGAACATCATGGACATGTTTGCCACTTTTCCGGTGTTCCATCTGTCAAGTGGCCGGTTGAAACTCTTTGCGAAGGAGAACATCTCTCTCATGTTTGTGACGTTTGAAACGTCCCAGGCATTCAGATCCTGATTGAAATTCAGCACCCCGCGGAACATTGAGGACATGTCCGCGACGCGCGAGGTGTTCCATGACTCAAGCGGCTGATCGAAACTGCGGCACTCCGAGAACATCAGGCTCATGCTTTTCACTTCCGAAACGTCCCATGAGGCAAGACTCTGGTTGAAGTTTGCGGCCCGCAGGAACATGGCGTCCATGCGGGTTACATTCGATGTGTTCCATGAGGAAAGTGGCTGGTTGAAACTTGCGGCGCCTGAAAACATGCCGGTCATGTCCGTGACGCCGGAGGTGTTCCAGCTGTCAAGAGGCTGATTGAAACTTCGGCATTCGGCGAACATTGAGTTCATGCTCTGAACGCGCGAGGTGTTCCATGAAGTCAGTGGCTGGTTGAAGGCCGAGCCGTAGAACATGAAGCTCATGTCCTGGACGCGCCAGGTGTTCCATGAGGCCAGAGGCCGGTTGAAGACTCTGGCGCCCATGAACATCTGACGCATGTTTGTCACGGCCGAAGTGTCCCAGCGCTCTAGGGGCTGATTGAAGGCCGATGCGCCGCTGAACATCTCATGCATGTCCTCAACGGCGGAGGTGTTCCATCCGTCCAGCGGCTGGTTGAAGGATGATGCGGATGCGAACATCCGGCTCATGTCCCTGACGCCAGATGTGTCCCAGGCGCCGATGTTCCGGTTGAACGCTCTGCAGCCGGCGAACATGTCCGCCATGCTTTCAACCTTCGAAGTGTTCCATGAGCCTATGTCATGGTCGAAGTTCCTGCAGCCGCAGAACATTCCGGCCATGCTGGCGACATTCGAGGTGTTCCAGGTTTCCAGGCCTGAATAGTCCTCTCTCTCTTTTCGTTTCGTTTTGGATTTGGATTT
Organism: Succinivibrionaceae bacterium; assembly: GCA_017480795.1. Lineage (GTDB taxonomy): Bacteria > Pseudomonadota > Gammaproteobacteria > Enterobacterales > Succinivibrionaceae > UBA2804. Next base: position 5,785 of record JAFURY010000101.1, read on the forward strand.
TGGAGTTATGGTTTTGGAGGCTGCGCTGGCACCGGCGGCGGGCGAAGATTCGTCTGCGCACATGTCGGTCTCCAACTCCTGCCGGGGATCAAAGAGGTGGCTCATGTCGGTTATGCGCGAGGTGTCGATCTCTCCAAGACTGATCCGGGGATCCCGTACCAGTTCAAGCAGCTCCTGTCGGCTCCGGGGAGTGTAGGATCTGCGGACTTCCTTTTGGACCTCTGCGCTCATTGCTGTCTCTTTTCTGCTTCTGTTTTCTTTTCGGGTTTGTCTTTCGGTTTGGCCTTCAGCTAGTCTTTCCTGACCAGTCCCGCGCCGTTTGTTCGGCTTCGGTTTTGACGGGCTTTGGCTGATGGAACCCGGTTGGCCGATTTCCGGATCGGGGCGGTTTTCCGCATATCGCGTCATGGTTCGTTCTGACAGGATCATGTCCGGCGGCAGGCGGGCGACGTCCCTGGGCGATTGGCGTGGCGCAGGACGCAAGGCTTGCGCCTGGTCGCCACTTCATGCCTGGAGCGTTTGCCATGCTTCGCTCTCTTTCATACTGTTGTCGGTTTTCTTTCTTTTCAGGCCTGTTCCCCGGTGTTCTTTCTGGTATGGCATGTTTCTTCCGAACGGAATTGCGGACTTGCGGGTTAAACGCGGGTCTTTTTCACGGATCCGATTCAGACGAAGACTGCAGGCATTATCTCAAAATCTCGCTCGGAGTTGAATGCCTCCTGCAGAAACGAATCGACGTCAAAACGAGGCGTTGCGGATGGCGCATGCTCGACCGAGACGGTTCGACGCGCTGTGTGTCTAAACCGGAAATTTTTGCCTTGAGCCAGAATAATATCCAGGATTGAAGGAAAAACGGCGCAGTTCGAGCAGGACGATGTCATTCGGTTTCGGGATATGACATGCAGGTCGCGAATATCAAGAGCGGCGGAGGCTGTTCAGGCGTTCTCCGATGGCCTCGGAGCGATGCCGGGGAGATCCGCCCAGGGGATACGTCAGCCTTTTTTCGGGAAGACGTCCTTCGCGCCGCCTGCGGGCGTTGACTGCTTCGCAAACCGCTACGCTGCAGAGTCGCCACGAGAACATGCGACTTGATGCATGCATTCAGGAACGGGGCATGGGAAGACTCGGCTGTCTGACAGAAGACGGCAGGAGGCCTGTCAGAAATCTTCCATAAAAGGATCCGGCTTGGTCAGATCGTAATACTGTTCGAAGTCTTTTTTCCACTTTCTGATATTGCTGTCGCCGATGTCCCGGCAGAAACCGGCGTAGCCCTCCTTGGTGACGAGCCCCTGTCCCAGCAGCCATTTGTAGAATCTCTTGATGCTGGCGGCGTGAGTCTTGATGGAGTCGGCCGATTGGGCGAAGTCCCGGATGAACGTGTATCCGAAATACTCGCTTGCGTATTGGACGGCGTCCTGCACGGTGATTTCGTGCTCGTAGGCGAGATACTCGTTGAGGAAAAGGTCAAGGCACTCGCAATGTCTTGAGATGGTGAGCTTGGCAAGACCGTCCTGCTCCATGGACTGGATATACAATTTGATAATTCTGTTGTATTCGGTCCGTCTTTTTTCGGTATTCTCGTCGAAATCTTCTGTTTCGACATCCTCGATTTCGTCATTGATTTCCATGGTTGTCTCCTGTCTGGATCTGTAGCGGGGTCAGGAACTGCTGCGGTCTGAACAGGCGTTAATCGCCTCGGGAAATTTTCCTGGGATAGCCTCTGAAACTGTCCGCCTCCTGCGCGGGATCTGGCCGCGGGTAACGGGATTGCATGCTACTGGTAGCAGTAGTACCGGAAAAAGGTGTTCTGCCAGGTATCCATTTTGTCTTTGACGATCTGGCAGAACCGCTTGTATTCCTCCTGCGTGATGGCCCCGTTCTGGGCAAGCCACTTGTAGAACTTCCTGACGCTGGAGGCATGAGTTTTGATGAGATCCGCCGACCTCACGTAGCGGATCAGAAACCTTCCGAAATACTCGCCGGGGAAGCCGGACGCATGTCTTACGCTGGAGCTGTGGTTGTAGGCGAGAAAAGCGTTGAGGAAGAGATCGATGCGATCCGTGTGCCGCTGGATGGTGAGGTCGGACAGTCCCTGCTTTCGCAGATCGTCTTCGAACAGTCCGATAATCCGGTTGTACTCCCGCTGTCTTTTTTTGGTGTCGTCGAGTGGGAAACTGAAGCCAAGTTCGCGCTTGGCAATTGCGTCGTTGATTTCCATTGCGGAATTCTCGTCCTGGTTTGGATGTTTTGCTCTTTATCGTTTGTCACGCAGGTGTTTCATGACCCGGGCGGCATTGAGTCCTGCTCTTGTTTTTGCATCTGCATCTGCATCTGCATCTG
>JAFURY010000102.1 GCA_017480795.1 Succinivibrionaceae bacterium
ATCCAAACGAACCACCAAAAATCAAACGCAAACCAGGAAGGCCAAAAGGCGCAAAAAACAAGAATCCGTAGCAACGAGATCGTAGGATCGAGTGGCTGAAAAAAACTCGGCGTTTAACGTTTTTCAGGAAATTAAGGTTTATTCTGAACAAACGTTCAGAGAAAAAATATTCAGACAAGGACTGGCCATATGTTCATCGGACGCGAAACAGAACTGAACGCGCTGTCGGCGGAACTTTCAGACTGGAACAAAAAATCGGCAATACTCGTTTACGGAAAACGCAGAGTCGGCAAGTCGACTCTCATCAGAGAGGCTGTCAAATCCTTTGACGGCGCCGTTATTATCCATCAGTGCATCGCCAGCACCTTCGAAGGCAACCTGGAACTTATTTGCAGCAGCATGTCGGAGGCGCTGTCTCTGCCGAACCTGCGCTTTGATTCCCTGTCTGCAATGACAGAATATCTTGGAACGCTGAACAGGAAAATCCTGCTGATCATCGACGAGTATCCCTATCTCAAGCAGTCGGGAAAGAAACACGAGGTCGATTCCAGACTGCAGGCCATCATTGACAGGCTCCCTGCTAACCTGAAACTGATCCTGTGCGGATCCTACATTGCGGTCATGAAGGAGCTGCTGACCGAAGACAATCCTCTGTTCGGAAGATTCTCTCTGATCCTGCACCTTCGGGATTTCGATTATTACGATGCTGCCAGGTTCTGTCCGGAACTTCCGGCGAGGGAAAAGGCGGCCTTTTACAGCGTGTTCGGCGGATGCCCGTATGTTCTTGAAAATCTCGATACCGGCCAATCGCTAAAGGACAATATTATCCGGCTGCTTCTGCCGGAAACAGGACTCGTCAGATCCCATATCGAAAACGTAATGCTCAGGGAGATCCGGAAATCCTTTGACGTCAGGATCCTGGCAGCTCTGGGAAACGGAAAGAAAAAATACACCGAGGTCCGGGAGCGGTTGAGGGACAGCGAAACGGGACTGCTGGACAAACAGCTGAAAATTCTTCTGGACATGGAGACGGTCCGTAAAACCGAGCCGGTCAATCGTCGCAATGAGAAAAGAAAACAGTTTTACGAGATCACGGACAACCTGATGCGTTTCTATTTTTCATTTGTCTTCGGCAGGCTCGGCGCCATTTCCAGAATAGGAGAGGAGCAGTACTACGCCGCATGGATCGGCAGAACGGTCGAACAGTTTATCAGCAGAAGATTTGAGGGCATCGCGCTTGAGTATATTCACCGGCTTTCGGTCCAGGTGAAATATCCGGATATAGAGGACTTCGGTCCATACTGGTATGACGTCCCGGCAAGCAGGACCAGCGGCGAATTCGATTGCGTGGCAAAACGCGCAGGGGATACGTATGATGTTTATAAATGCAAATTCTTTGACAGGCCGATGACGCTGACCGAGTGTCGCCAGGAAAAGAGTCAGATTGAAAGCATGCCCGAGATCAAAGTCTCAAGGGTTGGCTTTGTCTGCGCCGGCGGATTTGATTTCGAAAACACGGACGGTTTCATCCTCATCGACGGAGACGAACTCTACAGGCAACCAGATCCCGATGGTTTTTCGCAATCCTGATGCAGTACTATTCTCCTGGCGGTTCCGGCAGCAGTGCAGCGCTGTTTGCTCGATTTATGAAATCTGCCAGCCCAAAAGCGGAAACCTCTATGCGCAGATCGGCAGGTCGCAACAGATGTAAAGAAATGAAAACGCGAGAATTGGTCTGACGAAAATAGCGAAATAGGCTGTTCGGTTCGTATAACCAGAGATGTGATTTGAAGTAACACTATAATGCTAATTCATCGTTTCGGCTTGCGACGAATATTGATATAATAGCATTATATAGTGCTATTAACGCCAAGAAAGGGGTACAGGCAATGCCATTCATCCGCACGCAGAAACTGGTTTACGATGACTCGGGAAAGATTGTTTCGGGATCCGCATCGATAGTTGATGTCTCTTATGTTGCCGGTGCCGAAAAGTACAAGTCGAAGCAGACAGTGAGAGAACGGCTTGGCAAGGTGGTAGAGCTGTACGGCAAACGCAGAGGACTTTTTCAGTCTCCCACCAGGGGACTTGTGATTTACGATGCTGACACGGATTCTTTTTCGTATCGGAGCGCCAGGGATGACATCGAACAGCAAGCCAAAGAAGCTGGCGCTCAGAACGAGAGCGGGAAGACGGCCGAACCGGTCGTACCCGAAACCGATCTGACAGACGCCCAGGATGCCAGTCAGTACAGCGATATCTTTCCTGAGGAAGATGTTCACACCGTCTTTGGGGATGCCTATCTCCTGATAGAGGTAATGAAGAAGATTGGCATCTGGCAGACAATATCCGATCTGTTTCCGGCCGCCGCTGACAAACAGCGAGTCCTGTGCCATGTCCTTTACAGCCTGCTGGAGGAGGGAAGCAGGATTTCATGCGAGGATTTCGCCGCCAAGTCGTTTGTCGCATACTGCATTAGAGACGTGCCTTTGAGAAGCCTCAGTTCGGATACGCGATATTTCGCCATGATGGGAGAGGACAGGACCAGAACAGGTTTTTTCTCATCGTATGTGAAGCTCATGAGAGAACGCAACGAAGGTTTCGGCAATGCCTGTTATGTTGATGCGACATCGCTGCCGAACTCCATTGATTCGCCCTTCAACGCCCTCTGTTCCCGTGAACCTGATGCCGTACCGGTTCAGATGAGACTGGCGCTGGTGCTGGATGAGACGACTCTTTACCCGGTGTGGTACGACCTTATCCCCGGAAATCTTCCGGATATCAGCGCTCTCTGCACCGTGGCAAAGGATGTTGAGATAAGCCTGGACTTCCAGCTGAAGAATTACACGCTGGACGCATGTTACGCCACGAAGGAACTTATCCAAAGCTTCGAAATGCAAAGGACTGAAGATCCGGCGCCAGAAAAAAGGTTTCTTGCGCGCATGCCTGCCAAAAAAGGCTTTCCGTACAGGGAACTTTACAACGAGATGAAAGATTCCTTCTGGAAGCCGAAGTACTGTTTTCTGCGCAACGGACGCGCCTACTTCGGAAGAGACGTCAGGAAAACCATTTTTGGCAAGGAGATCAACTGCTGCGTGTTTGTTGACAAATACGAAGCTCTCAAGGCCCATGCCAAATATATGACGGACCACCCCGACGAATATGAGAAGCTTGCCCTGAGAGAACAGGAGTGGCTGCAGGTTGAAGGCGGTTATTTCGTTCTGGCAGGCAATTGCATCAAAACGCCGGCGCGAATCCTGGATGACTACTTCGCAAAAACGCGCGTTGAGAATTTCTTCAGGAACGCCGGGGATTATCTGACATTGCTGCCGCTTGAGGAATGGAAGGACGATACCGTCAGAGGGAAAATCCTCAGCGATGTCATTGTGGCGATTGCAAAACAGGAGCTGATGCGGCTGTGCAGGAGCGGAAAACTATCTCTGAGTTCCGTTCTTGGCAAATGCCAGTCGCTGATGTGCGCACGGGATGCGAAGACGAGCAGAATTTACGTCGAAAGTCCAAACCCGCAGGTGCGCATGTGCTATGAGAATTTTGGCATATCCGTTCCACGGGAAATAGATCTCGAAGCTTACCTCAGACAGCTGTACTCGAAATCATAGGCTGTACCTAAAAATTGTGGGTTTTGGCAGATCGGACAGCAAGACGAAGCCAACCGCTGGAAATAGACGCCAGCAATCTCCAGACTCATCCCCGCGTCTGCGCCGGCAGGAACAGAGCTTGTCTTTGGGGTTCAGTGAAGCTCTTCAGGCGGGATTGCATGCGATGTCGCGTCAGTTCCGCTGCCGGTTTCTTGTCCTGCTTCCGGTTCCGGGGCCTTGATGGCTGCCGCAGCGGCGGTTTCGCCTGTCTCGTTGTCGGGCACTGGCGCTTGAGTCTGCTTTATGTCTGCGGATTCATCCTTGAACCCGGCGGATTCATCTTTTGCCTCGGGTGATTCCTTATCGGCACGAGAGGCCTCAGAAGTCTCTGACCGGTTCACCTGGGCCTCGTTGTCGCCGGACCCGGATCCCGCAGGCGCGTCTCTTCTGACGGTATCAGGCGAGGCATGCTCTTCGCCGTTTTGCCGGCCTGCCTCGGCGGCGCCGGTGTCCCGCGTTTCAGCGCTGTCCTCTGCGGTCTCGTCTTTCTGCTGATCCCATGCTGCCTTTCTTGCCGCCAGCTCCTCTTCCTTCTTTTTCCTGTCGGCTTCAACCTGTGTCGCAACCTCCTCGGCCAGCCCCGGATACAGCCTGTCCGCCAGATCCCTGATCTCCTTGCGCTCCTCCGGAGTGTAGTGCTCCTCCAGGGTGATTAACTGCTCGAAGAACACCTTTTTCGGACGGTAAGGAATGATTTCGGTGGTGACGATTCTCCGGTAGGCCTCAAGCCACTGGGTCACCGGCAGAATGGTCAGCCCCTCGTAGACGCAGGTCATTTCGTACTCGGTAACCTGGTTGGAGATCACCAGCGGGTTCAGAAGCCTTTCGTTCAGCATGTCGCACTCATGGCTGCTTCTGATGGCGTCGAACTGCTTCAGAGTCACCAGACCCGATATGCCGTAGGAAAGTCCGATAACCATGAAAATCACTATCGGCACCCGTCTTATCTTCAGATCCTGCCATTTTATCGGCGTTCTGGTCACGTTGCTCTGGCAGGACACGTACCATATGACGGTGCACATGGCGAAGAACACCGGCATGGAGAACACGCTGACGTTGGCGGTCATGGTGGCCAGAATGAACGGCAGAATCAGGCTGAGATTGCTCAGCTTGCGGTCGAGATTCGTTTTCTGGGAAATGCAGCAGCCCAGAAGCGCGTACCATGCTATGAACAGCGGCACCGCGGCGGTGATGCCGCCGATGGCGATGAGGTGCAGCACGGTGCTGTAGGCCCTTTCGGTATAGTAGTTGGGGTTCACCTCGAGGTTGGCCATGGCGTAGCTGCCGTTGCCGTGGCCCGCCCAGAGGGTGCTCATGGCGGTCTTCACGTGGGCCATGGTGTTGCTGGCGAAGTCGCTGAACTGGGTGGCCGGGTCGAAATCCGAGAAAAAGCCGATGGTGTAGGCGATCCAGGTGCAGGTGGACAGCACCGCGGTCACCGCGAAGGCGGTTCTCAGACTCTCGCGGAACATCAGAACCATCAGCAGCAGGAAGGACGGCACCAGGACAAACAGCACCTTTACTGAGATGTGGTGCAGGAAATACAGGTAAAGAATGATGAGGGCGAAGAGATTTCCTATGATGTCGAAGGCGGTGTACCGGGACCTCAGCAGCAGGTAGAGGCTTACCACGATGCCGATGCTGGACAGCGTGCCGTCGGCCGGAGGCGTGCTGATGTTGTACTGCATGACGAAGGTTGCGTCATGGAGTATGGCGTTGACCGTGGTGCCGGCCAGGATCAGCAGAAGCAGCAGATTACGCTTGCTCATGTTGTATCTTATCTGATGCAGAGAGAAGAGCATGGCGGCGGATATCAGGAATGGCAGCACCAGCGGCAGGCAGTGGGAAATCTGGCTGGCGTTAAGCAGCAGAGGCGCGGCAAGGGCCAGAAACGCTATGAGCATGTTTCTGACCACCGGGGCGCGGTGGATTATAAGGTTGCGGTTGAGGTACCACAGACAGTTGGATATCACCAGCACCACGAAGATGATGGTGGCGAGGTTGATGGCCGATCCGGTGGTGGTGTCATCAAGGTATGTCTGAAAATGGCTGACGGGAAACACAATCACCCAGTACAGGGCGCAAAGAATTATGTGCAGTTTGGTATGTATTCTGTTGGACAAATCCATGATGAGACGGCTCCTTCTGAGTACACGATTTTATCATATCCGGCGCGCATGGCGTTGCGACGACGCGGGGCGCGGCGGGCGTTTGCAAACTTGCGGGGGAAAATTTCTTTCATTTATGATACAATGATCACGCTTGTGCCTGTCCTGTGCGATTGAGCCCTGCGCGCCGCGGAAATTTCGCGGCAATGATTTTTTGTCCTTCTTGACTGTAGGAATGCGTCGGCTGACGCTGAAGCCGGTTCCTATGGTTTTTTTTAATGTGAAAGGAACTTTCTTGAAGTTGGCTCGTCTCAATATTGTCAGTGTTGCAGACTTGGCCACGGAAAGAGCTTGGAGCCGTTTTTGTGACTAAAGAGTTGGCTGATCAGCAGATAATAGAGGAAGTGCTAAAGGGCAACAAGAACGCCTTTTCGCTGCTGGTCTCTAAGTATCAGTATCGCATACTCAACGTGGTGGGCAAGTTCGTAAGGGAACCGGCCGACTGCGAGGATGTGGCTCAGCAGGCTTTTCTGAAGGCTTACGAGGCTCTGCCGAATTTCCGCGGCGAATGCGCCTTTTACACCTGGCTGTACACCATTGCCCAGAACTGCGCCAAAAGTTTTGTCAAATCAAAGGCGCAGCAGGTCATATCGGTGGATGCCTCGGACCCCGAGGTGGAAGTCTATGACGGAAGCGAGCGGCTTCACGACATAGAGAGTCCCGAGGATCTCCTTTCATCCCAGGAGCTGCAGAAACTGATGCAGCAGGCTCTTGACCAGATGCCCAAGGATCTGCGTCAGGCGCTTGTGATGTGCGAGCTGGACGGCCTGAGCTACGACGAGATAGCCAAAGAGATGGGCTGTCCGGTTGGGACGGTGAAGTCCAGAATTTCACGTGCCAGAGAGACTCTCGGCAGAGTTATCCGGCCGTATATGAGTAAGGATTAGGAGCAGTATATGATTTCAAAGGAAAAGATTTCTTCGGCCTGCGACGGAAACGAGCTTTCCTCCAGACTGATAAGACAGATTGCCTCTGATGCCAGAGCTTCCCGGGAATGGCAGACCAACCATCTTATCGGCTCCCTTCTGCGGAACGAAACGCCGGACTCCTTCAGAAGCGGCTTCATGGATCGCTTCAACCAGAAGCTTGAGGCCGAGCCTGTTCACACCTCCGGCGCAAGAGCCGAAAAGAAGGACAGTCCGATCATCAGCATCTTCAAATATCTCGGCCAGGCCGCCATCGCCGCATCCGTGGCGGCTGTCTCCATCGTGGGCCTGAACTACTATTCGGTGAACGGAAACGGTTCGGTGGATCAGGTTCTCAACACCACTCCTTACGGCGGCTCCGCCTCGCCGGTGAAGGCCAACATCCGCGCCTCCTCGAATTCTCTTCAGGTGGTTCCGCAGACCGAGTACAGAAATCCTGCCAAGGATATTCCTGACTACCGTCCGAACCAGAACGGCAAACTGTCCAATCACGAACTGGCTCAGATTGAAGCTCTGCTGCAGGATCATGTGTATCAGAGCCGCATGCAGAGAGTCGCGAACTGATCCCGCAAGGCAAGTCTGTGTATAAACAGTCGCATCGGCTAGTCTTCGCATTGCTGGCGGCGCTTCTTGTGCCGTCATTTCTTCCCGCCGCGACGGCTTCGGAGAACGAAAGCGCGGAGTTCAGGGATGCGGAAAGCATCATCTCCCGCTGCGAGAAGGCTCATCGCTCGCTGCCGTATGAAAACTACGTCGTTCACATCACTCTCAACGGCATCGAGTCTCTGCGGGTCTCCCACGGTTTCGTGGACTCCGTTCCCACCACCCTGATGCAGTCCCTCAACGGCCTGCCCAACGGAGTGGTCAATTTCAACCGTCAGATTGTGTACGTCGAATCCGACGACAAATTCTATTCCGTGGGGGATTCCTATTTCCCGAACATCTTCCTGCGTCTGCTGAACTCGTCTGCGGCTGAAATCAGACAGCGCTACGACATCTATTCCCTGGGGCAGAGCAGAGTCGCCGATCTGATCGTTGACATGCTGAAGCTGGTCCCGGCCGACGGCTTCGGCTACAATCTTCTTCTGGCGGTGGATCAGGATTCCGGACTGGTGGTTCAGCTGGACGTCAGCGATGTCACCGGCTCTCTGGTGGAACGGTTCATGACCGTCAATCTCAACCGGACCGAGGGCAACCCTTCGGCTCTTACCGATGTCATCGCCCGCATTCCTTCCTCCCTGAAGCAGAGCGCCCCGGCCAGGGCCAACGAGACTCTGAGCTGGAAGCTGGGATGGCTGCCCGACAATTTCTTCGTGGTTCGCACCAACCGCCATGCCGTGTTCGGTTCCGACGCCAGCTCCGAATACATGATGATTTCGAACAAATTCACAGACATTTCCATCTATCTCACCAGTCATGTCACCGATATTTCCGTGCCGGTGCTGACTCTTAACGCCACCACCATCTACCGTCAGCGGATATCCGAAAATCTGGATATCGCCGTCATTGGTCAGATCCCGCCTGATATGGCCCGCACCATAGCTCAGAGCATTGTGCTTGAATAAGAGGCTCGCTTGGGAGTAGTCGCCGTCGGTCTTGTTTCCTCGCTGGACGAGGCTTCCGTCACCGTGGTATGCCGCCGCCGTGAGGCCTGCGGCTCCTGCGCCCAGAAGGACGGCTGCGCCGTGGCCACGGTCAGCGGACTGCTGAGCAAGGATGTTACTGTCACTCTTCCGCGGCCATGCGACATGGCTCTCACGGTGGGACAGCTGGTGGCTCTTGAGGTGCAGGAGCGCATGCTGGCCTCCGGCATTCTGCTTATGCTGGTGGTTCCGTTGCTCTTTCTGCTGCTGGGAGTTTTCGCCGGCGCATGTCTTGATGCCGATGGCGGCGAGACCTGGCAGATCGCCGGCGCCGCCGCCGGGCTGATCCTGGGTCTTCTTGCGGGCAGATTCGCCTCCATGCGCCTTGTGGGCGCACCCAAATATCGGCTGCGCCCTTACGAAATGATCTCCTGCCATCGCACCTGATCCTCATCCGCCTCCCTCCATGCACACGTCGCCACCAGCGTCACACTGCACACCGGCCGGATCGCTCTTCCTTCCATGTCGCGTTTTTCGTCTGCGCCTGCCGGATCTTTGGCTCTATTCAATCGGTGTTTACGTTATGATAAAATCTTATGCTGTCCCGGAGGAGCAAGCAGAGCGCAAACGCCTAAAAGTGCCTTGCGCCTGGCTGATCGTAGATCGGCGCGCAAGGGCTATCGCCCGAGATCTGAAGCGCCGAACCCGGGTATGCGTGTTTATTGCCTGTTGTACGGAATTTTTATGGAGCCAGATGGCATTCTCCTGCTGAGGGCGCTGACCATGCCTGCGGATGCCAATCCCAACGGAGACGTGTTCGGCGGTTGGATCATGGCGCGTCTTGACGAGGCCGGCGCCGTGCTGGCGTATGAAATGTGCCGCGGAAGAGTGGTAACCGTGGCGGTGGGGCCTATCGAATTCGGAAATCCGGTGAAGGTGGGAGATGCGGTGTGCGTCTACGGAAGGTGTGTCCACATCGGCAGAACCTCCATCGCCTTCAAGCTGCAGCTGTGGACCCGCCGCAACTGCGAGGAATGGACCAGGCGCGTTATGGTTACCGAAACCGTCATCACCTATGTTGCGGTGAATGACGAAGGGAAGAAGCGTCCGCTTCCCGAATATCTGGAAGCCAACCGGGAGGAGATCCTGTCCCGGGGGTATATGGAGTAGCGACGCTCCTAAAAGAAGAGATTTGTCATGTCCCGCATTGCTTTGATTGATGAACTGAAACCTCTGATGGAGGAGTTCGAACAGCTTCTGGTTTCATACGAACCGTCGGAGTTCTCCGAGGTGAACGAAGTCATGCGGCATATCCTTACCAGCGGCGGGAAAAGACTGAGACCGATTCTGCTCCTGACCATGGGCAAGATCATCGGCTACACCGGGGATCATCTTCCCCTGGCCTGCGCCGTCGAGATGATCCACACCGCGACCCTCCTTCACGACGACGTCATCGACAAGTCCGAGCTCCGCCGGGGAAAGCCAACCGCCAACGCCACCTACGGCGTCCCGGCTAGCATTCTCTTCGGGGACTATCTTTATACCAAGGCCTTCAGACTGCTGCTCAAATACGGCAACGATCGCATCTCCTCCTCGCTGCTGGACGTGGTGAGGCTGATGAGCGAAGGGGAGATCAAGCAGATGTTCAGAAGCCACGCCCCCGACACTGACGAAAAGACCTATTTCGAGGTGATTGCGGCCAAGACATCATGTCTGTTCATGCTTTCCTGCGAAATGGCGGCTCTGCTGACCCAAAGCGCGGATCATCCCTATGCCAGAGCCTGTCATGACTTCGGCATGCATTTCGGCAACGCCTTTCAGATCACCGACGACGTGATGGATTACACCTCGGATTCCGCCGCCATGGGCAAGACTCCGGGAGACGACTTTGCCGAAGGCAAGCTGACTCTGCCGCTGATCCATCTGCTGGGCTGCGCCGCGCCTGAGGAGAGACAGCGGATCCTGGCGCTTCTTGAGAACAGGGAAGCCGATGCCGAGGCGACAAGACGCAGGCATTTCGACGGGATCAAGGAGCAGATGAAGAGATACGGCAGCTTCGAATACTGCCAGAGTCGCGCCGGCGAGGAGATCGCGGCCGCCAAGGCCGCTCTTGAGGTCTTCGCCGACAGCCCATGCCGGCGTTTCCTTGTCACCCTGACGGAAGGCCTTGCCAACCGCTCGGCCTGAGTTCAGCTCCTGGAGCCGAAACGCGCCTTGAATTCCTCAAGTCCGCCGTGGCCTCTCTTTTCCAGAAATTCCAGCAGTCTTGCCGGACTGCTGTTGATCAGATATTCCGGGTCCACCTGGGCCGCTTTCAGGATCTCGTAGCCCAGATCGAACTTCCCCACATCGAAGCAGATGTGAGCATCGGATCCCATGACCAGCGGCGCTCCAACCTCGTAGGCCATCTTTGCCAGATGCCAGGCCATGTCGAAGGAGTCGCGCCTGGTATAGACGCTGGCGTTGATTTCAAGAGCCACGTTATGCTGCTTTGCCGCCTGCGCCAGCCGGCGCAGCTTCACCGGATAGCGCATGTTTGCGGGGTGAGTGATGACATCCACCACGCCTGATGCCATCACCCGGCGCAGGACCTCTGTGTTGACGCCCGGTCCCTGATCCCGGGAATAGACCGGGGCATGAAATCCCGCCATGACTATATCAAGTCCCTCGCGCATGGCCGGGGAGCAGTCCAGGTGTCCCTTGTCGTCAATGTTGGCCTCGATGCCTCTGAGGATCGCCACGCCGCTGATGAAGCGGGGAACGCAGCGCATGTTTTTGAAGTAGATCCTGCTGGCGCCGTCCTCAAGACCCGGGCCGTGATCGGTGCAGGCGATCATTTCCAGACCGGCCTCCGCGGCGGAGGCCGCGTTTTCCGAAATGGTGCTGAAGGCGTGGGAACTGGCCACGGTGTGGGTATGGGTATCGATTCTGATGACTGTCACGGCGTTCTTCTCCTTTTCAATGCCGTTATTCTATCACGGAGGCGGAGGATGCGGAGGACGGGACGAATGCGTCAAAAGGCGGATCCGAAGGAGCGCTTCGCGGGCATGCCGGCATGTTTTTCAGATTCCGTCAGGTAATGTGTGACTAATGTCAAATCCGGTGCTACCATATGCGGTGTCGGACGCAAAGGCTGACGACGGTTCGGATTTGTTTGCAGTTCTGTTTTGGAGGGACGACCATGAGAATTTCCAGCATTTGGAGCGGCTTCTCATCCCGGGATGCGGAGCAGAAGTTTTACCGCAATCCCAAGTTCAAATATCAGGTAAGCTTTGAGACATCCGGATGGAATATCATTGTCAAATATTACAAGTCCGCCGAAAACGGTCCGGTGGAGGTGAAAAAGGACGATATCCCTCAGGCGGTGTTCAGCGCCATGCTGCAGAGCGAGGACTGGGAGACGGCCTGATCACTCCTGGCCCGACTGGAGCTTTTCAAGATAGGCTTTGAGACCGTAGAAGGTCTCGTTGCTGATCACGTGCTCCACCCGGCAGGCATCGTTTTCCGCAATGTCGTCGGACACTCCGGCGATGTTTCTGAAGAGCGCCGTCAGCACCTGATGGCGCTCGTAGATCATCTCGGCCTTGTTTTTGCCGGCTTCGGTCAGATGAATGTAGCCGCTTTCGTCAATGGTCAGATAGCCGTTGGTTTTCAGAATGCTGATGGCCCGGCTGATGCTCGGCTTGCTGAACTCAAGTTCCTTTGCCAGATCGATTGAACGCACCCTTCCATCAAGTTTCTTATCCAGAATTAGGATCGTTTCAAGGTAGTTTTCGCCGGATTCTTTCATTTTATCTTTTTCGCGCGCTCTTTTAATTGTTGGAGTGTACCTAAAAATTGTGGGTTTTTGCAGATCTGTTAGTAAGGCATAGCTAACCCCAAATGTTTGTAGACTAATGGAACCACTAGAGTATCCCATAGGCCGCTGTCGTACTTCATCTTTAACGCAAGAACATATTGAGC
>JAFURY010000015.1 GCA_017480795.1 Succinivibrionaceae bacterium
TTATAAAAATCGGAAAACGGTGGCACGTTGAAACCACTTGATCTACAAGGAAAATTTAGGAAAAATTAGAATAAAAAAATGGAAGGGAGAAATTGGGACGAAACGGTAAGTTTAACGTTTTCTAAGGAATTAACGTGTAAAGGATGTGGCTGATGTTCTTATGGACAAAGGACTGATACGGGAGGTTTGATACTGATGAAAACCAGAGTTGTTCTGATGTGCGGTTCTCATTTGCGACATATCTACTTAGCTTCCGATCTTCTTGAAGCAGATCGACTTGACGCTCTTGTCATAGAGGAACGGGAAGATTTTGTTCCTCAACCCGATCCTTCCTGGCTTCCTCATTATCAGGAACTGTTCAGACATCACTTTGAAAGGCGAAAAGACTGCGAAAACAGATACTTCGGCTCAGCTAACTTGGAAACGCTAGAAAGTCATGTAGAAACTCTTCATGTCGCAAAGGGGGAACTCAATGAAAGACGTACAATTGACTTCCTGTCGAAGCATACAGACTGCATATTGATAAGTTACGGTGTTCATCAGTTAGACGAGGCCGTGCTTTCCATGTTTCCACAAAGATGCTTCAACATTCACGGAGGATTGTCTCCATGGTTTAGAGGGAACACCACATTGTTCTGGCCGTTCTATTTCCTGAAACCTAATTATGCCGGAATGACGATCCACAGACTTTCAAGCAAACTTGACGGCGGAGATATTCTTCACCATAGTTTGCCGGTGCTTGAATATGGCGATGGCATTCATGACGTGGCTTGCAAGGCGGTCATTCAGGTGGTCCACGACATATGTAAAATTCTCGAACTTGCGGACGCTGGCCATGAAATAAAATGCCATCCTCAAAAAGGTTCTGGAAAACTCTTTGTCACGCAAGACTGGACGCCGCAAACTCTGACGGTCATCTATGATCTGTATAAAGATAGAATAGTTGATCATTTTTTGGACGGAACTTTTATAAAAAGCGAACCTCAAATAATAAATTTTATCAGCAACCACGGATAGCAAAACTCACCAGCAAATGGTTGCGTTTCTCCTGCGTTAAAAAATACGGAGTAACATTCTGAGTGCCAGCCTGGTGACATCGGAGTGACATCGGAGTGACATTCGGAGTGACATCGGAGTGACATTCGTAGTGACATTCTGAGTGCCTGCCGAGTGACATCGGAGTGACATTCAGAGTGACATTAGAGTGCCAGCCGAATGACATCGGAGTGACATTCAGAGTGACATTCAGAGTGACATCGGAGTGACATTCGGAGTGACATCGGAGTGACATCGGAGTGACATTCGGAGTGACATTCGTAGTGACATTCTGAGTGCCTGCCGGGTGACATCGGAGTGACATTCGGAGTGACATCGGAGTGACATTCTGAGTGCCTGCCGGGTGACATCGGAGTGACATTCGGAGTGACATTCAGAGTGCCATCGGAGTGACATTCGGAGTGACATTCAGAGTGACATTCTGAGTGCCAGCCGAATGACATCGGAGTGACATCGGAGTGACATTCGGAGTGACATCAGAGTGACACATTCAAGTCAACAAATAAGAGAATGTTTTGTAGATGTTTAATAACGTAGTTTCATACCAAATGTATAAATCAACTTTTCAAAAAATTCGCAAATGATTTAAGTGATCCAAAAATATTGTTTACATCTTTAAATCAACATATTAAGCATGTTGCGACAAATTCAGTTCACCAACATCATGAACAAACTAAATTAAACTACCCTACCAAACGGAGTTTTCAATGACATTTACTGGCGAAACAGAAACCATCGAATACAAAACAAGCACCGGTGAATTAAAGGTAGCCTGCAATTCGATAGTTGCAATGCTAAACAAACACGGCATTGGCACAGTATATTTCGGAGTCAAGGATAACGGAGAAGTTATTGGACAAAAAATCACAAATGATACAGTTCGCGATATTTCCAGAGTGATTTACGAATCAATTAAACCCCAGATCTACCCTACAGTAGCCAAAGTCGATATTGATGAAAAATCCATCATCAAGGTTGAGTTCAACGGAGAAGATCGGCCGTACTCAAGCAAAGGAAAATACTACATCAGGGTCTCGGACGAGGACCGAGAAATAAATCCGACTGAATTAAAGAGGTTCTTCAAACAATTCGATACTCCAGAAAATTGGGAAGCCATAAAATCAGATACACCATCCGATTCCTACGAGAAGGATTCGTTCGAAGATTTCAAAACCAAAGCGGTCGAAGCAGGAAGATTGCCCGTTGTCCAAGAACCAGTTGTCAACATACTGAACAGACTTGGACTAACCTCGGGAGATTATCTGAACGTTGCCGGAAATCTGCTTTTCGGAACAAATCCAGGCATAGTGCTCAAAGCAGGAATATTCGCCACCGAGCACAAACTGACATTCATAGATCAGCAGACCAAAGAAGGCAACATCTTCCAGCTTATCAGGTTCGCCGAAAAATACATAATGCAGAATATCCACTGGCGCAGCGAGATTATAGGATTTGAACGTATCGAAACACCTGAAATACCGGCTGAAGTAGTGCGGGAGGCGCTTGCGAACAGCTTTGTTCATGCTATCTATCATGCTGATACCAACCATGAGATCTGCATATATCCAAACAGGATAACAATATACAACCCAGGAGTGTATGCAAGTCCAAATCCGCCCGACGATTACATAAAAAAAGATATTCCCTCAGTTATACGCAATCGGATTATTTCGAAGATACTCTACCTGAGTCATGATTTTGAAAACTTTGGCAGCGGCTTCAAACGCATTGACAGCTTTTGCCAAGATGCCAACGTCAGATACGGATATGAGCTTATGCAAACCGGATTCCTGTTCACGTTGTACCGCAGTTCTCCAAACAGCGTCATTGAATCAGTATCCGACAGTTATGTCAACTCGCCAAACAACACAAGCAACAATGAAAGATCTGCAGATCTGACCGAAACTGAAAAAACGGTAATGCTTATCATGCAAATGAACGCTTCAATAACCCGTGAAGAACTGTCGCTCAAGATCTCAAAAACAGTCAGAACCGTCCAAAGGATCATAAACTCCATGAAGGACAAAGGATACATACAGCGATCCGGCAGCAAATGGAAGCTCTTGAAACAGTTGCCATCCGACGACAGCCATTGATGCGACTCAAAGATTCCACCGCAAACGCTGAACTCCTGCGGCGACAGATCCGACTCGTCATATCGGCCGCAGATCCGCCCTGGGATGCGGTTACCAGTTTGCATGAATGAGCGAGTGTCACCACGCCGCCAACCTTCATGCGCGAGCGCAAAACAGCCACCAGCAATCCGCATGCTCGAGGCAACCTCTCGCTCAGCCTCGCTCCAGCGCCTGTAACGCCTTGAAAATCATAGGTTTTATCACCCGCATTGGGTATAATGCCTGTAGCAAATTCTCCTTTGACAAGTGGAGGGTTTCACAATTGTAGGTGCCGGTCCGGCCGGCTTTTATTATTGGCTTTTATGGAAAGAAATAAATGTTTAAAAAGCATACCATCTTTTCTCTTGTTATGTCCTGTATCATGGCGGTTCCTGGCGCCCTGGCCGCAGACAGCCAGCAGCAGGATGAAGAAAAAATTCTCTACGTCTACAACTGGAGCGAATACGTCGCTGACGACACCATAGAAAACTTTGAAAAGGAAACCGGCATCAAGGTGGTCTACGACGTGTACGACTCCAACGAGGTTCTGGAAGCGAAACTGCTGGCCGGCAACTCCGGATACGACGTGGTGGGACCAGGCTCCGACTTTCTGGCACGTCAGATCAAGGCGAACATATTCAGAAAACTCGACAAAAGTCTGTTCAAGAATTACGGCAATCTGGACCCGGTACAGATGAAACTTCTCTCCGAGCTGGATCCCGACAACAGCTATGCCATCCCGTACCTGGTGGGCACCACCGGCATAGGCTACAACCCTGCCAAAATAGCCGAGGCTCTTGGCACCGACGGCAACGTCACATCCTGGGATGTTCTGTTCAAAAAGGAGAACATCAGCAAGCTTCAGTCCTGCGGCGTGGCGGTGCTCAACGCCCCAACCGAAATCATCGGCACCGCCCTGCACTATCTTGGACTGCCTGAAAACAGCGCCAATCCCAACGACTACAAAAAGGCTGCCGCCAAGCTGATGGAAATGCGCCCGTACATCAGATATTTCCATTCATCCCAGTTCATTACCGATCTGGCTACCGGCGAGATCTGCATCGCCATCGGCTGGAGCGGCGACATCCTGCAGGGAGCCGATCGGGCGGCCGAGGCCAAAAACGGCATAACCGTGAAGTATGTGATGCCTGACGAAGGCGGACTCATCTACTACGATATGCTGGCGATCCCTGCCGATGCCAAGCATCCAAAGAACGCCCACCTGTTCCTGGATTACATGATGCGTCCTGATGTAATGTCAAAGCTCTCCACCTTCACCCACAACGCGGTGGCCGTGGTGCCGGCAATACCGCTGGTGGCGCCAGAAGTGCGGGACGACCCGAACGTATACATTCCAGCAGACAAAATGGCCAACAAGATGTTCGTCAACAAGGTTCTGCCGACGGACATCAACAAACTTGTGACCAAGCTCTGGACCCGTATCAAACAGGGAAAATAAAAAACGCGAACAGACAGAACCATTTCATAAAAAGGGATCGTCAGATCCCTTTTTTCTTGCTGACAACGTCAAATCTCATCCTATCTGCGCCTAAAATCACAAGACAACATCATCAATATCCATCGGAATCAGTTTCACACAAACGGCACAGTTTTTGCAGCACATTCTCATAACATTATCATGAAATAACAGAATAACCAGCGTTATGAGCCTGTACGTAAATACCAATGTATCCTCGCTCCGCAGTTCCCGCTACCTGTCGGGCGCAACCGTCCGTCTCGACAGATCGTACCAGAAACTGTCGTCGGGCCTCAGAGTCAACAGCGCCAGGGACGATGCGGCAGGACTGCAGATCATGAATCGCATGACCGCGCAGATCAACGGTCTCACCCAAGGCAACCGCAACGCCATGGACGGAATTTCAATGCTGCAGATTGCCGAAGGAGCCATTGGCAGCATCACTGACAACCTGCAAAGGATCAGAGTGCTGGCAGTGCAGTCTGCCAACGGCTCCTACAGCGATACTGAAAGAAAGGCGCTGCAGGAGGAGGTGCAGACGCTATCTGAGGAAATCAACCGTATCGCCTACGAGACCTCCTTTGGAGGAAAAAAACTTCTCATTGGAGAACATGATTTTAAGTTTGACTCGCAAAACTCGTCAGCTGGCTTCAAAACGCTGAAAGCCACCATGATCTTCCCTGGCGGAGCCGATCATGCCGCTCAGGGGGTGATCGACAAATACCACGAAAGTCAGCATGTCGAACTTCAGGTAGGAGCATACAAAGACAACGTGTACGGCATCGATCTTGCGCTCGGCTACACAGGAAACTTGACTCACTATGATGAATCCGGGATGTATCAGTGCGACTACAGCGCCTACGGCAGCAACGTGAAAACCCAGCTTGCTCTCAGTCTTGAGGGACTGTACCTGGCAGGACTGCCAAATCCGAATCAGAACGGCACCCGGATTGTGGAGGACAGCGAACCAGACACAGCTCACACTACAGGATTCTCATACAAGAACAATCAGGTGGCGCTGGACGTCGCCACCGCCGAGGCTTCCGAAAAGGTTATCGACTATGTCGACTCGTTTCTCAAAATTGTCGACTCCAAACGGGCTGAATACGGCGCGGCCCAGAACAGACTGGAATCATCTATCAGCAATCAGGAAAACGTCATCGAAAACGTCAGCGATGCCCGAAGCAGGATCAGAGACTGCGATTATGCCGTTGAAACGGCCAAAATGGCCCTTAGCAGCATTTTGCAGCAGGGAGCCTCAACAGTTCTGAGCCAGGCCAACATGCTCCCTCAAACCGCGCTTTCGCTTCTTGGCGCTCAGTAGTCAAGTCTGGCAACACTCAATCTCAGCCTGTCAAATATTTAGCGCAGTTACCAAAAGCAAGGCGCGGTCCAAGCCGCGCCTTCTACAAAGTCTCTTGACCCTGCCTGAATCGCAGAGCAGGAGCAAATCGTCTTACAGAGTGTTGGCGGAGTGCAGATTCTGGAACGCGATCTGTAGACGCGCGATCTCGGACTCCTGACCCTTGCGCAGCCATGCGCGCGGATCGTAGTACTTCTTGTTAGGAGAATCCGGACCCTCCGGATTGCCCAGCTGACCCTGCAGATAATCCTGCTTGGACTTGTAGTACTGGAGGACGCCGTCCCAGGTTGCCCACTGGGTGTCGGTATCGATGTTCATCTTCACTACGCCGTAGCTTACCGCATCCTCGATATCCTGAGGAGCCGAGCCGGAACCGCCGTGGAACACGAAGTTCAGAGGCTTGGAGCCATCGGCCAGACCCAGTTTGGCGGCAACGTACTTCTGGGAGTCGCGGAGGATGGTTGGCTTCAGTTTGACGTTGCCTGGCTTGTACACGCCGTGAACATTGCCGAAGGAAGCGGCGATGGTGAAGTTAGGGCTGATCTTGATAAGCTGCTCGTAGGCGTAGTAAACGTCCTCAGGCTGAGTATAGAGAGCGGACTCGTCCTTGCCGGAGTTGTCGACGCCGTCCTCTTCGCCGCCGGTGCAGCCCAGCTCAAGTTCGAGAGTCATGTCGATCTTGGCCATGCGCTCCAGATACTTGCAGCAGAGTTCGACGTTGTCCTTCAGAGATTCTTCGGAAAGGTCGATCATGTGGGAGGAGAACAGAGGCACGCCGTGCTCGGCATAGTACTTCTCGCCTGCGTCCAGCAGACCGTCGACCCATGGCAGGAGCTTCTTGGCGCAGTGGTCGGTATGAACGATCACAGGCACGCCGTAAGCCTCGGCGACATTGCGGGCATGAAGAGCGCCGCTGATGGAACCAAGGATCTGAGCCTTCTGTCCCTCAAGCTTGAGTCCCTTGCCGGCGATGAACTGCGCGCCGCCGTTGGAGAACTGGACAATAACTGGAGCCTTGGCCTTGGCGGCGGCTTCGATAACGGCATTGATGGAATCGGTGCCAACGCAGTTGACGGCAGGAATGGCAAAGCCGTTTTCCTTGGCCACAGCGAAAACCTTGCCCAGATCGGCGCCGGCGATAACGCCTGGCTTTACGACATCTAAAACTTTAGTCATTTAATCACCTATAGAAAAAAGGGAGGGGCGGTTGCTCCTCCCGCAAATCAAAATTACTTCTCGCTGGCGCGCTTTTCGAGGATTTCAACGGCAGGAAGCTTCTTGCCCTCGACGAACTCCATGAAGGCTCCGCCGCCGGTGGAGATGTAGGAAACCTTGTCCTTGATGCCGAACTTGTCGATGGCGGCGAGAGTGTCTCCGCCTCCGGCGATGGTGAAGGCCTTGGTATTGGCGATGGCATCGGCAAGCACCTTGGTGCCGGCTGCGAACTTGTCGTTCTCGAACACGCCTACCGGGCCGTTCCAGAGAACGGTCTTGGCGTTCATGATGACGTCGGCGATAGCCTTGGCGGACTCAGGTCCGATATCCAGAATCATGTCGTCGTCGGCAACGTCCTTGACGTTCTTGGTGGCGACGCCCGCGGCGCCTTCGAAGTCCTTGGCCACCACAACGTCGGTGGTTGGAGGAATGGAAGTCTTGGCTGCGATCTTCTTGGCTTCGTCAATAAGCTCGGCCTCGTAGAGGGACTTGCCCACGCTGTTGCCTTCGGCGGCAATGAAGGTGTTGGCGATGCCGCCGCCCACAACCAGCTGATCGGCGATGTCGGCAAGGGTGTTCAGAACCACCAGCTTGGTGGAAACCTTGGAACCGCCGAGGATGGCAACCATCGGACGCTCTGGCTTTTCCATGGCCTTGCCCAGAGCCTCAAGCTCGGCGGCCAGCAGCGGACCCGCGCAGGCCACAGGAGCGAACTGAGCCGCGCCGTAGGTGGTGCCCTGAGCGCGGTGGGCGGTGCCGAAAGCGTCCATTACGAACACGTCGCAGAGAGCCGCGTACTTCTTGGCCAGAGCCTCGTCGTTCTTCTTTTCGCCCTTGTTGAAGCGGCAGTTCTCAAGAACCACCACCTCGCCGGCATTGACTTCGACTCCGTCCAGGTAGTCCTTGACCAGACGAACCGGAGCGCTCAGATGATCCTTCAGATAGTCGACCACAGGCTTCAGAGAGAAAGCCTCGTCGTATTCGCCTTCCACCGGACGGCCGAGGTGAGAGGTGACCATAACCTTGGCGCCCTTTTCCAGAGCCAGCTTGATGGTAGGAAGAGTGGCGACGATACGGGCATCGGATGCGACCTTGCCTTCCTTGACAGGAACATTCAGATCGGCGCGGATCAGAACTCTCTTGCCGGCCAGATCGAGATCAGCCATTTTCAAAATTTCAGACATCTAAAAGACCTCTTGATTTATACAAAGAAACACAAAAAAACCTTAAAAAATATGCCTAATTATAGCATCTTGCCCTCATTCAAACAAACACCGCGCAGGTTGCGGTCAGTGCGTCTGGCAGGCCGCCATCACCACGCTGAGGAGGAAAAGCACCCCCAGCACCTTCAATAGCGTCAGCAGGCAGCTGGATTCGCCCCGGTGCAGATTGTAGTTCTCAAGCACCGTGCCCTCCTGGATGCCCTGGTCGAAAGGCACGTACACGTTGCGTCCCTCGTTGGAGAACACGTAAACGTCGTCCCGCCTGCTCATGATGCCGGTACAGCCCTCGTACATCTGATAATCGGAGGCGCCAGGCGGCAGCGCGATGTCAGGCTCGCGAACAAGACCCGCGCAGCCGTAGAACATCCGGTCGGCATAGGCAAGCCGCGAAGTGTCGAAGCGCGGAACATTCTTCAGCGATGTGCAGCCGTCGAACATGCCCCGCATGGAGACCACCCTTGAGGTGTTGTAATGCGGCACCGACACCAGACGCTGGCAGTTGTAGAACATTTCGTCCATATCCGTCACGTGGGAGGTGTCGAACTCGGGAGCGCGGACGAGATCGTAGCAGTCGGAGAACATTCTTGAGACGCTGGTGACGGCGGATGCCAGGTAGATGGTGAAGCCCACCTCCCTGCTGGAGCCCACCATGCGGCTGAACAGCCCCATGGCCGAGGCCGAAACTATGCGGACCTTGCCGTAGGATCTGGCCACGTCTCTGAGCGCCTCCACCAGATCCTCCCGTCCGTCGAAAAAGATCTCGTTGTAGTCCAGCAGCTCCACCGAGCGGATGTTCTTCACCAGACGGACGTAATCGCCGCAGGACTGCAGCAGCTCCTCGGCGCCCTCGGTGCTCTCGCCGGTCCAGGAGCCGGAGCCCGAAGCCCCGTAATCCGCTCCCGATCCGGATGCAGATCCGTAGCCGCCGCCGGAGGTCCAGCTCTTTTTGACGTGAAATATGGAATCCCTTGATTTCACCGCCAGAAACTCCGGCAGTTTTCCGGAAAGAATGATTTTGCCGCAGCCGCTGGCGATGCCGTCGGTGGCCGCGCCGGAGGCCACGGAAAAGTCCGGGATCTCCTCAAGATTCTTGCAGCCTGCGAACATGGCGGTCATGTCCGTCGCCGAGGAGGTGTCGAATTTCGGCACGAACTCAAGCGCCTCGCAGTTTCTGAACATTTCGGACATGTCGGCGACGCGGGAGGTGTCGAACATCGGCACGCTTTTAAGTCTGGCGCAGCCGTCGAACATGCGGCTGAGGCTGGTGACGCCGGGACCTATGCTGATGGCGAAACCAAGACGATCGTCGGCGCAGGAGGCGAAGAACTTCATGGGCAGGACCTCGAAATGCAGGATGGCGAAGTTTCGCCCCTCCATTTCGGTCCTGACCTTCACATAGTCGGTGAGCATGGAGGACACCGTGAAGACGCCCTTCCTCTCCAGCTGGCTTACGCTGTACCAGCGCCGCAGGGAGGCGTAGTCCGCCTCGTAGCGGTTGCGGTAGATGATCCTCGTCATCAGATCGTCAAAAGTTCTGAAAACCTCGGCGATTTTGGAAAGATACACCTTGAGCCCCGCGGTCAGCAGAGCCCCCGATGCGTAAAAGAACTGGAGAATGAAATTGCCGTCGGAGGGAGGATTTTCCGCAAACCGCCGGAATTCCTCAAAGGAGGAGAACATGCTCCCCACGCCGGACAGAGGCTGGGCCAGAATATCCGCATTGTCGCCCCCGATGAACAGACAGTAGTTGAGAACCTTGGAAAGCGCGTCGATGCCGGGGGTCATCGCGATGAATTTATCCACCAGCTCAAGAGCGTCGGGACTGCCGCCGTTTCTTTCGCAGACATGACCGGCGATATCCCGCAGCTGGGCGGCGCTCTTTTCAAGATCGTCGCCCCGAAGCGCGTCATACAGCAGCTGCTGAGCGAACTCGCCGGCGCTGGAGTAGCTCATATCCTTCCAGTACAGAACCTGGCTGTCAGGGTTCATTTCAAGCAGCAGTTTGAAATAGCTTATGTCGGGAATGCTTTTTTCCCTGCTGTCGGCACTGGCGGTCTCCTCCGCCTCGCAGTCCATGACCAGACTTGCCAGGGACTGCTCCCCCTGCTGGCTGAGAAAGGCCGACAGCAGGCCGCGGCCCACATGCTTCTTGCCCTCGACCCAGTTGCATCCCAGGGCTGCGACCAGTTCGGCGATGGAATTCAGTTCCTGCCGGCCCAGCTTGTAGGGGCGACTGAAGCCGGATCCCGATGCCGAAAGAGTTCCTGCCGCGGATCCCGCAGCCCTGGCGCCCTGCTCTCCCGGCGCCGGCAGCGCCTCTCCGTTGAGCCAGGCCTTTATTTCCTGATAGCCCCAGCGCCGGTTGGGATTGGAGGTGTCGTTGCGGTAGGTCAGATCCTTGTAGGTAAGTCCCGAGATCAGACGGCGCAGATCCTGGGGAAAGTCCTCCGGAAAGGAGATCCGCATAAGGGATGCCACCGCCGCCATGTCGTCGTCTCCCGCCTGCCTGAAGGGGTGATGGCCGGCGTAAAGCTCGTAAAGAGTGATGCCCAGAGAGTAGTAGTCCGAGTCCCTGAGATAGGTTCCGGAAAAGGTTTCCGGAGCGCTGTAGGCCACCGAAATTCCGGTGGTGGTCTTGATGAGGGACACGTCCTGATCAAGCACGGAGCTGATGCCGAAATCGATGATTTTCACCGACTTTCCGTCATCCGAGAGCATAAGATTGGACGGCTTGATATCCTTGTGGATCATGCCCTTCTCATGCAGCGCCCTGAGGCCCTCGTTGATGGATGGAATCAACGACGATTTGAGAGTATCCAGGGAAAAGGTTTTGCCCAGGAGACTGCCCTTTCTGAAATAAGGCAGGATGGTCACCGGCGTGTCCCCGACGGCGCCGTAATCCACCGGAGATGCCACATACGGGCTGTCCATGCCCGCCAGCAGCTGCAGCACGTCCTTTTTCAGAGCGTCGCTGCGCCGGTACAGTTTGGCTACGAACGTCCGTCCTTCGGGATCTGCGCACAGATAAAGATCAGCCTCGCCCGAGGTGACGTCCATTCGGGATTCCAGCGTGTACTTTCCATCAAGGATGGACTCGCCCGATCGATCCTTTCCGTTTTGCTCGCCCCCGCGGCTTACCACGGTGCTGTAGGATGATTTTCTGCGATTGACGGTGGTGTTTTTCTGCGGCATAAGATTGCATCCGAAACAGGTATGAAACTAAACAGGCCATGATACGGTCACGTATGCTACCACCTTACAGGGATTCAAATTTTGCCTCACTGCAAAAATTGAGGATTTCGTGGCGAAGCGGCCGCGGGATGAACAAAAAAAGGATCTGCATCGCTGCAGATCCTTGTCTTTTGCCGTTCTTTTGCCTGCGTGGCAGGAAACCTTATTCGGCGGACTTCTGCTCCTGGCTCTCCTGAGCCTCTGCAGCTTCAGTTTCTGACTGAACCGGAGTCTCCTCTGGCCGAGCCTCGACGGAAGCAGCCTCATCCGGAGTCTGAATATCGGTTTCAGTCTGATTTTCCTCAGTCTGAACCGCCTCTTGAGCCTGAGCGGTTTCATCGCCCTCCGATGAAGTCTCCGCCGCAGACTCAGGCGCCGCGTTCTCGATCTTCTCACCGGCCAGATTTGCGCGGGTCACCTCGCCGAAGGCATCCGGACCCAGCTCTTCGTACTTGGCATCCTTGATGGAAAGTCTGATGCGGCCCTGGCGGTCGATTTCAAGAACCTTGACTCTCACCTTGTCCCCGACCTTCAGATAGTCGTTGACGCTCCTGACCCTTTCAGGAGTGATCTGGGACTTGTGCACCAGGCCGTCCTTGCCAGGAAGAATGGAGACGAAGGCGCCGAATTCGGCGGTTCTGATAACGGTGCCGTCATAAATGCGGCCAACCTCCATATCCGAGGTGAGAGCCTCGATGCGTCTGATGGCCTCCTTGGCCTTGAGACCGTCGGTGGCGGCGATCTGCACCAGGCCGTCGTCGGAAACCTCGATAACGGTCTGGGTTTCCTCGGTGAGAGCGCGGATGGTGGCGCCGCCCTTGCCGATGACGTCCTTGATCTTCTCAGGATTGATGCGGATGGTGTGAATGCGCGGAGCGTATACCGAAATGTCCTCTCTAGGCTTGTCGATACAGCCGTTCATGACGCCGAGAATATGGAGTCTTGCCTCATGGGCCTGCTTCAGGGCTATCTGCATGATCTCGCGGGTGATGCCCTCGATCTTGATGTCCATCTGCAGCGCGGTGACGCCCTCGGAGGTGCCGGCCACCTTGAAGTCCATGTCGCCCAGGTGATCCTCGTCGCCGAGGATGTCGGTGAGCACCACAAAGCGCTCCCCTTCCTTCACCAGACCCATGGCGATGCCGGCGACCTGAGCCTTGATAGGAACGCCCGCATCCATCAGAGCAAGAGAGGAGCCGCAGACGGAGGCCATGGAGGAGGATCCGTTGGATTCGGTGATTTCAGACACCACGCGAACGGTGTAAGGGAACTCTTCGGCGGTCGGCATCACCGCGGCGATTCCGCGCTTGGCAAGACGGCCATGTCCCAGCTCGCGACGCTTAGGAGAGCCGATAAGACCGGTCTCGCCCACGCAGTACGGAGGGAAGTTGTAGTGCAGAATGAATCTTTCCGTTCTTTCGCCGCAGAGCTCGTCCACGATCTGGGCATCCCGCTCGGTTCCCAGAGTGCAGGTAACCATGGCCTGAGTCTCGCCGCGGGTGAACAGCGCGGAGCCGTGAACTCTTGGCAGCAGACCGACGCCTGCCGACAGAGCTCGCACCATTTCGGTGGTTCTGCCGTCAATGCGGTTCTCTCCGGCCAGGATGCGATCTCTTACAATTCTCTTTTCAAGAGCGTGGAACAGTTCGCCGGCGTTCTTGACGTTGACCTCTGGATCCTCGGCGACGAAACCGTCCAGCATTTCCTTCTTGAGCTCGGCGACCTTGCCCAGACGCTCAAGCTTCTCGGTGATGCGGTAGATGTCGCCAAGACGGGCCTCGGCAAAATTCCTGACTTTCTGCTCCAGCGCCTCGTTCACGGCAGGAGGAGTCCAGTCCCACTTAGGATTGTTCACCTCGGCGGCGAACTCGTTGATGGCGCCGATAACCACCTGCATCTGCTCGTGACCGTACATTACCGCGTCAAGCATGGTGTTCTCCGGCAGAATCGAAGCCTCGGATTCCACCATCAGCACGGCAGGCGCGGTGCCGGCCACCACCAGATCAAGCTTGCTTGCGGCCATTTCGGACTTCAGAGGATTCAGCACGAACTGTCCGTCGATGAAACCGACTCTGGCGGCGCCCACAGGACCGTTGAAAGGAATGCCGGAGATGGCCAGCGCGGCGGAGGTGCCGATCATGGAGATGATGTCGGTAGGGATTTCTGGATTTGCGGAAACCACGGTGACCACAATCTGAACGTCATGAGTAAAACCTGCCGGGAACAGCGGACGGATCGGACGGTCGATGAGACGGGCGATGAGAGTCTCGCCTTCGCTAGGACGCCCTTCGCGCTTGAAATATCCCCCCGGGAAACGGCCGGCGGCATACGCTCTTTCCTGATAGTTCACAGTGAGTGGGAAAAAATCTCTTTCCTCCGCAGGCTCGTCCTTGACGCCCACCACGGCAACGAACACCGAAGTGTCATCCATGCTTGCCATCACTGCGGCGGTGGCCTGCTTGCCAATCACGCCGGTTTCAAGAGTTACGGTATGCTGACCGTATTTGAATTTTTTTACCTTGGGATTCACGTTGATAATTCCTATATTTCTTATACCTTTTAAGACGTGATAATTATAGTAAAAATGATTTGCGACCGGAAACCCAAAGAAACAAAAAAGGGAATTTTGTTGAAAAAACTTGAGGCAGGGCATAAAAAAACCGGACATGGTCCGGTTTTTTTCTTTCGTCCGGCCGACGGCCGGAAAATCAGTCACGCGGGGATTACTTGCGGAGACCGAGCTTGCGGATCAGCTCCGCATATCTGTTCTCGTCCCTGGCGCGGAGATAGTCAAGAAGACCGCGGCGCTGGGAAACCAGATGAAGAAGGCCGCGACGGCTGGCGTGATCCTTCTTGTTCTGTTCGAAATGAGGCTGAAGATCGTTGATTCTGGCGGTAAGCAGAGCGACCTGAACCTCGGCGGAACCGGTATCCTTTTCATCGCGTCCGTACTGCTTGATGATATCAAGACGCTGTTCTTTGGTTAGTGACATTTTATACTCCTGTAAAACAAAGTCGCCGGCGACCAATCACTAATCCAGCCGCCGGAAGGAAAAAATTCGCCGCCGGAAAGGCCCGACGTCGAAACACGGGGAATTTTAGCACACAAGACCGCAAAATTACAGCCGTATCACAAAAATCGGTTTCTGGAAAACCGGCCGAAACCTGCGGCGCCGGAAACAAAAGGACCGGATCTCCGGAAGCCATCGAGCATCCGCCACATGTTCAAAGAACTGGCGCGCCTTTTTTCCGAATTTCAGCCTTCATCTTCCTGGCCGTCATCGGAAGCGGACGGCGGGACGAAGGACTCCGCGCTCCCTTGCGGCCTGTCGCTTTTGGAAAGGCTGGCCAGAATCGAAAGCACCTGGGCGCTTCGAACCAGACGACGCGGCTTCAGCACCGAGTTTTCAATATCCGCGACACCCAGAAAGCATCCGCTGTCGCGATCGTAAAGACGCGCGGATCCGTCTTCGGTCCTGTCGAAACCGTCCTCAAGAGCCTGACCGTTCATCAGCCGGAAGAGACTTGATCGCGGGATCTGGCACGCCTTTAGATTCATCACCGCGCTGTCCACAGGAAGCAGCAGCCGATCCAGAGCGTCCCGATGGCCGTCGGTCTCCTCCAGCGTCTCTTCGAGAATTCGGTTGAGTTCGTCCAGAGTCACCATTTTTGACGGATCGTATGAGCCCACATTGACCCTGTTGAGACGGATCACATGAGCGCCGCAGCCCAGCATTTCTCCAAGATCGTCAATGATGGTTCTGATGTAGGTGCCCTTGGAGCATCTGATCTCAAGGCTCAGGTCGTCCCCCTGGTAGGAAACCACGCTAGCCAGATACACGGTTATCGGCCGCGGCTCCCGCTCTACCGCGATGCCGCTGCGGGCGTACTCGTAGAGAGGCTTTCCCTTGTGCTTCAGGGCGGAATACATGGAAGGAACCTGCATGATATTCCCGCGGAAACGGCTCAGAGCCTGCCGGATCTGTTCGAGAGTCGCGGTGTTGGGGCGTCTTGAGATCACCTGTCCGTCGGAATCGGAGGTGTCGGTTCTAACTCCAAGTCTTGCGGTGACCTCGTAGCTTTTGTCAGAATCCAGCAGCAGCTGGGAGAACTTGGTGGCCTCGCCGAGGCATATCGGCAGCATGCCGGTGGCCAGGGGATCAAGGGCGCCGGTATGGCCGGCCTTGTTGGCGTTGAAAATCTGCTTCACCCGCTGCAGCGCGAAACTGGAGGTCATGCCTCCGGACTTGTCAAGCAGCAGAATTCCGTCTATATCTCTGCCATGGGCACGTCGGTGACGCGACATAACCGCTTTTACTCCTCTGTGTGCTGCTGTTTCAGTTCCTCGTCATGCCTGATGGTTTCCGAAATCAGTCCGGAGAGTTTCATTCCGCTGACAAGGGTTGAATCGTAGTGGAAACTGATGTTGGGCACGGCCCGAAGCTTCATGCGGGAGGCGATCATGCTCCTGAAGAAGCCAGAGGCCTCGTTGAGGATCTTCACGGCTTCCCTGATATGACCGTCGTCGACTCCGAGAAAGGTGACGAACACCTTGGCGTACATGAGATCGCCCGAAAGATCCACTCCGGACACCGTGACGAATCCCACCCGCGGATCCTTGAAATCCTGCTGCAGAAGGAGCGCAATCTCCTTCTGCATCTGATCCGCCACCCGTCTTGCTCTGCTGAACACTCTTGGCATTTTTGCCCGCGCCTCCGGCCGTTAGAGCTTGCGAGCCAGTTCGACCACCTCGTACACCTCGATCTGGTCGCCCACCTGGACATCGTTGTAGTTTTTGACGCCGATACCGCACTCGAAGCCGTTGGTAACCTCTGACACGTCGTCCTTGAAGCGACGCAGAGATTCCAGCTGACCCTCGTAGATAACCACGTTGTCGCGCAGCACGCGGATCGGATTGAGCCTCTTGACCGAGCCCTCGGTGACCATGCAGCCTGCGATGGCGCCGAACTTAGGCGAGCGGAACACCTCGCGCACCTGGGCGATACCGACGATCTGCTGCTTGAATTCGGGCTTGAGCATGCCGGTCATGGCGGCCTTGACCTCGTCGATGAGATCGTAGATGACCGAGTAGTATCTGATCTCCACGGAGTTGACCTCGGCCAGCTTCCTGGCGGAGGCGTCGGCGCGGACGTTGAAGCCGAGAATGATGGCGTTGGCCTCGTCGCCGGTCATGGCCAGGTTGACGTCGTTTTCGGAAATTCCGCCCACGCCGGAGGAGAGAACGTTGACCTTGACCTCGTCGGTGGACAGTTTCTCGAGAGACTCCACGATGGCTTCCTTGGAGCCCTGAACGTCGGCCTTGACAATAACCGAGAATTTCTTGACATCGGAGGACTCGCGGCTGAAGAGCTCCTCGAGGGAGGTGGTCTTCTTGAGCTTGATGGTCTTGATCTTCTCCTGACGCAGCAGAGCGACCTCGCGGGCTCTCTTTTCGTCCTTCACCGCAATGGCCTCGTCGCCGGCGGCAGGAACGCCCGAAAGTCCGATAAGCTCCACCGGCATGGAAGGGCCGGCCTCGTCCACGGAGTTGCCCAGCTCGTTGCGCATGGCGCGCACGCGTCCGTATTCCATGCCGCAAAGAACGTTGTCGCCCTTGTGGAGGGTTCCGGTCTGCACCAGAACCGTGGCCACCGGACCGCGGCCCTTGTCAAGGCGGGACTCGATGACGGTGCCGGTGGCGTAGCCGTCCACCGGAGCCTTCAGCTCCAGCACCTCGGCCTGCAGCAGAACCGCATCCAGCAGCTCGTCGATGCCCTTGCCGGTCTTGGCGGACACTCGCACGAACTGGGTGTCGCCGCCCCATTCCTCGGACACCACATTGTGGCGGCTGAGCTCGTTTATGACCCGATCCGGATCGGCATCAGGCTTGTCGATCTTGTTGATGGCCACCACGATAGGCACATTGGCGGCGCGGGCGTGACGAATGGCCTCTTCTGTCTGCGGCATGACGCCGTCGTCGGCGGCCACCACCAGAATAACGATATCGGTGGTCTTGGCGCCGCGGGCGCGCATGGCGGTAAACGCCGCATGGCCCGGGGTGTCAAGGAAGGTGATGATGCCCTTTTCCGTCTCCACATGGTAGGCGCCGATGTGCTGGGTTATGCCGCCGGCTTCGCCGGACGCCACCTTGGTTTTGCGGATGTAGTCAAGCAGAGATGTCTTGCCGTGGTCCACGTGACCCATGATGGTCACCACCGGAGGTCTCGGCAGCAGCGCGGCGCCGGAATCCTGGATCTCGCTGAGCATCGCCTCTTCGATCTCGTTTTCCTTTCTGACGGTAACCTTGTGGCCCATTTCCTCGGCCACCACCTGGGCGGTCTCCACTTCCAGGTACTGGTTGATGGTAACCATTTCCTCAAGCTTCATCAGGGTCTTGATCACCTCCACGGCCTTCACCGCCATCTTCTGGGCAAGGTCGCTTACGGTGATAG
The DNA here is from genome assembly GCA_017480795.1 of Succinivibrionaceae bacterium. Taxonomy (GTDB): domain Bacteria; phylum Pseudomonadota; class Gammaproteobacteria; order Enterobacterales; family Succinivibrionaceae; genus UBA2804. The sequence continues at coordinate 18,132 of JAFURY010000015.1, forward strand.
GGCCGTTGAGCACGATATCCCGGATCACCGGAGCCACCGGCTTGTTGAAGCCGTGCTGGTTCTGGACCGGAGCGTACTTGCCGCCCCTCTGATGCTTGCCGGCTCCCCGGGCGGCTCTGCCGCGGGATGAATAGCGATCGTCGCGATCGTCCTCTTCTCTGCCGCCTGAGGTTCTGCCGCTCTTCTTGGAAACAGGAGCGCTCTTGCGGCGGCTCTTGTTCTCCTCCTCGCGGTCAAGCTCCTCCTCGGCCTCCTTCACGTACTTGGAAGCGCCGGAATCGTAATCGTCATTGGCATGGCTGGCTCTTTCCTGCTCCTCCTGCTCCCAGCGCGCCTGGTTCTCCTCGGCGTCGCGGCGGGCCTGCTCGGATTCCTCGTCAGCCTTCCTGCGGGCGGCGGCCTCCTGCTGCTGCATGATGGCCATGGACTCGGAGCGGGACTTCTCCTCGGCCTCCTTCTTGCGGCGTCTTTCCTCCAGCTGCTCGGGAGTCAGAACGCTTTCCTTCTTCTTGGCTTCGGCTTCGGCCTCGCGCTTCTTTCGGCGCTCCTCTTCGGCCTTGCGGCGGTTCTCAGCCTCAATGAGCATCGCCTGCTCGCGCTTCTCCTTTTCGATCTTCATCTGAGCCAGCTCTTCGGAGGATGGCCCCTGCGGCTTCGTAACGGTTATCTTGCGGTGAATTTCAGGACCGCTAGCGGATCCGCCGTGTCTTTTGGTTAAATCCGACTTAGGCTTTCTGCTGCCGAGGGAAAGTTTCATCGGTTTCTTTTCTTCTTCTGCCATGTTCTATATTTCCTCAAACTGCAAATGTCTTAGTCGAACCAGTGACAAGCCTCGCGGGCGGCCACGATCAACTTGCTTGCCTTTTCCTGAGTCATGCCGTCGATATCCATCAGATCGTCCACGGCCATTTCGGCAAGTTCTTCCTTGGTATAGATTTCCCGGCCGGCGAAAGCGGCGGCCAGCGACTCGTCAACGCCGTCAAGAGTCATCAGATCCTTGGCCTTGCTGGCGTTCTTCTCGATAGCCGCCTTTGCGGCGTCCTGCAGAGCCTCGGCGAGTTCGTCGTCAAGGCCGTCGATCTGGGTAAGTTCGGACCTGCTCTGGTAGGCGATGGCGTCAAGCGACTCGTAGCCCTCCTCCACCAGCACGGTGGCGAACTCCTCGTCGATGTTCAGCTCGTCCTGGAACATTCTGATTATTTCGTCGCTCTTTTCAGCCATTCGGGTCTCGTACTCGTCCACGTCGTAAACGTTGATGACCCAGCCGGTGAGACGGGATGCGAGTCTTACGTTCACGCCGTTCTTGCCGATGGCCTGAGACTTGTTCTCGGCCAGGAAGGCCAGATCGATGGAATGAGCCTCCTCGTTGATGTAAACCTTCTCCGGCTTGGCGGGAGCCATGGAATGGACCACGAATTCGGCCGGATCCGGATCCCAGAGCACGAAGTCCACCTTTTCGTCTCCGCCCAGCTCGTCCATCACGGCCCTGACGCGGCTGCTGTGCATGCCCAGACAGGATCCAAGAGGATCGATTCTCTTGTCCCGGGAGTACACGGCAATCTTGGCTCTCACGCCGGGCTCTCTTACAAGAGCCTTGACGCCGATGACCCCGTCGTTGACCTCCGGCACCTCGAACCTCACCAGCTCAAGCAGGAAATCGTTGCAGGTGCGGCTTACGCTCAGCTGCGAGGTCTTGCTTTCGTTCATCGGAAGAAGGGCGGCGCGGACTCTCTGATTCATGGAGAAAACGTCGTTCTTCAGCCAGTTCTCCCTGGTCATGACGGCCTCGGCGTTGTTGCCGCTCTGTCTGGAGCCCAGATCCAGAACGATGGAATCGCGGTTTCTCTTCTTGACGGTGCCGGTGACGATCTTGCCCACCATGTTCTTGTAGGATTCCACGACTCGTTCTCTTTCGGCGTCTCGGATCTTCTGAACAATCACGTTCTTGGCGGTCTGGGCCGCGATGCGGTCGAAACCGGAGCGGCGGCTCTTGGCCTCCTCCACGTCGATTTCATCCTCCACGCTGTCGCCGATATTGATGGAAGGATCGTCAATTCTGGCGGCAGACAGGGTGATCTGTGTCATCGGCTTGGTAAGTTCATCATCGGCAACCACCTCCCAGGATCTGAAAACCTGATATTCGCAGGTCTTGGGATTTATGGAAACTCTGACGTTGATGTCGCTCTTGTCAAGGCAGTTTTTGACGGCCACCGCAATGGCGTACTCCAGCACCTCGAAAACCTTCTGCTCTGACAAACCCTTTTCGTTTGAAACGGATTCGACGACATCCTTTATCTGCTTGCTATCCATTAACCTTCTCCTTCTTGTCAAAATTCGGTACCAGTCGCGCTTTCTTAATGTTGGAAAAGAGAACTTCGAGCGTGTTTCCGTCCCTGACCGCGAACTTCAAAACAGCGCCTTCAGCCGACTCAAGGGTTCCCTTGAATCTGCGATATTTGTCCACCGGCATATTCAGCTCGACGCTGATCTGGGAGCCGGCATACCGGAGCATCTGCTCCCGAGTGAACAGAATTCGGTCCATTCCCGGAGAGGACACCTCCAGATCATAGGCGTAGGAAATGACATCCTCCACGTCAAGGACGCTTCCGATCTGTCTGCTGACATCCGAACAGTCGTCGATGGACACCCCGTTCTGGCTGTCGATGTACACCGTCAAGGTTGAATGTCTGCCGAAATGGCGAAACTCCAGGCCCCACAGTTCGAAGCCCAATGCCTCGATGACCGGCTTCAGAATTTCGTTCAGCCGCTCGTTAATGCTTGCCAACAAAAACCTCTGTCTAACTTTTGTGCAAATAAAAAAGCCGACGACTTCAAATCGCGGCCTGTATAACCAATATCGATTTGGACAAGGCGAAAACCACCTCCGATCTCCGCCCGCTGACTCCGCCAACGTTTTGAAAACGCATTGCGCAAACCAGCTCTGATGATTCTCGGCGCCGCATGGCGCTCTTAGCCCGAGCAGATCCGCTCTGCCCGCCATCATCCGCTTAAAAATTCATGCCGTAATTATATATGGCTATTTGAGCGATGACAACAAAAAAACCGCTCGCTTGAACAGCGATAGAAACGCCGGAAGGGGCGAGAGTCTGGAAGAAAAACATGGGATTCTGAAGAGATTTCGCATCGAAGCGAACCGGGCGGGACTCAACAAATCATTATGGCAAAGACTCGGATCAGCCCTGCCGCCTCTTGCCGGGATGCGGGAACGACGGAATCAAACCAGCAAAATGAAAACTCGCGAATCGCTAAAGCACAACAAATTAAAGAAGGATCGAAAAGATGATGGATATAAATGGGAAGTTAAAAAGATATGGTGCCTGATGAGGGACTCGAACCCTCACACCCGATGGGCACAACCACCTCAAGGTTGCGTGTCTACCAATTCCACCAACCAGGCACAGGAGAGATTGCTTTGAGATTGAGTTGGTGCCTGGCCAGGGACTCGAACCCTGACGCCTTACGGTACAGCGACCTGAACACTGCGTGTCTACCAATTTCACCAGCCAGGCGAACTCTCTCAAACACGCTGACTATTCTACTGATATTTTATTTCTTTGCAAGCGCTTATTTGAACTTTTTTGCAGATCACAATTTGTAAGCGCAAATATCAGCCACCTTGACTGATACAAGATTATTTTTTGAGCCAGATCAAATTTTAACTCACATTTGAATACCTTCCGAGCAGGATATCATGATGCGGAGCGAACATTTCGAACTGAAGGTTCGGCAGCCGCCGCGCAGGGCATAAATCCGCAGGCGCTCGCGGCAGAAAGTTTCAAGCATTCCCTGCGACTGCCTGAAACGCGGGACCGGCGCTGAAATCCGCTCATGGCAGGCAATCTGCAACAAAACAAGGGCAAGGGCAAGGTGATGAACCGCAATATCAGCCAAAGCAGAACGGATAACCAATTTCCTGACGATCGGCGCAGAAGGCGCATGAACACGCCAGCTGCTTTCCGAGATGCCTTGGGCGATTAGACCTAAACTTATTCCCCCTGATACTGAGCAATCTCCGGAATAACCGTCAGATTGCACGAGATCCGGGTATAAAGGAGCAGAGGAGTGTGCTCTTGCAGGTAAACCCGAAGAGTTCCTAACATAATTCAGCGTCAGTGGCAATGAGCAAGGCGGGCACCATGCGACGCTTCCGATCGTCGCAAATTCTCCTTCAGTCAGTTTCTTCATGCCCAAGATATGATGTGCTGGGAATATGCGAAAGGAGGTACAAAACGGAATCCATAAATCCAAAGCCGCAACAAAAAATCCCGGCTTCAAGCCGGGAAAAATTCAGCAATAACAAACTTTTGAACTATGACAACACAAAACCCAACAGTACTTATTCGACTTTAGGAGCAACAGCGTCCGCCTGAGTTGTTGCGGCCTCAGCCTGCTCTTTGACTTCGGCCGGTTTGGATTCAATCTGTTCTTTCAGCGCAGCTGCATGCTCCTTGACTTCAGCCTGCTTGGCTTCCACCTGCTCCTTCAGCGCGACAGCCTGCTCCTTGGCTTCGGTCTGCTTGGCTTCAACCTGCTCCTTCAGGACTGCAGCATGCTCCTTGACTTCAGCCTGCTTGGCTTCCGCCTGCTCCTTCAGTGCGACAGCCTGCTCCTTGGCTTCGGTCTGCTTGGCTTCCACCTGCTCTTTCAGCGCGGCAGCCTGCTCCTTGGCTTCGGTCTGCTTGGCTTCAACCTGCTCCTTCAGGGCTGCAGCCTGCTCCTTGGCTTCTGCCTGCTTGGCTTCCACCTGCTCTTTCAGCGCGGCAGCCTGCTCACTGGCCTTTGCCTGCTCGGAGGCGATCTTATCCTTCAAAGCCTCGCCCTGAGCCGCCAACTCTGATGAAACCGACTTGTCAGCTCCTGCGGTCACCGCCTTCTCGGAGCCTGCCGACTTGTCAATTGCGGTTACGCCAACACTGGCGTTTTCGCTTGGCAGATCAGGGATCTCGTCCTCAACCTTGACTTCCTTCTTCTGTTCGACAGCGGACTTGTCGGCAACGCTCTGAAGATTGTCAAAATCGGAAGTGCCGTGATCCTGATGCGCGTACAGAGCCGTGATACCCAGACTGATCAGAAAGAACAGCGTTGCCAGCACCGCGGTGGAATGAGTCAGAAAGTTGCCGCTACCCACCGATCCGAACACGGTGTTTGACGCTCCGGCGCCGAAGGAAGCTCCCATGCTGGCTCCCTTGCCGTGCTGAAGAAGAATCAGTCCTATCAGAAGAATCGAAACGATCAGATAGAGGCTCAACAATACGCTATACATTACAAATTCCTATTACTCAAACCGCCCGCCGCTCACGCTTTCGTCGGCAAGGACAACACAAACAATTAAACAGTATAATATTACAACTTTTCCTAAAATTGACAACAGTTTTGTGATCTCCTTCAACTGACTGCCCCGCAGAGGCGGGGCAGTCGTACAGAAATCATGTAACCGTTGCGAACCGGCGGAAAAACTGCAGATCAGATTAAATCAGCTATGCCCTGCGCCGTTTCCTTAACCAGCTTTTCGTCGGCGCCTTCCACCATCACCCGGATAAGCGGCTCTGTGCCAGACTTGCGCAGAAGAACGCGCCCCTGCTCCCCAAGTGCCGCTTCGGCATCCCGCACTGCATCCAGCACCTTCGGATCGTGCAGCGGATCCATGCCTTCCACGAATTTCTTGTTGATAAGCACCTGAGGGAACATGACTAGGTCGCGACGAGCTTCCGAAAGAGACTTGCCGGTGCGGCACAGAGCCTTGAGCACCTGCAGCGCTGACACGATTCCGTCTCCGGTGGTGCTGTGATCAAGACTTATGATATGACCGGAATTCTCTCCGCCCAGTCTCCAGTCGTTCTGCTGCAGCAGTTCAAGCACATAGCGGTCGCCGACGGCTGAACGGGCGAACGGAATGTCAAGCCGTTTCAGGGCAAGCTCGAAGCCCAGATTCGACATTAGTGTGCCCACCACACCTCCGTTCATCTTGCCCAGCTGTTTGAGCGAGGAGGCGATAATGTAAAGCACGCCGTCGCCGTCAATAAGCGTGCCGTCCGAATCAACCATCATGAGTCGATCGCCGTCGCCGTCGAAGGCTATGCCCAAATCGGCCCTGGTCTCCACCACCTTGTCGATAAGACGCTCGGGATGAGTGGAGCCGACATGATCGTTGATATTGATGCCGTCAGGCTCGCAGCCCATGATGGTGACCGACGCGCCAAGCTCCGAGAACACGGCAGGAGCGATGTGATGGGTGGCGCCGTTGGCGCAGTCCAACACTATTCTGAAGCCGGAGAGATCCTTGTCGGAAGGGAAGGTGCTTTTGCAGAACTCGATGTATCGGCCAGGTGCGTCCTCGATCACCGAAGAACGGCCAAGAAGAGAGGATTCGACGCAACTGAAATTCTGGTCCAGCATGTTTTCGATCTCGGCTTCAACCTCGTCGGGAAGTTTGGTTCCGAAGGCTGAAAAAAACTTTATGCCGTTGTCGTAAAACGGATTGTGGGAGGCGCTGATGACCACGCCGGCGTTGCATCTGAAGGCTCGGGTCAGATAGGCCACCGCGGGAGTCGGCATTACTCCGGCAATGATGGAATGAATGCCGGCGGCGGAGAATCCGGCCTCCAGAGCGGACTGAAGCATGAAGCCTGAAATACGGGTGTCCTGACCGATTAGAACTCTCTTGGATCCTTTTTTGGCCAGCACTCTTCCGGCGGCGTAGCCCAGACGAAGAACAAAATCCGGGGTTATAGGGTACGAGCCTACGGCTCCTCTGACTCCGTCAGTGCCAAAATATTTTCTTTCCATAGCCTACTTCTTAATCTTCTGTTTTGAAAACTTCATGGCGTACATGTAAACCTTGAGGGCCTCGGCCATTTCCTTGACGTCATGCACTCTCAAAATGTCTGCTCCGGCCCCCACCGCAAAAAGATTGGCCGCGATGGAGCCTGCAAGACGGGAGTCGGCGTTCACCTTGAGAAGATCGCCGATCATGGATTTGCGGGACAGCCCCACCAGTATCGGCAGACCAAAACTCTTGAAGCGGTCAAGCTGTCCAAGCAGACGGTAATTCTGCTCCAGATTCTTGCCGAAGCCGAAACCGGGATCGATCATCAGATTATCGCGTCTGACTCCGGCGTTGAGACAGATGTGTATTCTTTCGTAAAGGAAGGTTGATATGTCGCCAATGAGATCGCTATAGCTGGCGTTCTGCTGCATGACCTGGGGATCCTCGCCAATCATGTGCTGAATGCACACCGGACAGCCGTACTCGGCCACGGTTTCAATGGCGCCGTCGCGTCTGAGCGCCCTTACGTCGTTGATCATGCAGGCGCCGGCATCAAGAGCCGCCTTCATAACCTCCGGGTTCGAGGTGTCAACGCTGATCCAGATGTCCATGCTGGCGGCAATCGCTTCAACCACAGGCACCACCCGATCAAGCTCCTCCTGCGTAGTTACCGGACTGCTTTCCCGACGGGTCGACTCCCCTCCCACGTCAATTACCGCAGCCCCGGCCAGCATCATGTCCCTGGCATGCTCCAGGGCCGCATCGACGGTGACATACTTCCCGCCATCGGAAAACGAATCCGGAGTAACGTTGAGAATGCCCATGATTTTGGGCTGGGCAAGATCCAGGATCTTCCCTTTGTACTCCAACTTGTACGACTTCATATAGCTCCCGTCAGAATGCGGTCATTTGTTCTTCCCGTCCCTGTTTTCGTCTCCGCCGGAGCGCGGAGTTTCCACGTCGGACCAGTCGTCCGCGCCGTCGTTTGAAAACACGGAGGAATCGGATTTGCCGTCGGACGCAGATCCGGCGGAATCCTTCTTGTCAGTCTCCGCTCCGGCGCCGACCTGCGCATCCCGCTTTGCCGCCTCGTCGGCGGCCTTGGCGGCATCGGATGCCGTTTTTGCACCCTTTGACACGTCAACGGTCACGGCCTCGTCGGCAACCTTTTCGAACTGGTGCTCGTCCTTTGGCTTCTGCGCCTCGTCGCGGCTCTCCTGCGGTTCCCGTACCGGAACTCTGTTCATGAGATCGTCCAACTGCGCCGAATCTATGGTTTCATACTTCAGCAGCGCATCCTTCATGGCGTGCAGAATGTCCATGTTCTTGCGGAGAAGTTCTTCGGCCACACTGTAATATTTGACGATGATCTTGTGGACCTCGTCGTCAATAAGCTTGGCGGTGTCATCGGACATATGCTTGGTCTTGGTGACGCTTTTTCCAAGAAACACCTCGCCTGCCTCCTCGGTGTACAGGATCGGTCCGAGAAGGTCCGACATGCCCCACTGGGTAACCATTTTTCTGGCGATGCCGGTGGCGCGCTCGATGTCGTTGGAGGCGCCGGTTGAAACCTTGTCCTTGCCGTAAATAATCTCCTCGGCGATACGGCCGCCGAACAGAGAGGCGATATTGGCGCACAGATACGCCTTGCTCTGGCTCCAGCGGTCAGCCTCAGGGATGAACATGGTGACGCCGAGAGCGCGACCGCGGGGAACGATGGACACCTTGTAGACAGGATCGTGCTCCGGCAGCAGCCTGCCAACAATGGCGTGTCCGGCTTCATGATACGCGGTCATTTCAAGCTCGCTTTCGCTCATCACCATTGACTTGCGCTCGGTTCCCATAAGGATTTTGTCCTTGGCCAGTTCGAACTCGTGCATGGACACCAGTTTCAGATTGGCGCGGGCGGCGAACAGGGCCGCCTCGTTGACCAGATTGTGAAGATCTGCGCCTGAAAAACCTGGAGTGCTGCGGGCCAGCACTGCAGGATCCACGTCCTTGGCCAGCGGAACAGCTTTCATGTGAACATGAAGAATCGCCTCGCGTCCCCTGATGTCTGGAAGAGTGACGTATACCTGACGGTCGAAGCGGCCTGGTCTCTGCAGAGCAGGATCCAGCACGTCCGGACGGTTGGTGGCTGCGATCACGATAACCGAATCCCGCTCGTCAAAGCCGTCCATTTCCACCAGCATCTGGTTGAGGGTCTGCTCGCGCTCGTCGTTTCCGCCGCCAAGACCTGCGCCGCGCTGGCGACCCACCGCATCGATCTCGTCGATGAAGATAATGCACGGAGCGCAGCTTTTGGCCCGCGCGAACATGTCTCTTACTCTTGCCGCGCCCACACCCACGAACATTTCCACAAAGTCAGAGCCGGAAATGGAGAAGAACGGAACCTTGGCCTCGCCGGCGATGGCCTTTGCAAGAAGCGTCTTGCCGGTGCCCGGAGGTCCGACCATCAGAATGCCCTTGGGAATTCTGCCGCCCAGTTTGCGGTATTTTTCAGGCTCCTTCAGAAAATCCACCACTTCGGCCACTTCGGCCTTGGCCTCGTCGCAGCCGGCCACGTCGGCAAAACCGGTGTTGATCTCTTCAGGGGAAAGCATTCTGGCCTTGCTCTTGCCGAAATTGGTTGCCTTGCCGCCGCCGCCCTGCATCTGGCGCATGAAGTAAATCCAGACGCCAAGCAGAAGAATCAGAGGGAGCCAGGATACCAGAAAACCGGAAAGGAAGCCCGACGGCTCCTCGTATTCGCCGGTGGTTTTCACGTTGCCTTCTCTGAGTTTTTCCAGCAGAGTGCCGTCATAAACCGGAATGACTGTGCTGAATGTGGAGCCGCCGGAAAGTCGTCCCGTAATGAAACGTCCGTCTTTGATGTTGACGGAGCTGACTTCTTTGTTGACAACCTTGTTTACGAAATCCGTGTAATCGAGGCTTTTGTCAGAAAAGCCTTCCGAGCTTATTGACTGGATCAGCGCCATGATGATCACTGCAAAAACCAGCCAGACAAGTATATGCTTTGCCATTATTTGCTAACTACCTATTATTTTGATGTTTCCAGCCTCCGGCATGAACCCCCTGCAACAAACATGACTGCAGCAGCAACGCCGCGGCCGGAACGCCCCGGCTCTCATACATACGCCCGGACCCTTTTGATACGCATGGTCCTTACGGGCAAAAATCACCACATTGTACCCATTGTAACACAAAACGAAGCCCGCTTTTAAGCCAACGCGAGGTCACTGATCCGCGTCCCGGGCGCTCTCGTATTCGCAAAGCGTCCTCTGACGCTCCGCCAGTCCCTCCGCCAGCTTGAAACCGGAAGCTACGTAGTAAACCTCCCGGGATCTGGCCCTTGATGCATCGGGTTTTCGCACTCTAACCGCGGCAAACAGGCGGCGCAGAGTTTTCAGATAGTTCTCGGAACCCTCGCCATTGAACACCTTGACGACAAAGGAGCCTCCGTCCTTGAGAACATCGATGCACATGTCAAGAGCAAGCTCCACCAGATACATGGACCTTGGCTGATCGACGCCGGATGTACCTGACATATTGGGGGCCATATCTGAAAGCACCACGTCCACCCGGTCGGCGCCGACTATGGTCTTCAGCTGCTCCAGCACCTCGTTCTGTCTGAAGTCGCCCTGAATGAAGTCAACCCCCGTAATTGGCCGCATGGGCAGAATGTCGCAGGCCACCACTCTGCCCTTCTTGCCGATGCACTTTACGGCGTATTCCGACCATCCACCAGGCGCGGCGCCAAGGTCCACCACCGTCATGGACGGTCCGATAATGCGATCCCTTCCCTGAATTTCCTCAAGTTTGAAATGCGCCCGGGAACGCAGTCCCTGCTTGTGCGCCTCCTGAACATACTGATCGCTGAAATGCTCCTTGAGCCATCTGGTCTGGGACGCTGTTCTTTTTTTCTCCGACATTAGATCTCTACCGTATAAAAACGCACGCTCTATTGTACGTGAGCGCAATTCAAAAATCACTCAATTATCAATTGCCCGCCACGATGCCATTTTGTAGAATCGGCTATGTTTTGATTTTCTTCCATGCATGAAGGTTGCGGATATGAAAAAAGTCCTGATGTACACTGACGGTTCGTGCCTTAAAAATCCTGGTCCGGGCGGATTCGGAGTGGTTCTCAAATACAACGAGCATTCAAAGGAACTTTGCGCCGGCTTTCCCCGCACCACCAACAACGCCATGGAACTTCTCGGAGTGATTAACGGTCTGGCCTGTCTGAAAGAGCCTTGCGACGTGGAGGTGACCACCGACAGCAAGTATGTCAAGGACGGCATCGAAAGCTGGCTTCAGGCCTGGAAGAAAAACAACTGGAAAACAAAGGAAAACAAGCAGGTGAAGAACCGTGAGTTGTGGGAGATGCTAGACGAGCAGCTCTGCCGCCACAATGTAACCATGCATTGGATCAAGGGACACAGCGGACACACAGAAAACGAACGTTGCGATACCATGGCCCGGGAATGCGCCGCAAGGCAGCAGTCGGCCGAAGAACTCGAACGGGTCAGATACTAATCGCCAAGCAAAACGGCATCGACAGCCTAATCCAGAATCCCCTTACTTTTTACGATCTGACTTTGCGGCAGGCTTCTTTTCAGTCTTGGCCTTTGTCGTTGGCTTCTGTTCACTCTTGGCTTTCGCCGCAGGCTTCTGTTCTGCCTTGGCTTTCGCCGCTGGCTTCTGTTCTGCCTTGGCTTTCGCCGCTGGCTTCTGCTCAGACTTGGCCTTTGCCGCAGGCTTCTGTTCTGCCTTGGCTTTCGCCGCAGGCTTCTGCTCTGCCTTGGCTTTCGCCGCTGGCTTCTGTTCTGCCTTGGCTTTCGCCGCTGGCTTCTGCTCAGACTTGGCCTTTGCCGCAGGCTTCTGTTCTGCCTTGGCTTTCGCCGCTGGCTTCTGCTCAGACTTGGCCTTTGCCGCAGGCTTCTGTTCTGCCTTGGCTTTCGCCGCAGGCTTCTGCTCAGACTTGGCCTTTGCCGCAGGCTTCTGTTCTGCCTTGGCTTTCGCCGCAGGCTTCTGTTCTGCCTTGGCTTTCGCCGCAGGCTTCTGCTCTGCCTTGGCTTTCGCCGCTGGCTTCTGTTCTGCCTTGGCTTTCGCCGTTGGCTTCTGTTCAGTCTTGGCTTTCGCCGCTGGCTTCTGTTCTGCCTTGGTCTTGGCCACAGGCTTGCCGTCACTCTTGGCTTCTGCCATCGGCTTCCGCTCAACCATATCGGACTCCGCCATCTTCGCAGAACCATCAGCAGGTGCCGTCTCGGTCTCGTTTCCAATCCCGCTGTCGGTCAGGACTCTGGTTTTCTGATCCCTATTTGAAACATTACGCGCCGGCGGCTCCAGCACAGCTCTCAAAGAGGCGAAGTAATGCTCCTCCTGCCTGATGCCCATCTCGGGGAACAGTTGTTTTCTGGCTTTCCTTTCCTCATCCCGCGACGGTTTGACATTGGCATGGCGGGCAAGAGCCTCGGCAGCGGAAATTCTGAGACCTTCGTTGTTCCTCAAAACATACTCTGTGAAATTCCCGTTCAGGGCCATGGCGTAAGGCTCGTATTCGCCTGACAGCGTCACGCGGCAGAAGGTTCGATTTCCGCGATATCTCTTTTCCACCAGCAGACTTCTGTCCGCAATCTCATCCTGTCTGATGCCGTGAATTTCCGCAAACTCCCGACCTGTCACATACCGGATGCTTTTTTGGTCATAGTTTTTGCTCCGAACCGGCGAGGCAGAAGAAGCCGCGGCGCCCGAAGGAAGCCTCACGCCGTACTGGCGGTGGTTTTTCAGATAATGGGCGTACGCCATGATGGACTGCAGATATTTTTTGGTGTGCTGAGGTATCGAAAGATGGTTGAAATCAAGTTCGGATGCCTTCTTGCCCGTGCCCTTGTAGGTATTGAGAACCCTTCCCTCTCCCGCATTGTAGCCTGCCACCGCCATGGTCCAGCTGCCGTCAAAAAACTTCATGAGATAAGAAAGATACTTCACCGCAGACTGAGTGGCCTTGTGGGGATTCATTCGCTCGTCAACGGAGCCGCTCACCGTCAGGCCGAAGTTTCTTGCAGTCTGACTGCCGAACTGCCACAGTCCAGCATACCCTGCCGGCGATCTGGCGGCGGGATTGTACATGCTCTCGATCATCGGGATTATGATGATCTCGGGCTTGAGCCCGGCCTTGACCACGTTTTCGTACACCGAGAAAATGAGCGGTTCGGCGTTTTTGAGAACATGCTCCATGTGGCGCGGATGGGAAACAAGATAATTGAGCCGCTCGCGGTAGAACGGATTGGAAGGATCCTTTGGTTCGGAGAAGGTGCTGAACATTTCATCCCACTGGCCCGGCTTGAGATGCGCCTCCGGTCTGACGGCGGGAGGCGACGGAACATAATCGTTTCTCAGCACGGCAAAACCGCTGCAGTCTTCCAGCGTGTCGAATGCGCTCTTTTCATCCTGCGGCGCCGTGGCGCAGCCGGCAAGCGCAAGCAGCGCAGCCAGAAGAGAGCATGCGACTGAATATCCTGACCTCATCGACCGATCATCCCCAGAAACTCGTCCTCCGAAATCAGTCTGACGCCAAGCTCCCTCGCCTTGGCGTATTTCGAACCGGGGTCGGATCCGAAAACAACCGCCGAGGTTTTGGCCGACACCGATCCCGACACCTTGGCGCCCAACTCCTGCAGGATGCTTTTGGCCTCATCCCTTTTCATGGCGGCAAGAGTTCCGGTTATGACAAATGTCATGCCGGCGAACTTCTGCTCTCCCGCCTTCGTATCCGGCAGTTCGTCCCAGCAAATTCCAAGTTCAAGAAGTTCGTCGATTACTCGGATGTTGCGCTCCTCCGCGAAAAATCCGGTAATGTGCTTCGCCACCACATCGCCGACATCGTCCACCTGTTTCAGTTCGTCAAAAGTCGCCTGGCGCAGTCTGTCGAAGTTTCTGAAGTGCTTCGCCAGGGCCAGAGCCGTGGCCTCGCCCACCTCGCGGATGCCCAGAGCGTAGATGAAGCGCGGCAGAGTCGTCTTTTTGGACTGCTGGATGGAGGCGGCGAGCTTTTTAACCATTTTGCTGTCCTCGGCCGATTCCTGCTTCGCCAGACGATCGTTGCTGCGATAGAACTCAAACAGGGACTCCGGAGTAAGCCGGTAGATGTCGCTGAGCCTGGAAATGACGTTTCCGTCATAAAGCTCGGATATGATCCTGTCCCCCAGCCCGTCTATGTTCATGGCCTGGCGGGAAACAAAATGCTTCAGGGCCTCCTTGCTTTGGGCGCCGCAGTACAGGCCTCCCGAGCACCTGGCCACCGCTTCTCCTTCGACCCGTTCGATCTTTGAGCCGCATACCGGACACACTTCCGGAAATTTCACCTCCCGCAGATCCGCTCCGGCTCTCTTCTCCTCCACCACGCCCACAATCTGCGGGATAACGTCGCCGGCCCGGCGGACTATCACCGTATCGCCAATTCTGACGCCCAGACGCCTGATTTCGTTTTCGTTGTGGAGGGTGGCATTGGACACGGTGACGCCGCTGACGTACACCGGCTTCAGTCTGGCCACCGGAGTGACGGCGCCGGTGCGGCCCACCTGGAAATCCACATCCTCAAGCACCGTCATCTCTTCCCGGGCAGGAAACTTGTATGCCACCGCCCAGCGTGGGCTTCTGGTGATAAAACCGAGATTCTCCTGGAGTTCGATGGAATTCACCTTGATAACCACGCCATCGATTTCATATGGCAGATCGTCGCGCTTTTCCAGAATGCTCCGATAAAAATCGCGGCAGAAAGAGATGCCGCGTCCGGCGCGGGTTTCCGAATTCACGGGTATGCCCAGCGACTTTACATATTTCAGTCTTTCAGTATGAGTGTCCGGCAGATCGGCGCCTTCGGCGACGCCCAAAGCGTAGCAGTTGAACATCAGAGGGCGTTTGGCGGTGACGGCCGGATCAAGCTGCCTCAGGGAGCCGGCGGCCGCGTTGCGAGGATTGGCGAAGGTCTTTTTGCCTGCGGTCCGGGCTTCCTCGTTCATGCGATCGAAGCCGCTGCGGGGCATGACCACCTCGCCCCGGACCTCAAGTCTGGCGGGAGGATTGTCGGTTTTCAGCTTCAGGGGAACGTTTTTGATGGTTTTGACATTCTGGGTTATGTTCTCCCCCACCTGTCCGTCGCCTCTGGTGGAAGCTCTTGCGAGAACGCCGTTCTCGTAGAGGATGCTGCAGGCAAGACCGTCAAGCTTGACCTCGCAGCTGAAATCCAGATCGGATGCGTTTTCATCGGCCGCGACGCGACTGACGAACTGCGCCAGCTCGCCATCGGAGAAAATGTCGTCAAGGCTAAGCATCGGCACCTCAAGGCGGACCTTTTCGAAGCCGCTTAGAACCTCTCCTCCCACGCGTCTGGTGGGAGAGGAAGGATTTATCAGTTCGGGATTGTTCCGCTCCAGCTCCACCAGCTGCCGGTACAGCCGATCATACTCGGCGTCAGGAACGGAAGGATTGTCGTAAACGTAATACTCCTCCGCATAGCGGTTCAGCAGTTCAACCAATTCATCGATTTTATGAGCGGTTTCATCCTTTGTCATGTTGAAAGCATCCATTTTGTATCAAGACAGTCTGTCTCCAGACAGACGGGACGGGCGTATTTGCTGCAGAAGGATGCAGCGACACAAGAGCGCAAGATAAGAGAATCGGAAAACCCGGAACGCTCCGGGCGGATTTCCTGGACGAGACGGCAAAACCGTCCGCCGGACGAAGAACCCTACTGACGATCGTAGGCCTTCATCTGACTGCGATATTCGTTGATAACATCGTCGGTCATAGGTCTGAGCTCGCGGGTGCACAGAAGACCGTCCAATGCCGTGTTGATACTGTTAACGTGTCTGATGATTTCATCAAAGCGCCGTTCGGCGGTCCCTGGCTCAGGCATGAACATGATCACGCAGATGCCCTTGGTGGACCATGACCCTTCGACTACCCCGGCGCCGGTAATGCCCTTCGGGAAGGTGCCGGGCTTGATCATGCTGCTGACTCTGAACAGTTCCTTGCCGGTTGCCGGATCGTTGTAGTAGACGATGTCATACTTTCCGATGGCGAGTTTTTCCGCAGCGAAAACCTCTTTGAGCTTGGCAAAGGTGAAGGGACGATGATCACGGGATACGATATTGAACTGGTAATATTTGGCCCAGGCTTTCTGCGGCCTGTCGCCGGATGCGGAAACCGCGGCGGAAGAGGATGCTATGGATACCGAAGGAGCGGACTGAACCGGATCCGCTGGCGAATCCGAACCTTCGCTCTGAACGTTTTCAGGCGCGATTTCGGTCCGCTTGACAGTGCGGACAGGACCAACGGTGCCGTCATCATCGGGAATGGACGAGGCCAAATCATGCCCGTATTTCATATTGCGTCTGTTTTTTCTGGACTCATGGGACGAATAAACCCAAAAGCATACCACCAGAAGTATGACGACGGCGCCAATGCCCCATAAAATGAAACGAAATTCCAAAGCCTGCCTCCTGCCCCGCAACGATATACGGACTCGAACCGGCGGAGATCCGGCGATCCCCACAGGTCACGGATTATATTGTAACACAAAAATCACTGTCAAGCACCCGACCGGAGGACCGAGCGCGCCCGCGGAACAACCGGCGATCCGGTTGGAATCTCGGCTGTGATAGAATATGAGGAACCATAAACAAGGAGACTATATGCTCAAGAACCTGGGTATCTACTACCTGATTTACGGCATCAGGATGCTGCGCTACGGCGAGATCAGAAAATTTCTGCTGATCCCTCTTGGCATCAACGTGCTGGTGTTCGCTCTGGCCACCTTTTTCGTGATCCGCTGGGGCGGGGAGCTGAAAGAGTACATGGACTTCGAAATGCCCTACTGGCTGTCCTTTCTGCAGTACCTCATCATACCTCTCCTGCTTCTGATATTCATGGTCATTTCCTACTATCTTTTCGCCACGGTGGCCGGAGTTCTGGCCGCTCCCTTCAACGGACCTCTGGCGGCAAAGGCGGATGAGCTAATCCAGAAGAGAACCATCCTGGAGGAATCGCTCACCGCGACCGTCAGGGATGTGCCGAGGATCATCGCACATACGCTCAGACTGCTGATGTACACCCTGCCGAGAATGCTGTTTTCCCTGCTGTTTCTTCTGATACCGATAGTCGGATATGTTCTCTGGCTTCTGTCCACCGGCTGGATCATCGCCATCGGCTATCTCGACTGTTCCGGAGACAACCACCAGAAACCCATCAGGGATCTGGTGGAATCCATGAAAAGCGACAAGATCAGATGCATAGGCTTTGGCATCTCGGTTTACTTCATGATGCTCATCCCGGTGGTCAACCTGTTTGTGATCCCGGCGGCCGTATGCGGAAGCACCAAGCTTCTTACCGATCTTGACGGAGGCATGATAATGGGAAGAAAGAAGATTTTCGCGGAGGAAATCTCCCGGGAGGAGAGAGCAGCCGGAGGAGAGCTATCCGGGGAAACGGATAACGTTTCAGAAAACGGGCAGACAAAAAATCCTGCGCCAGGGCAGGACTCGTAAAATTCCAAAACTGAGGATCAAAATGTATTCGCGATCAGGCGGTAAGTTCCAGTCTTCTGCCGATCTCCTGAGATCCAGACACCACCTCCAGCATTTCAACCGGAGTCGCCGCCGTCAGGGGATTGCGTGCCAGACGCCCTTTGGTGTTCGCATACCTGATCTTTTCCTGCTGCAAAGGAGAAAGCTGCTCCATTACGGTTCTAGGAATTTCAGGATGCTGCAAGGTCAGCGGCTCAGGACTCAGGCATTCCATAAGGTGCACGGCAATCATTCCTCCCTGACGGAAGTAGTCGCCAAGCATATCGGCCTTTTGAATGTCGCTGTCGCCGCTTTGCAGTCTGATCTGGTCACCTAACGCAAACTGTTCACGCAGATCTTCCGTCTGCTTTTCCTGCGCCACCGGATCGGTTACCCAGGCCTGATCCTGCACGTCATCTGACAGCATTGATACCAGCAGGCTGAACTGCGACGAATAGCCGTTGTGAACAGCATTGTTCAACTCACTGCCTAACTGCAGTTCATCAACGAGCATTTTGTCTCTAATTTCGCCGGTCAGCATGATGATACTCCCCTTACATTTGGAATTATCGGCCAGATGTGATTTTCTTTAGCGGATTTTATGTGAGAATTATCAAAATTCGTCGTTGCAAACTGTGAGAATCCCTTGCGATTAAAATTCGCATCAACGGTAGCATTGAGACATATTCCATCAAAATTGACGTTCAAATCACCGCTCCCCGACCGCATGCCGGGGTTTCAGCGGAGCTGAACCATCGCAAACAGAATTTACTCCGTGACAATGTGTGATTTACTTCACACGGCGTCATAGGTATAGTCCAGGCAAAACACGAATGTGCGAGCCAACGTTGTGGGAGAATGCCCATTTAGCAGTAGGGCAGATAGTTACCCTGGAATGTTTACCTAGTTCCAGGCTCTAAGGTGCGCGATTAAA
>JAFURY010000171.1 GCA_017480795.1 Succinivibrionaceae bacterium
ATTCAGAAAAAACGGAGGCTCGGCCATGAAAAACACCTATGAACGCCTCAATAACGGCAAATCAACATTCCTTCCTCTTCCGGATCTGCCGAAGATCCCGCTGCCCCTGCCACTGCCTATTCCAGGCTGGCCGACCCGGCGCTAAGTTCGCTCAGGCAGAAGCAACCCACAACAACACCATTTGGAGAAAAAATCATGAACACTTCATACAGCAACACTCGCAACAGCAACAAGTTCGCATCCATCGCCGAAATCATTGAAAGTTCTTCCGAGCTCGACGCTTCAGCCAAGGAGCAGTACATCAGGAATGTGGAAAAGATTCTGACAGACAACAAGGTGAACATTATGCTGGCCGGAGCTACCGGCGCCGGCAAAAGCAGCACCATCAACGCGCTGTTCAACATACAGCAGGCCAAGGTGGGCTACGGCACGGATCCAGAGACATACGAAATCCAGAAATTCACTCTCAACAACATAACTCTCTGGGACACCCCGGGCTTCGGCGACTCCCCCGATCAGGACCGGAAAACCGCCGTCATGATCAGGAATCTGCTCCGCCGCAGCAACGATGCGGGCAAGCCTCTTATCGATCTGGTTCTGGTGGTGGTGGACGGTTCAAGCCGCGACATGATGAGCACATTCGAACTGGTTACCAAAGTTATCGAACCGAACGCGCGCTACCGCGACTCCATTGTCATCGGGATCAACCAGACCGATGTGGCCATGAAAGGCAGACACTGGGACCGGGAAAAACGCAAACCAGAAACGCAGCTGGTGGAATTCATGAACGAGAAGGTCCGTTCGGTAAAAGAAAGAATAAGTTCTTCCTGCGGCATCGATGCCAACGTCATGTACTACAGCGCCACGGAAAAGTACAACGTGCTCAAGCTGCTGTGCTTCATTCTCGACAATCTTCCGGAGGAGGAGAAGATCCTCAATGTGGTGGAGCAGATGAACCCGGAAATGGAGATATGGGAAAACCACGACGATGAAACCGAGGATATGATGAGCACGGTTGCAGGCAAAATCAAAGGTGTCGTCACCGGAGCAGTCAAGGGAGCGGCCATTGGAAGTAAAATCGCCACCAAGTTTGGTGTGCCGCCGGTTATCGGAACGATATTGGGAGGCATTGCAGGCGGTCTGTTCGGGCTTTTCAGCTGAGTGCCCTGCAGTGCGCAGGAGATTTGGAGAAATTCAGGAAATCGCGTTTCCACCATGGTTCAAAAGAATCCGGCGCTGAAAGGAACCGATAATGAACGGCAAGGAGGTTATCATGTTTGATGATTGGGACGATTGGATCGCATTAGGAGATTAATCTCACTGTTAACAACGAACCACAACCAGGAGGAGGAAACGATAATGCTTACCGCAATTATTATCGCAATCTTAAGAAAAAGGTAAAAACACAGGCAACCGAAAAAGGAGACTGGCACGTTGCCTGCTGACAAACCAGGGAAAAATTCAAGATAAGGAGAAGAAAATGAACGGAAAAGCGACATTCAGAAAAAACGGAGGCTCGGCCATGAAAAACACCTATGAACGCCTCAATAACGGCAAATCAACATTCCTTCCTCTTCCGGATCTGCCGAAGATCCCGCTGCCCCTG
>JAFURY010000103.1 GCA_017480795.1 Succinivibrionaceae bacterium
AGTACCACCTGTTCCCATTCCGAACACAGAAGTGAAATGTCGTTGCGCCGATGGTCGTGTGGCTTTCGCCATGTCAGAGTAGGTAATTGTCAGGCACCCCTTCAGGGAGAGGATCATCTGATCTTCTCCCTTTTCCTTTTTATGTCAGCCTCTTTTCAATTTCTGAATTTTGCAGGCCCGTGCGACTGATATGCAGGCAAGTCACGGCGAGCTCCGTCGTTGCCACGACCCTGCGGGTAAACAGAAAACGGCGCAATCCCGCCTGCAGTCAACGATATCAGTCTGGAGGATCATCTCCTCCTACTGAAGAGTGGCTCTGGAGATCTCGGTCAGACTGCGGAGCTGTTCGCACAGATAGTCAGTCACCTGTTTCCGGTCCCGCCACCAGTCCACGGTCCAGAAGCGCAGGACGTTCCAGCCAAGTCCGCACAGCATGCCGGGCTGTCCGATAAAGCGATCCGCAGCGCTTGGTGTATTGCGGAACACGATTCCGTCAGCCATGATGCAAGCCAGATACCGCGCAGGATCCGACGGATCCCTGACTGCCAGATCTATTCTGAAGGCGGAACTTCCGATGCCGATTCTGACGTCAAACCCGCGAGCTTTAAGCTCCTCGGCCAGCTCCCTTACCACCCAGTCCTTTTCCATGCGGCGGCTGTCCAGCTGGGTCGCGGTCATCATGGATCCGTTCCGGGCGTATTTCAGAAATTCGAAGAGCCCCACTACGCCTTTGGCCGTGGTTGGGGTAAGTCTTCCGTCCTCATATTCCATGGAGGTGAACACCACCATCTGCTTTTTGGCTCTGGTCAGAGCGACATTGAGTCTTCTCTCGCCGCCGTCGCGGTTGAGCGGGCCGAAACTCATGGATACCTTGCCGGATTTGTCTTTGCCGAAACCAACGGAGAAAACTATGACATCCCGCTCGTCGCCCTGCACGTTCTCAAGATTTTTCACAAACAGGGGAACAGGCATGGCGTCCGCCTTTTTTTCGGTTTCGGGATGCATTCTGAACATGGCCTGCAGATCGTCCTCGATCAGTCCCTGCTGTCTGCTGTTGAATGTCACAATGCCGATGGAGGTGCCGGCGTTGTCGTCGTTGTCGATGAAATTCTTCACGTATTCCGTCACCTCGCGGCTCTCATCCCTGTTCACTCCGGCTCCGCCGCGCTCGTACAAACCGTTCACGTAGTGATATTCGATCTTCGAACTCATGTCATCCGGGGACGGAAAGGTGTAAAGCATGCCGTCGTAGTAATTGACGTTGCTGAAGGCGATGAGACTCTCATGGCGGGAACGGTAATGCCATGACAGCGTTTTGGTAGGCATGCCCAGAGACATGCAGTCGTCCAGCACGCTTTCCAGATCCGCATCAATGTCGTCGCTGTCAGCGTCTCGCTTGGCCTCGAAGAAGTCGGTAGGAGGCATCTGCTTTGGATCTCCCACCACTATCACCTGGGCTCCTCTGCCGATCGCTCCGGCGGCCTCCGCGGTCGGAAGCTGCGAGGCCTCGTCAAACAGCACCAGATCGAACCGGTACAGATCGGGAGTCAGATACTGCGCCACCGAAATCGGGCTCATGAGCATGCAGGGCGCGATCCTGGGGAGCAGATGAGGGATCCGGCCGAAGATCTGACGTATGGTGAGGTTTCGTCCTCTGCTGCGTTTGGCCTTCTCAAAGAAGGCAACCTCGGATTCCAGCTCCTGCATTTCAGAGATGCGCTGCTTCTGATTGCGCAAGAGGTGACAGAGCATCTGCTGGGACAGATCATTGAAATCTTTTGATGCTCCCGCAAAGGCGCTGACTTTATCCTCGAAAATCTCGTGGTTGAAGCTCTGCAGAGTCTTGCTGGCGCAGAACTGCCATTCAACCAGGGATTTTGCGAAGATAGCCGTGGCGTAGCCGTCGGGAGCGTCTGTGGCGATTTGTCCTGATTTCAGGGCGTCAGTTGCCGCTTTGTACCCGGCCTGGGTTAAGGTTGACAGTCTGAGGCTGATTTCAAGCCATGACTTCAGTTCCTCAGGTTTTTCCAGCCAGCCCCGGCTCCGTCTGATGAGCTCGTGCAGCTCCTCTGGAACCGCGGATTTTTCTATGGCGTAGCGCTCGGCAAGTTTGGCCACCGCGGCGGAGAAATCTTCGGCAGCCGTCCGGTGCTCCCCGATGCTCTCCAGGATCTCTTTAACCTCATCCGGGTCGATATTTTTTAACGCTCTTGAGATTGCCTTTTTCTCTGCTGCGGCCGATGATTCGAAAAGGGAGGCGTGCAGCGCCTTGATCAGGTCAAGACCCGTCCGCGCTTCCTCCGGTCGGTTGAGCAGCAGATCGGCGAGGGCGGCATCGGCCGCGCCTACAAGCGAAGCAAGCTGAGCCTGTCGCTGCCGGGTTTCCTGAATCTCCAGCGCGGCGTTGACGATTTTCAGGTAGTTCTCGCTGCTGATCTTGACGTCCGCGCCCAACGCTCTCTGCAGACGTCCCACGGATTTGGAATGGGAGATCAGTCTGAACAGGAAAAATCTGGTGTCGTCCAGCTGCCACTGCTTTTTCTCTTCCCTGAGATTGAGCTGAAACACGTCTTCGGCGTTTGGGCCGAGAGATGCGATGGCGTTTTGGATGAAAAGCGTTTTTTCCAGGGCTTCCTCGGCGTTCTGTTCCAGATCCTTCCAGTCTGCGCGGCCTATCAGGGCGAGGTTCAGGCGGCTTGCGGAGGTGGCGTCGGAAGCCGCTTGGATCAGTCTCAGCAGCCGGTTGAACGAAAGCTGCTGGGAACTGATGCCAAGCCGGCTGGCGACAATGTCGGCGCACTGGGTTATCGCCTGGCAGTTCTTCTGGAAGTCGCCGCTGCTGATGTCGAGCCGGCCGGATGGAGGTTCGGTCAGCGCGCTGCCGTAGTAGGTATATTCGTCAAGAGGCGCGCCTTTGGCGAGTATCGCCAGCTCGCGCATGGCGGTGTCCGCGGTTTCGATGTCCTCCTGGGTGATGGCTTTAAGCTCCTCGGGGCTCAGAATGACCGACGGATCGATATCAAGCTGGCAGAGCCTTGACATGGCGCAGTACACCGACATGCCAAGGAGCACCGGCGCGTGCAGGGCCTGCAGCTCCTGGTTGATTTCATCCCGCTGGGCGTTCAGACGCCGGGTGGCCATGGAATTTTTATCCTGAATGTTTCCAAAGCCGGCATCGGGAGCCTGCAACTCCAGCTTTTCCAGAAACCTCGATTTGGTCAGAGTGTTGGAATGCAGCTCCAGACAGTAAGGGGCAAGTCCAAGCGCCTCAAGTCGCGCCTGAACCACTTCCAGCGCCGCCATTTTGGCCGCCACAAAAAGCACCTTTTTCCCCTTGGAGAGAGCGGAGGCGATGATGCTGGTGATGGTCTGGGATTTGCCGGTGCCGGGAGGTCCCTGCAGCACAAAGCTCTTGCCCGTATCCGCAGCTTTCAGAGCATCTAGCTGGCTGGAGTCCAGCAGCACCGGCTGACACAGATCGCCGTAGCTGATCCTTTCGTCCACGGTGGCCGGAATTTCGTTTGAATCGAATTTCTCTACATCGGTGAATTTTCCCGTGGCCAGCGCGTGATATACCGGACTTGCGGCCTCCAGGAGACTGCTGTTATGGTTGAGATCTCTCCACATTACAAATTTGCGGAAGGAAAAGTTGCCCAGGCAAACCGTTTTGAGAATTTTCCATCCGGGCGGCAGCGCGTCCTGCACCGCATCCTTGATGGCGCCCACATCGACTCCGTAGTCGTCGGTAGGCAGCACATCCAGTTTGCCAAGATTGATCCCGAAGAGCTGGCGCATCATTTCGGTGAGAGAATAGTTCAGCACCGGCTCCTCGTCTCTGACTCTGATGGAGTAGACGTCTCTTCTGGTATCCCTGATGATGTCCACCGGAAGCAGCAGAAGCGGCGCCTCGTAGGACTTTCTGCCGGCGGTGTCGTCGCTCCAGGAAACGCTGTACAGGGAAAGAAAGAGGGAGTTGGCACCGTTTTCGTCATAAGAGCTTTTGGCTTCTGAGGCGATCTTCTTGAGCAGTTGGGAAAACTGCCGTTTGGATTCGTTTAGCACGTAAAGAGAGCGGCTGGCGCTGAGGTATTCCTCGGTCATCTGTCTGAGGTTTTCGCAAAGCTCCTTGGTTTCGGAATTCATGGCATCCTTCAGATCGGAGGCGGCAATGTCCAGCTCCGTGAGCTTGAACTGCCTGTCGTCGAATTTCCGCAGAGTGTCCTCCAGCAGTTCAGGATTGCTGAAGAGAACTCTCAGAACCGCGCCGGAGGCCGTTCTCATGTTAAGCAGCCGGTTCCTGGTGGTGAGATCAAGCAGCTTGTTCTCCCAGATCTCAACCTTGGTCAGTTTTTCTCTGGCCTTTAGACCCGAGTCGCGCCGTCTGATCTCAACGCTGGGATCGGTAATGGCGTTGTTCCTTACAAATCGCGGATCCTCCGAAAGAACCAGACTGCCGTCCTGATCTCTTGATATGGTGGGCAGTGGTCTGATGAGACGGCGTCTGCAGGCCCTGACGTTGACGCAGTATTTGAAGCCGCTTTCGGCAAAGATGCCCTTGGCCTGCTCCACTGCGGTTCCGAAAGTGGCATGGTCGCGGGTGAGACAGGTGGTCTCAAAGATCAGCAGCTGTTGGGTTTCGATGGCTCTGAACACCTCGTTG
Source organism: Succinivibrionaceae bacterium (assembly GCA_017480795.1). GTDB lineage: Bacteria > Pseudomonadota > Gammaproteobacteria > Enterobacterales > Succinivibrionaceae > UBA2804. Next base: position 4,661 of record JAFURY010000103.1, read on the forward strand.
CGGTCGGTGATGACGGCTTCGGTGAGATCGGAATGCTCGTTTATGAGCACTCCCGCAAAGGCGTGTTCCTCAAAGACGATGATGACCGCCTGAAGTCCCACCGCCTCCAGCATGGAAGCGCAGAAGCAGGCGGTATCCAGACAGGTGCCGGCCTTTTCGCCTATCACCATGTCAAAGAGACGGATGCGCTGAGCCCGGTGGAACGAGGCCGGAGGCAGCCGGTAGGAAAGTCCCAGATCGCTCATGGCCAGATAAAGGGCTTCGGCTTCCAGCGCCACATACTGGTCGTTTTCGCGATATCCCAGAAATCCCCGGGTATCTGAAAATCTGGATCTGATCTCGTCGTCGGAGCGGCTGACGAGCTGTTTCAGCTTTTCCTCTCCCCTGGTGATGATCTCCGCGACAGCCGGGGAATTCGGAGTCACAAAGCAGGCGAGCAGCTCGGGATCGCCGGTCCACTGGTTGAAGGCGGTAACCTCAAGGGGCGCGGATTTCGAGGCTATGGTCTCGCCCTTGTGATCCTTCACTTCCACGTCAATGGACGAGCTGATGGTTTCGGTGAGCTCGGCAAATTTTTCAGAGGCCAGACATAGCTTTTTGAGGCAGTTGGCAACTGATATCACCTCCGATTTCTGCAGAAGATCTGCTTTGAGCTCCATGGCGGCGAACATCTGGTGAGGACAGGAGATTCTGATGGAGATGTTCTCGTGATCATTGTCCAGGCTTTCGAATCTGATGTCGCGGATCAGCTGGAAACTGGTCTGGCACAGGGAGAGATTGAGACAGGGCGAGCTTTCGATTGTAATGGCGATGCCGGCGCTCCGCTCGGCTATCCCGTCGCTTGGCTTTGCCTGATCCTCTCTGGCGTCTGTGTCCTGTTTTTTTAAATCAATCATGGAATTACCTGCCTTGCATGATGAAGCTGAACTGACGGAAACCTGCCGGCCCAAACTTGCGCGAACATATCGTCGCTTGTTCTGGACTAAACCAGCCCCTGCGGTTTTTCCCGGGGCGAGGAGGACGCGCCCGCGCGAGCCAGTCGCATGTCGCGGATCTGTCCCAGATGGCATTGCATTTTCCGCGGTGAATCTCTCAATATCAGACCTGAGACTGATCAAAAGCGTCAGCCGGCAAATATGGAGTTCGACAGTTATATTTTATGTGACGACACAGAATTTTGGGAAGATTCCTGATCAATAGTGTTAAGCAACCGCTTATTTGACGGCAATGTTTCAAATCGGAAGGATAAGAAGTGTAGTCAAGGCGAAGGAAGACGAACTGACCTGGGATATTCGAATCCGAACTGGAATGCCGGCAGGTCGGAAGATCTGGCTTCTGACTGAAGCCGCAACTACTATCAAGCTGCAGCCGCAACGACATGACGGGATCGCATCACGAACCTGGCAACGCCTGGAGTATGGCATCCTATGACGTTTCTCTGTGATCGGGGTGATTGCAGGACAATGCAGACAAATTCCCCGCCTGGGGCGGAGAATTCGGAAAAAAGAAGGAACTGTTAATTGAGATCGTACTGCTTGAGTTTCTTTCTCAGCGTGCCGCGGTTGATGCCCATGATGCGGGCGGCTTTGGTCTGATTGCCGCGAGAGTACTGCATTACAACGTCAAAGAAAGGAGCCTCGACTTCTGTCATGACAAGATCGTAGAGATCAGAAATCTTTTCCTCAGTCGGGATCTGGTTCAGAAAATTTCTGATGGCAAGCTCCACGGAATCACGCAGAGGAGTCTTGGTAGGCTCGTGGGTTTGCGCGCTGATGGTGGTCGTAGATAAATTCACGGCTTCAGTTTTCTGTTCTAACATAATTTCCAACCTTATTTTATCTGTTAGCGTTTCTGTTGTATCCTCGCAGTAATTCCTATCTCTGCAGTTGAGGGTATTATACAGAAAAGTGTGATTAGTGTCACTAAATAAAATTTCAAAAACTCAAAACTGCTGCATGTTTATTTGTTGACTTGCGGCAAAACATATTGCAATACCGTTGAATAAGCCATTAAACGACTGTTTATTGAATGAAGTCGCAATGGTTCTCGCCGACAGTTTCACAAAGCCTGTTTCCGACCCTATTTTTTGGTCCCGACGATTCTTGCCCACTCGTCCCTGGTGCGGATATCGTCAATTTTAAACCATTTTGAATAGATTTGCGACAATTCTTCCGCCTGGGTTTCCAGGATCCCCGACAGCGCCAGTCGTCCCCCGGCTTTAACCAGGCCTGAGATTTCCTCCGCAAGCTCTCTTAACGGTCCTGCCAGGATATTGGCCACCAGCACGTCCGCCATCAGGCTCTGCGGTTTGTCTTCGGTCAGATAAACCTGCAGTCTGGATTTCACGTCGTTGCGCCGGGCGTTGTCCAGCGTGGCCTCCACCGCCTGGGGATCGATGTCAATGCCCACCACTTCGCCGGCTCCGAGCTTCAGAGCCGCCACCGCGAGAATTCCGGAGCCGCAGCCGTAGTCGATCACGGTTTTTCCCTCCAGATTTTCCCCGTCAAGAAATTCCAGACACATGGCGGTGGTGGGATGGGTGCCGGTGCCGAAGGCAAGCCCCGGATCAAGCATGACGTTGACGGCCGACGGATCCGGAACGCTGCAGGCGCTAGGACATATCCAGAGTCTTGATCCGAATTTCATCGGTTTGAAGTATTCCATCCATTCTCTGACCCAGTCCTTGTCCTCCAGCTGCTCGACGCGGCAGAAAACCTCCTGGCCAAAATGCTTTTTGACGAAGGAAACGATTCTGAACGGGTCGATGTCGGCTTCAAACAGTCCGGTAACCACCGTGGAATGCCACAGTTTGGTGCTGCCGACAGGAGGCTCGTATATCGGCGCGTCCTTGGCGTCTGTGTAGGTCACGGCCTGGGCGCCTGCGCCCTGAAGCATCGACGAAACCTTTTTGACCTTCTTTTCGTCAACGGTGACGTTAATTTGTATCCATGGCATGCTGCTCGTTCTCCTGACTGTCTGACAGATCGGCAAATTCCCGATCGGCGAAAATGACTATCTTACGGGCGATACGTTCGGCGACGACCGTGCTTCTGGTGCGAATATGGATGGTTTTTTCGCCTGCATCGACGCTGCTGTTGGTGCCCATTCCCTTGACGGCCTCCTCGTTGATCTGCTCGGCCCGGTAACAGCCGATTTTAAGAAGACTGCCTTCGGTTTTCACATACTTGATATTGTCGATGCCGCCGGCCAGCTTCATGGTCCGGATGGCAAGAAGGCTGAGATCTCTTGAGTCCTTGCGGTCGCTGATGAGTCTGATCCTTGCGCCGCGGTGCTTTCTGATCTTCCATGTGAGACTGCCGATCTTGACGTGGGTCAGCAGATAGATCGTGGCGAAAAAATATGCTCCCGCCCCGGCGGCCGCAAACATCAGATTGTAGGTGCCGCCTGAATTGAGCATGACCACCGGATTGAGGATGCGGGTGGCGGAGGTGATATCGCCGCTTATCTGCAGCAGCGGCAGATGAACGCACAGCAGCAGAAGCAACGACGAAAGAAGCGCATGAAGACAGAACAGTCCTGGCCACAGCCACAGCAGCGTCATTAGCAGAAACATTTCGCTGTGGGGAAAGAAACTGGAGACGGCGGCCGCCAGCAGCAGAAACGCCACCGGGATCTTGCGGCTGCTGCCGATTTTGAGAAACAGCGCGCCAAGCATGGCAGGAAGGAAAAAGGCCATGCTGCAGTACCTGAATACCAGCAGCCGTTCCTTTACGATCAGGGCGTCGGCGTTCACGCCAAAACTTCCGGCAATGAACTCGGTGGTGACGTGATCCGCGCCGAAAGGCGCCAGCAGCTGGCTGACGGCGGCTCCGGCAAGAATTCTGGCAAGTCTGGGAAGCCGGGTTACAAGACTCTCTCCCGCCGGGTTGAACAGACTGATCACCACGGAGTCGATGCAGCTGACCGCCACCACGGCGCAGACGCAGCATATCAGAAGAATTCCCAGATTAAGGATTCTGGACTCGAGATAACGCCTCAGATGCAGCGTGTTGGCGGTGATGTGGGATGAGAAGGCGGCGGTGATAATGGCGCTTGAAAAGCAGGAGATCAGCTCCCGGTGAGCTATTTCCGGAGCGAAGGTCTGGAGCATATGCTTCAGCGTGAAGTATACAATGACGGTGCTTATGATCTGCCAGCTGCGGGAATTGTTCGGCTCGGTCATGGAGGCCGCGACGGCAAACAGCACGGGAATGGTCGTTTCGATGAACGAGGCGGTTTCAGCCCAGGTTCCTTCCGTTCCGGATATGAATGCCAGCAGCCGGCAGAAGGGCACCAGGGCTACCGGGATCAAAACAAGTCCTGTTCGGATCAGAAAGGATGTGGCCATTATGGGGAGAGATGCTTAAAATATGTGACAACGTGCACATTTTATCAGAATGAGTTATATGATGCATCGAAGTTCACAAAAATATATCTGGCGAGTAAGAGAGGCTTCCGCCGCCTTCCGGATGCGTCGTCACCAAACTGAACCGCAACGTTCATGATGACAGATTTTAGTCCGTCAGGACGTGTCGGCAGGCGAAGAGCGGATCTTTTGATAAACGACGCAAAAGTGACGGCGCTGACTGAATGCGAGACATGATGCAAGAAAACGGCGTTTTATTGCTGGTTTTTAGACGCTGGTCAGATATAATGAACGGATACAAACGAGAACGTTTGGCTGGGCGCGCATTCTGAGACAGGACTTGTTGCTTATGGGACATGAAATCAGGGGAGCAAAAGGATTCACGCTGGTGGAACTGGTGGTGGTCATTGTTATTCTCGGCGTGCTTGCGGCAACCGCCGCGCCCAAGTTTCTGGATCTCAAACGGGATGCTCGCATAGCCACCCTCCAGGGCTTCAAGGCGGCCGCCAAAAGCGCCAACACCATGGTGTACGCCAAGGCGGTGCTCAAAGGCGTCGAGGCCTATGACGAGACCAACAAAACCGGCGATGCCAGCAAATACAACGGGGCCTGCAACGGCGGCGCCAACAACTGCGTGCTGGTGGGCGGAATCTGGGTCAGAACCAAGAACCGGTACATTGATCGCAACGATATCGCCCGCATCATCGACTCGGACATGAACCAGGCCGGCATGCAGACAAATCGCGGCGTTGGGGGATATCAGGTTTCGGATTCCTATAATGTATTCTGCACGAAAATGAACTCAGCGGAAACCTGCGACAGAAATTTCTGCCAGTGCGTGTTTGACGAGGGACCGTTCAACGCCAAAAGCAAAAAGCGCTGTCAGGCCATTATTCCAAACGGGGTTCCTTACAGCGCGATATCAGCCCTTGATTCCAAAACTCCGAAGTGCTTTTTCGCCTACTGCTCCGCAGATTCCTACAACAACGGCCAGCCTGGATACTTTCTTAAAACCGACGGCTGCTGAGAGTCCTGAATTTCTGCCGCCGTTTTCCCGGTTTCGCCTCAGTCTGTTTCCGCTTTTCTGGTTCCTCCGACTTTTACTGCTTTTCCATCTTTTTCGGCCTTCATCGGCCCAGTCCGTTCGCCTTGTCTTTTCTTGTCTGCAAACCGCGCAAATCGATCCGTATCGCAACGCCGCATCCGGCGCTCTGGCGAGGCTCTCTGCCGATAATGCGGTAATCGGTCATGAGATTTGATAGAATCAGCCGCAGTAGAATTTAAGGTTAACGATACATGGCTAAGACGGGCAATACAGGAATCAGAAGAATAGTTTATGCCGCAAAATACAGCATGCAGGGCTTTGGCGCCGCATGGAAACATGAGGCGGCCTTCCGGCAGGAGCTGATGCTTACGGCGGTTCTTACCGCGGTCGCGGCAATTCTGCCGAGCCTGGATATTCTGGAGCGTTTTCTCCTGATGGTTTTTCCCTGGCTGGTGATGACGGTTGAAATTCTGAATTCCGCCATCGAGGCGGTGGTGGACCGGTTCGGAGACGAGTGGAACGAGCTTTCGGGACGGGCCAAGGATCTTGGCTCCGCGGCGGTGTTTGTCATGCTGATGCTTACCCTGGCGGACTGGATCGTGATTCTGATCAGAAACTACTGCCTGATTTCCGGTTGATTATGGCTGAGATGGGAAGCAGGGTCGTTCTGCGGCCGGCGGAGGATCGGGGTCAGCTGGATGCCGTGGCGGATCCTTATCTGCGCCGCATTATGCTGGCCCGGGGCGTGACATCGGCGGCGGAAATGGATCTGTCGCTGAAGGGGCTTCTGCATTACAGCGCTCTCAAGGGCATCGGCGCCGCCTGCGCTCTGATTTACGAAACCATGGTCTCCGGGGGACGCATCGTGGTGGTGGGCGACTACGACGTGGATGGAGCCACCAGCACGGCGCTGGCGGTGCGGCTGCTGCGGCTTTTCGGCTGTCGGAACGTTTCGTATTACGTCCCGGACCGGGTGCTTATGGGGTACGGGCTTTCTCCGGCCATCGCCGAGATTGTGAAAAACGATTTCGCCGCCGACCTGATCATTACGGTGGACAACGGGATCACCAGTTTTGACGGCGTAAAACGGGCTCACGAGCTGGGCATCCGGGTGCTGGTCACGGATCATCACCTGTCGGACGAGCATGTACCCGAGGCCGAGGCCATCGTCAATCCCAACCAGAAGGGATGCGGCTTCCAGTCCAAAGCCATGGCTGGCGTCGGGGTGATCTTCTATGTCATGGCGGCTCTGAGGGCGTATCTTTCCTCCAGGAACTGGTTCTCCTCCCGCGGCATAGCGGCGCCCAAGATGTCGGTTTTTCTTGACATGGTGGCGGTGGGATCCATCGCCGACGTGGTCAGATTCGACCGCAACAACCGCATCATGATCCGAAGGGGCATCGAGGTGATCCGCCAGGGCAGAGGCTGTCCGTGTTTTCCTCTCATGCTGCTCAGGGCTCAGAAACATCCGTATCTGGCCACAGAATCAGACATCTGTCATCTCATCGCGCCGCTGCTGAATGCGGTAGGGCGCATTGAAAACATGAATCTGGGCATTCGCTGCCTGCTGTCCGACGATCGCGGGGAAATCGAAAATATCATCAGCGAGCTTTTCGGCGTCAACGCCCGTCGGAGGGAAATGGAAATCCGGATGCGGCTTGCGGCGGAGGAAAGACTCAAACGGCAGAATCTGGAGGGACAGAACTCCATTGTGCTCTACGATCCTTCGTATCACCAGGGCATAGTCGGTCTGGTGGCATCCCGTCTGAAAGAGTCGTACAACCGTCCGGTGGCGGTGTTTGCCGGCTCCGCGGACGGCGAACTGAAGGGCTCGGTAAGATCGGTGGACGGACTGAACATCAGATCCGTGCTGGAAAAACTGTCCGTCAAATATCCGGATCTGGTGCTGCGCTACGGCGGTCACGCCATGGCCGCCGGTCTTTCGGTAAAAATGGATCGGCTGGACGAGTTCGCCGAGGTTTTTCGCCGGGAGCTGGCGGAGTTTCTTGCGGGAGTCGAGCCGGTAAAAACCGTTTATACCGACGGCCAGCTGCCTCTTGATCATATCAGCGTTGATTTTGTCCGGGCCATCAAGGCGCTCGGACCATGGGGCAACGGCTTTGAATATCCGGTTTTCGAGGGCGTGTTTCTGGTTCAGAACTACCGCTTTCTGAACGAGAACAAGCATCTGAAAATGGATCTTACCGTTTACGGCTCCCACTACGAATTCGGCGCCATTTTCTTCAACATTCCGGACGGACTGGCCGGATTCGATCTCTGGCATCGGAAGGTGAGGCTGTGCTACCGGCTGGAACTGAACAACTGGAAGGGCAACAGCTGTCTTCAGCTGGCGGTGGAGGATCTGGCGGTTCTGGATTCGGATTAGAACGCGCCTGCTGGGGCAAATGACGGCGCGCTCCTGAAGATCCGGGGCCGGAAAGATACGGAGCGCAAACAGGAGGAATTCTGAAGGCATGGAAAGTTATGACAAGGTTGCGGGCGCAATGGATGGCTTTGCCACTCCTGCCAATCATGTGGATTTCAAGGCCAAGCGTCTGTTCGGGCGCGTAGACGGAGTGATCGCCGACGGCGCGGTGGCGATCCTGCAGCCTTCGGGAGGCGGTCCCGTCGAAAAGCACCGCCACAGTCATGATCATCTGTTCATGGTGATATCCGGCGAGGCCAGAATCGAATTCGAGGATGAAACCGTAATAGTACCGGCGTATTCGGCATATCGGGTTGACGGCTCAAGACTCCACTCGGTATGGAACAATACGGACCAGCCCACGGTGATGGTAGGCTGCACTCTGATCAGGGACCGCGACCATGGACAGCGATCAGAAAACGGCAACAATGACTGAAAAAATGCGGAACATGTCTGATACGGTTTGCGTTTCGAGGCGCCGACTCCAGCTATCACCTCCGATGTCCGGTGCGCTCTTCCTATAAATTCTCATGGCTGTGGCCGTTTTGTGATAAAATGCACGAAATGCGATTCAAACTGGAAAGAAATGATTGAAATAAACCCCATTGTCAGCCGCCTTGCGGACTTCAAGGAAAGAACCTCGGTCATAAGAACCTACATGGATTATGACGGCAGAAAAGAGAAACTGGAGGAGATCCGCGCCGAGCTGGAACAGCCTGATGTGTGGAACGATCAGGAGAAGGCTCAGAGGCTGGGAAAGGATAAGGCCATGCTGGAGGGAGTGGTGGAGACCATCGACAGTCTCGACCGTTCCGCCGAGGACGTGGACATGTACATTTCCATGTTTCACGAGGAGAACGACGAAAGCTATCTGGTCGAGGCCGAGGCAGAGCTTGAGAAAATGGACAAACTGCTGACGCAGCTGGAATTCTCCCGGATGTTTTCAGGGGAGCACGATGCATCCGACTGCTACATGGACATTCAGTCGGGCTCCGGGGGCACCGAGGCACAGGACTGGGCTGAAATGGTCATGCGCATGTATCTGAAGTGGAGCGACTCTCACGGTTTTTCGCACGAGGTGGTGGAACTGTCCGAGGGCGACGTGGCCGGCATCAAGTCTGCCACCATCAAGTTCTCCGGACCATACGCATACGGCTGGCTCAGAACCGAGACCGGAGTTCACCGTCTGGTGAGAAAGTCTCCTTTCGACTCCGGCAACCGTCGCCATACATCCTTCTGCTCCGCCTTTGTCTATCCCGAGGTGGACGACAGTTTCGAAATCGAAATCAATCCTGCCGATCTGCGGGTTGACGTGTTCCGCTCCTCCGGCGCCGGCGGACAGCACATCAACAAGACCGACTCCGCGGTGCGTATCACTCATATTCCCACCAATACCGTGGTCACCTGCCAGAACGAACGTTCCCAGTTCGCCAACAGGGATCAGGCCATGAAGCAGCTGAAGGCCAAACTCTACGAACTGGAAATGAGAAAGCGCAACCAGGAGAAGCAGGCTATCGAGGACAGCAAGGCCGATATCGGATGGGGCAGCCAGATCAGATCGTATGTGCTGGACGATGCCAGGATCAAGGATTTGAGAACCTCGGTGGAAACCCGGGACACCCAGGCGGTGCTCAACGGAGATTTGGACGATTTTATTGTGGCAAGCCTGAAAATGGGCGTGTAATTAAGGTGTAGACGACAATGAGCGAACAGGAACAGAGCAGGGCGGCAGAGACCCCCGAGTTGAATCTCAACAACGAAATGAGGCAGAGACGCGAGAAACTTGATGCCATCCGGGCCAGGGGCATCGCCTTCCCCAACGATTTCAGAAGAGATCACATCTCCGACGAGGTTCACCAGAAGTATGACCAGAAGTCCGGCGAAGAACTGGCTGAACTGAAGCCGAGAGTCAAAATCGCCGGTCGCATGATGACCCGCCGCATCATGGGCAAGGCGTCATTCGCCACCGTGCAGGACATGGGCGGCAAAATTCAGATTTATGTAACCCGCGACAGTTTCCCTGAAGGCTTCTACAACGAGGAGTTCAAGAAATGGGACCTGGGCGACATCATCGGCATCGAGGGCTACGTGTTCAAGACCAAGACCGGGGAACTGACCGTTCACGCCGAAAGCCTGCGTCTGCTCACCAAGTCTCTGCGTCCGTTGCCTGAGAAGTTCAAGGGACTTTCGGATCAGGAGACCAGGTGCCGTCAGCGCTATCTGGACCTCATCGCCAACGAGGATTCCCGCAAGACCTTCATGATCCGCTCCAGGGTGATTTCCGCCATCCGCCGGTATCTTACCGAGCATCGCTTCATGGAGGTGGAGACTCCTATGATGCAGTCCATTCCGGGAGGCGCCAGCGCCAGGCCGTTCATCACCCATCACAACGCTCTTGATATCGATATGTACATGCGTATCGCGCCGGAGCTTTATCTGAAGCGTCTGGTGGTGGGCGGATTCGAACGGGTGTTCGAACTCAACCGCAATTTCCGCAACGAGGGAATCGATGTTCGGCACAATCCGGAATTCACCATGATCGAATTCTACATGGCTTATGCCGACTATCATGATCTCATCGCGCTGACCGAGGACATGTTCAAGTACATCGCCCTTGACGTGCTTGGCACCAGCCAGTTCAGATACGCCAAGCCGGGCGAGGAAGGTTTTGAGATTGATTTTTCCAAGCCGTTTGAAAAGATGACCATGAAGGAGGCCATTCTCAAGTACGCCCCTGGCGTCACCGCCGAGGATCTTGAGGATATCGACCGGGCCAAGGCCGTGGCCAGGAGGCTGCACATCGAACTTATGGACAGCTGGGAGCTGGGGCATATCTACTCCGCGATTTTCGAGGAGACCGCCGAGGAGCATCTGATCCAGCCGACCTTCATCACCGAGTATCCTGCCGCCGTGTCGCCTCTGGCCCGCAGAAACGACGTGAAGACCGAATTCACCGATCGGTTCGAGTTCTTTATCGCCGGCCGCGAACTGGGCAACGGCTTCTCCGAGCTGAACGATGCGGACGATCAGGCCCAGCGCTTCCAGGCGCAGGTGGCCCAGAAGGCTGCCGGCGACGACGAGGCCATGTATTACGATGCGGATTATGTCACCGCGCTGGAGTACGGACTTCCTCCGACCGCCGGCGAAGGCATCGGCATCGATCGTCTGGTGATGCTGCTGACCAACACCCACACCATCCGCGACGTTATTCTTTTCCCTGCGCTCAAGCCGCAGAACTGACGGAGAATCGCGCGGGATCTGCATATGTCCGGTCCGATTGCCGGCCTGCGCGCAGGCGGCAGATTGATGTTTTTTAGGGCGCCGGCTGGCGCCTTTGCTTTTTTTGAGGACCGTGGCCTGCTGCCATGCCGCAGCTGTCATCCGTCATGAAATCTGGCCACTCTGCGCCGCCGCCGGCAAGTCCGGGGACAATTCAGAACAGACAGCAGCTTCCTGCGGGCAAAACGGCTTGAAAGCCGGAAAAATATCGTTGACAGCCGCTTTAAATGACGGCAACATACTATTGACCATTAAAGTGGCTGTTAATTTCAAAAAATATGGAAACAAGCCGTTTAAATCATCAGACGGGCGGGATACATGGTCGGACGGGAAAAGGAAGCAGCCGAACTGAAGCGGCTTTATGAAAGAAACAGGGCTGAGCTGGTGGCGGTTTATGGTCGCAGAAGGGTCGGGAAGACTTTTCTTGTGGACGAGACCTTTGCCGAAAAAATAACCTTTCGCCATGCCGGACTTTCTCCTGCGGATCAGGCGCTTGATGCCAACGGACTGCTCAGGACGCAGCTGGAGAACTTTTACATGTCCATGTCTTTAAGCCTGCATTAAACACTCGATAAACGCAGGTGGCATAACGGTTTGTGCGAGACTGTCTAATACCGCTCGCAGTGACCGTTTTTCCTCGGTACGTTTTCGTGATGTCTTGCTTTTTACACAACTCGGAAGAAAATCAAGAAACCCCTTCATAATGTCTTTCAGCACATCAACATTGTGCGTTACATACGCATCCAGAAACCGCTTAAAGTCCGTGAATTTTGTCTGGATCTTGAGAGGAGATACATCCTCAGCAAAGTGCGAGATAAACAGTGTTACCATGTGCTTCAGCAGATAGGTGGTAAGACTTGCGCTCATCAGCATGTGCAAGATATTCTGGTTTTCTGTAACGTTGGATAAGCGAAG
>JAFURY010000104.1 GCA_017480795.1 Succinivibrionaceae bacterium
CCGAACCCGGCGAATACCTTCGAAGGGGATGCAATACCGAGCCTGGATTTGAAGGCCTGTGAGATCGCTCCTGCAGCTGTGCTCGCCGCCGCAACGGCTGTGCCCATGTTGTTCCTGATGCCGTTGGCGGCGCCCTGCATCATATTGGCACCGTCACTCGTAGTGTCATCCAGCTGGAACGAATCATTGATTGTTGCCGCTGCGCCCGCTGCTGCACCTGCAGCTTCTCCTGCGCCTTCCTCGATTCCGCTTCCCACGGATTCTGTCAGTGATGCGCCAATGCTCTTGTAATCATCGGAGTCCATCGCTTCCAGTCCGCCTTCGCTGAGGAGTTTTGCCTTCATGACCGTAGCCATAGCTCCGGATGCTGTTGACCAGTCATAAGACTGCATTGCATCCTCGCTCAGCACGGAATCCAGGAATTGAAAGATCGGGTTTGCTTCCGTGTCTGCGACGCTCGTTGTCATGAAGTCTGCCAGGACGCCCATCGCTTCCTGGTATGCCGCTTCGATCTGCGCTACGGTCGTGTTCGCCCAGTCCACTTCTCCCGTGTTGGTTGGCCTGTTCTCGACTGTCGGGTTGTACAGATGGTCAAATACCTGATCCATCTGTGGGATGACTTCTGCCAGGCCATCCAGCCCCTGCTGCAAGTTTTGTTTTGCCTCGGCGAGGTACTCCGGGTCAAATGTATCTACCAGTTCCTGATATCCCCGCCACTTCTCCATGATGGTGATGGCAGCTTCCACCTGCTTGATTGCTGCATCTACGTCCGCATCCGTCTGATGTTCTCCGGATTCTGATGTGACTGTTTTTCCGACACCGTGAATCAGCTCGTCCAGTTCTCTCGCCTTTGCCAGGTCCAGGTCCTCCAGCTCCTGGTTGAGCCTCGACATTTCCTGTTCATAGTTTTTGACAGCTTCCGTGGCCATTTGCTGCGCGGTGGCCACGTCTCCGGTCATCTCTACATCGTGTGCCAGAGATACTGCCCTTGCTCTCTCCGCGTCCACCTGATCCATCTGAGCCAGGACATCTTTCTTTCTGGCCTCATATGTCTGCTCAATGTACGCAGTGGCGGTGCCCATCTGCTTTTCCGTGCCGTAACCCATCTTGACTGCCGTCACGGCATTCTCCGCATACTCTCCGGCTTCGGTCTTCAGGATCCCGAGTTTCCCCTGGAGGGTCTCGATTTCACCCATCAGGGCTTTGACGTTCTGCAGTTCCTCTGCTGTCGCGGACTCTCCCTGGGAGTAGATCGTCCTCAGCAGGCTGTCCAGATCGCTGGATAGCGACTGCAGTTTCTCTGCCGTCTCCTTGAGTGGGAATGCATTTGTCGCTTTGTCGGCAGCTGCCGTTGCGTCCTCCTCGCTCGCCCCCGCACCTGTTGCCGCCTCATAGACCTTTTTCCAATAGCCCTTAGCTGCTTCTACTGCCGCGTCTGCGTCCTTGCCTACATTGTCCGACACCCATGTGGAGATGGTCTTGAACTCGCTCTGCGTGATTTTCCCATCTGCGGATGCTTCGCCCCACGTCTTGTTGAGCTCGGAGAACAGGTCGCTGGTGTCCGCCGTGATCTTCACGGCCTTGTCTGCCGCCTCGATGCCCTTCTCGATGCCGCTCTTAATCTCGCTTGAATCCAGTTTCGGGATGACGAGTCTCTTTGCTTCCTTGATGCCATTATCCACGCCCGATGTGATCCCCGAGGAATCTGCTGTCAGCGTGACTGTCTTGTCCGCTGCCGATATCCCGCCTTCAATTTCGGCCTTGATTGCATCTTTTCCGAGCACGGTGATGCTGAGGACTCTTGGTCCACCCACCGCATCATCTACCTGGGTGCCGATCTCTTCCGCATTCGTGAGGTTTGCTGCCACATCGAAGTGGTGCCCTCCACCGCCCTTAACTGCCTCTTCGATCTGGCCGTGGATCGCAGACGCGTTTGCCACATTTGCGTTGATTTCCACCGGCTGCTGCGCCGCAGAGCTGATCGCATCCTTGATCGGGGATGTGACTGTCTCCGCGGTGTCTGCTACTTTTACGGTGATGTCCTTCTTGCTGCCGTTTATGGCGTTCTCAATGGCGGTAGTGATCCCCGACTTCTTCCCATCTGGGACAGCTGCATTCACATTCGCGTCCGCATTGCCTACGGCCGTGCTGATGTCGGTAGAGATCTTTCCAAGTGCGGCCTCTGATACCTTTGCAGATAGGTTCATGAGCTTGTCAGATGCCGTTGCTGGTCCTTCCCATGTTTTTGCAAAGTCGTTCAGTAGCTTCACGCCGATCACGGCTGTCGCCGCCAGTGCCACCGGTATTGCCGCTGCAGATGCTCCGATGGAAGATATGACCGTGCCGAGTTTTGAGAACGTTCCGAGGATGCCGCCGTTTGCTGCCAGGAATGTGCCAACCTTGGACATAGCGCCCGTAATCCCGCTGATTGCCGTTGAAATCTTTCCCGCGATCAAGAGTACGGGGCCTGCCGCTGCCGCCACCGCTGCCGTCTTTATGACGTTCTGCTTCTCCGCCGTCGACAGGCTCGCGAACTTCCTGGTCATGTCCGTGACCCGCTCTGCGGCACTCTTGACCATGGGTGCCAGTTCTCCGCCGAAAGAGATTGCCAGACCTTCTGTTGCCGACTTCAGTGATCGCAGCGCACCTCCGATGCCGCTTTCCATGGTGGTTGCCATGGTCTCTGCAGCTCCCTCTGAATTCTGGATCGCACCCATGAGGGAATCCCACTCTGCCCCGCACCCGGACAAAAGCCCCTGGACGGCTGCTAGGTCAGTTTTGTTGAAGATCTTGCTGAGCGCTTCTGTTTTCTGCGCATCTGTCAGTCCGGACAGCTTGGTGTTGAAGTCCTGCATAATCTCGTTCAGAGGCCGCATCTGCCCATATGCGTCTGTGGCGCTGATCCCGAGTTCTTTCAGCTCCTTTGCCTTGCCGTCCTGTGGCGCCGTGAGTGCGAGGATGATGTTCCTGAGGTGCGTGCCACCCTCGGACCCCTTTATGCCGACATTCGCCAGGGTGCCCAGTGCTGTGTTCAGCTCTGCGGTGCCACCTGCCAGCGACTTCGCTGTTCCACCCACGGTGAGAATGGCTTCTCCCAGCTGCGAGACCGATGTGTTCGACTTCTGGGCACTGACGGCCATCTTGTCTACGAAGCCGTCCAGCTCCTTTGTCTCGAGCCCCATGGCTGCCATGGCGTCTGTGGCCAGATCTGATGCATAAGCCAGGTCCAGTCCGCCTGCCTGAGCGAGCCTGAGCACCGTCGGAAGCGCTGCACATGCCTTGTCTGCATCATATCCTGCGAGTGCCAGGTAGTTCAGGGCTGATGCCGCATCCGAGGCCGAGTATCTCGTGGATATGCCCATGGCCTGTGCAGTCTCATCCAGGAGCTGAATCTGCCTGTCCGCCTCTTCTGACTGTCCTGAGACCAGGCCCATGGTGGCCTGAACCTCCTTCAGGGAATCATCGTAGGACGTGAATGTCTTTACTGCAGCCGCGCCCATGGCAATAAGCGGCGCCGTGATCTTTGCTGTCATCTTCTGGCCAACATCTGTCAGCCTTTCCCCAATGACGCCTGTCACCTCGCTGACCTTGGACATCTTGTCGGAGAATGTCGTCCATCTGGACTGCGAGATGACCAGTTCTCTATTAGCCTGTTCCAGCTCTCTCGTTGTCTGCGCAACGTCAATTTTCGCGTTGTTCAGTGCGGTTGCCGCTGCGCTTACCTTGTCTTGAGCCTTCTGTACGGCTTTCTCTGCGGACTTCAGCTGGCCTTCCAGCTTCTTTGCTTCTTCCGAGTTCTCTCCATACTCAGTCTTCGCTTTCGAGAGCGCTTCCGCCAGAGACTTCTGTTTCTCCGTGGCGGTCTGATATGTGGTCTGGCTGCGTTTCAGGTTCTTTTCGCATTCCTGAACGGCTGTGTTCTGGAGTTTCAGCTTCTGCTCCAGCATCGTGACCTTTGCACGGGCCTGTTCCTGCTTTGAACCGTAGCCGTTGACGGCTCCTCCTGCTGCCTTGAAGTTGCTCTCCGCCTGTTTGATCTGCTGAGAGATCGACTTCATGTTCCCTGCAAAGTTATTATCCCTCAGTGACAGTGATACTGTCAGTTCGCGCACATCAGGCATTTATCATCACCTCAAATATTCGGTGCCATCCACGGCAGCGCCACATCGATTGTTGTGTGCCTGCCTTCCAGCTTTTTCTTTTCTCTCCAGACCTGGAGTCTTATGTATCCGATCAGATCCATCTCGTCGATCTCCTGCAGTCTCCATCCTGACTCCAGGAGGATCAGGTACACCTTTTTGACATAGTCCGGCAGTGACCTTACTTCGATTCCGTCGTCATCGTCTTCTGTGTCCTCATCGTCGCTGCCGGATCGGAAGGGAAATCGCCGATCGTCTCCGCCATGTTGTCTCTGACCTTCAGGAGTGCAGTCACGAGATCTGTGATCAGCTGGTCTGCTGGATAGCCATCATAGAATTCATCTGGGCTGAACTGGTTATCGAACAGAACGCAGAACCACTCTACTAGTCTGTCCATGTAGTCGCTGATCTTCGTATCTTTTGCTGTGGCTTTCTTTCCCGCTTCCTCTTCCGCCGCCATGCTGACGAGCTCTGTGTACGCGTCGATCGCGTCATCCATTTCCCTGTATGCGCGAGCCTTCACGAAAGGGATCGTGTATGTTTTATCCATCAGCTTCACCGAGTGTGTCATTGCGTCCTCCTCCATCAAAAACAACCGGCACGGGTTTCCCGTACCGGTTCTGCGCCGTGCTGCGCCTTACTCTCCTTCGCCGCTGTCCGCGCTCGAGCTTCCGCCGTACACGGTGTCCAGGAAGTTGGCTGATCCTGTGAAGTCCTCATCGCTCTCATCCGCCACTGCGCGGACCTTCCCATCGAAAGTGCGTTTGATCGCGGTGAACGTGGCGTTGTTTGTCTGGCGGGTGATGTCCCTGCCTTCCTTGGTCCGATAGGTTTCCGTGCCAGGCTTGGCGCGGCACTTCAGGAGCCACACGAAACGGTATGACCCGTCAGTTTTCTCTGCCTTGAAGCCCATCGCGTAGTAGCTCGGCGTGTCTCCCGCCTTCTCGACCATCACGCCGTCCTTGTACTCATGGCCGTGGATCTCTGCCTGCAGCTGCACTGGCAGACTGGCCATATCTACGGACACCTCGATCTCCGGATCCTGCGCGATCACGTCGTATTCCACGTCGTCCGCATACTGCACGTCGAGATCCGTGTTCTGCGGAGTGATCGTGACTTCGATGGTGCCTTCGGCCTTTACCAGATCCCCGTAGGTGTATCCCGTCTCATCGTCCTTCGTGAGGGGAGCGAACACGAGGTTCTTCACGCCTATCGTGCTCTTGCCTTTATAAGATTTCTTGGGCATATCTTTTCTCCTTTACAGACCATTTGCCGCTAGTGTGGCCATGATCTCATCTCGCATGTTGCTATATGCTTCACCCTTTGAGGCATCGTATCCGGGTCTGACGAACGGATGCGGTGCAGCAGGACCGGCTTTGCCTCCATGGCCGTACTCTACCAGGTGTGCCTTCTGATCGAATGCACCCACCTTGATGCTGTCCGATCCTGCCTGCTTTGAGCGAATTGAGCCCTCCAGAGCGCCAGTCCGTGTCTTGAATGCCGTCTGTGCTTCCTCTTTGATCTTTGCTTCCACTGGTTCGGCGCCTTTCTTGAGGATTCTGGCCTTCCGCCCTCCGGCGCCCTCAAATGCTGCTGCTGCAGCTGCAAGGTCACTCGCCAGTTCTGCGAAGCCTGTGCACGAAACGCCCATCAGATCTCCTCCCTCCAGATCCACGTCCACGATACCTCGTACCACAGATCATCCGTGTCGGTCCAGAAGCGTTCCTCGGTCATCTGGAATCCGTAGTCCTTCATGGCCTTTCGCACTTTCTTTGCCGCGTCTGTCGGATCTTTTTGTGTGTACAGGTTCAGATAGACGTGCGTCTTTATGGATCTCGCTTCATCGTCCCAGAACTCATCCTCCGCTGCCATTGTGGTGTGCGTCAGGTATGCATCCGGTGACTTTGGCGAGCTGTTGGCTGATTTCAGCTTCCCAGCGAAGGATGGAATGCCGACCCCTTTCAGGGCTTCCTGAACTTCCTTCACGGCTTTTCCTCCTCTTTCTCCGCTTCGTAGCCTACTGTGTCATGCCTTCTCGTCCTCAGCTGCAGCCATCTGTCCTTGTAGTCATACTGTTCAATGTGGACGATGGTGTACAGTTTTCCTTTCCACCGCACCCACATACCGGTGTTTACGCCCCTAAGGTATCTCACGCAGAACACCGTATCGAATTGCGGTGTATCTGCATCCGCGATTGTTCTGTAAACCCACCCGGTTGATACATCTGCGATAGATGCACGAGGAGATGCCGTCACGATGTTCCTGCTCTCCGGATAGCCGCTCTCGTTGACCAGGTTTTTCGTGTAACCAATCTCGATCCGATGCCGAAGCTGTCCGGCGTGTGGCCTCGCCATTCCGCCTCACCTCACAGCATCGCTTCTTCATCACGGTTTGGCCAGAGCAGGCTTCTGAACGCTTCGTGCGTGGCCTTATAGGCGTTTCTGTCGTCATTGTCCCTGTGATCGTAGAGGTAGCCCACCATGATGAGTATTGCGGATGCCACAGTCTCCGGCATTTCTTCCGAAAAGTCTCTCCGGCAGAAGTCCTCGGCCGCTTTCTGTACCTGCACAATGAGGCTGTTTATCAGCTTGTCGTCCTCGTCGTGCTCTACATTGCACCAGGCTTTCGCCTGTTCAAGCGTCACTGCCATGGTGTGCTACCTCCTTGAATATGGATTGATCAGGCCCCAGCCTTGAGTTTCATGACCTTCATGGCCTCAGGCAGGATGAGTTTTCCGTCGAGGCGCTTGGACACGAGGAAACCGACCTGGCCAGTGGTTGCGAATGCCTCGTTCAGGCGCTTGACCTTGAAGCCCTCGCGGTCGGCGATCCAGTAATAGTCGAAGTCGCCGAACAGGATGATCTGGGCTCCGGCCGTTTCTGCAGTCGGCATGGCCGCGCACGTCACGATAGGCTTATTGAGGAGTCTGTCCGGCTCTGCGCCCACGAGAGACGGCTGCCAAAGGAACTCACCGTTCTGCGTCTTCAGCTTCCGGATCGCCTTGATGGTGGCATCGTTCATGACGAACCTTGCCTTCTTGCGATACGGGCTCTTGAGGCTGTAGTAGAGGTCCATGAGCTCTTCAGCTGTGAACTTCTTTGCGTCCTCCGTGGTCACGCCGATTTCTGCGGTCTTATCTGCCACGCCCGAAATCACGCCGGTCGGCTTCTTATTGCCGTCGCCCGTGATGAACTTGTCTTCTTCCTCCGCACCGACCCGGCGTGCGAACTCATTCCGGATGTATCCCGGGAGATCGAAGGCGCTGTCGTGGAGCAGCTCTTCGGACACCTTGATCATGGTGCCCACCTTGTATGCACCCAGTGTGACCTGGCTGAAGGCGTCGTTGGACTCGGTGTACTGGCCTTCTTCGTCGATCCACTGCGCGGTGCCGTGGCTGCGGACAACAGGAATGGAGTGTTCGCCGCTGCTGGTGGTGATGCGGTGTGCGATCTTGCGGATCTCGTTCTCTTCCTGGAGAGCGTCGATCAACTGCTTCTCGTACTCGTCCGGCACGAGGAAGCCGCCGTTTGCATCCTCGCCGACCTTCAGCGCATTGTAGATGTCAGCAGTCATGATCTTGGAATGCATTGCATCCCAGAAAGTCTTGCTGTACTTCTCGTTGCGGGTCTGTTCTCCTGTCTTCGGAGCTCCGAGGATAGGGGATGTGGTCGGCTGCTGCATCTGAGCTTCGATGTTTGCAGCGTTCTGAGCCCTCTGGATCTGCTTCGTGTAGTCCTGGATCTCGGCATCCATGCGGTCATACTGTGCCGCGTCTTCCGCAGACATCAGGCCCGTGGTGGGATCTGTCTTCTCGTCCAGCCATTTCTTGGCTGCGTCCCATGCGTTAGCCCTCTTGGCGTAAAGTTCCTGAATGGTCATAGTCTTTTCCCTTTCTACCGGATATCCCGGTTTCGTCCTTCTCACATTTTCATCAGAGTTTCGAGACGCCTGCGCCTGGATTCTGCAGGCACTCTCCCCATCTCGCGCACACTTTCAGGCGTCTGCGCCTGGGTTTTCTCTTCCTGGCGCTGCCTGTTCTCGATCCTCTTTGCGATGTTTGTGATAGTGGTTCTTGCCGTCTGCCAGACGCCTGTCGTGGACCAGCTATTGAGAGCTTTCTTCATTGGGTCTTCTTCTTTCCCGTTGTCGTCGCCCTCTTTTTTCGCTGGTACATCCACGAACATGATTTGGTCAATGAAGCCGAGTTCCTTTGCTTTCCCGGCGTTCATCCATGTCTCCTCGGTCATCATGTCGGCGATCTTTTTTCTGCTGAGCCCCGTCTTGAGCTCATAAGCGTTGATGATCGTCTCCTTGATTTCGTCCAGAGCCTTGATGGTTCCTTTGATGTCTTCCGAAGTTCCCACTGCGATCGTGGCCGGGTCGTGAATCATCATGACTGCGGTGGGAGACATCATCACCACATCCCCTGCCATTGAAACGACAGATGCGGCGCTCGCTGCCATCGTGTCTATCTTCACCGTGACCTTGCCTCTGTGTTCCCGGAGCATGGTGTAGATTTCCGCTGCCGCAAAGACGCTCCCGCCAGGGGAATTGATATAGACGGTCACGTCTCCGTCGTGCTCGTTGAGTTCTTTCCGGAAGTCGTCTGGTGTTACTTCGTCGCCCCAGAAAGCAGCATCATCAATCGGGCCCGAGATCCTCAGTGCCACGCCCTCCGCCTCGTCTTCCGACCAGTTCCAAAATTTGTCCATTGTCTCTCACCTCCTCACTCTTCTCTGTCAGATTCCTGACCATTGTCTTTTTTGAAATTCGTGCCTTGCATGGCCAGCTTAATCGGGATCATGTTCCCGTTGACCAGGTAGGCGTTGCCGCCATCTTCCTCGCTCAGCAACTCCATGTCCTCTTTCTCTCGGATGTCATTGGCTGAATATATGCCGTCCTGGCGCCCGATGTGGTACGCCTCCATGCGCGACTTAAAGTCGCCGCGCTGCAGGCTGTCCACGTTGAACTTGATCTGGAATCTGCCTTTTTCTTCCGGTGCCAGCAGGGCTCTCTCCATGTCCTGCTCAATCCGTGACACCCATGGACTGATGGTGTACTTCACAAATTCCATGCCCTGGTGTTCGATGTTCGAGAAAGTCGCGTGTTCAAGGTCGCCGATCATGTGCGGCGGCACTCGGTAAATCCTGCAGATTTCTGATACCTGGAATTTTCTCGTTTCAAGGAACTGGGCTTCGTTGTTCGGGATGGCGATGTGTTCAAACTTCATGCCCTCTTCCAGGATCGCCACTGACCCCGCATTGGCTGCGCCTCCGTAATTCTTCATCCATGACGCACGCAGTTTTCCCGGGTTTTTGAGTTGCCCCGGGTGCGTGATGATCCCCGCAGGGATCGCCCCGGATCCGAAGAAGTTCGATCCATATTTCTCGGCTGCGAGACTCAGAGAGATGGCGTTCTTTTCCATGGCGATGGGGGAGTATCCCATGACGCCATCGAACCCGAGTCCGTGCAGGTGCAGTACGTCCTCCGGCGCGAGCAGGTGCCGTTCTCCTCTGCTGTCGGTGTAGAAGTATTGGAGCCTCCGTGTTTCGGAGTCCCTCTCCACCTCCATGTTCTCCGCCAGCAGAGGGTATAGTCCGATGACCTCTCCTCTGCCGTTCCGGATGATCTGGCTGTATGCATTCCCCCACAGCAGGAGATGGGACATCATGGTCTCCCGCCAGACAAACGACGTCATTTCCGGGTTCGGTTCCCTGTGAAGTAGTCTGTCCAGCTTTGTCTCCTCTGCCTTTACCAGACCGCCTGAGGGCTTCTGCTTGTATACATGCAGAGACATCGTCGCGACAGATTCTGCAATCACCCTCACACATGCATACACTGTGGAGAGCCGCATTGCTGTTTCGGGTGTCACATTCTCCCCGGCGTTCCCATAGCCAAAGAAATACTGTATCGCGCTCGACACGGAATCTGTCCATCTCTTGGGCTTATCCCTGCTCCGAAACCTCGTAAGAATCCCCATGTTTCATCACCTCACAGGCCACTTCTGGTCTTCTTGTCATGGCATGTCTTGCATAGCGGTTGCCAGTTCGCCTCGTCCCAGAACAGCTGCTGATTGCCTCTGTGTGGGATGATATGGTCCACTACTGTCGCCGGTTTGCCACACTGGCTGCACAATGGGTGCTTTGAGAGGAACATCGTTCTGGCTCTGCGCCACCTCACGTTGTAGCCTCGTTCGTTGGCGTTCCCTCGCATCTGGTCGTACACGTACAGGTCTATGGAATGTTCCTGACAGTATCTGCCGTCTTTCACCAGGTTCACGCACCCAGGGTGCCTGCACGTCTTCATGGCTTTCTGTGGCATGGTCGCTCCTCAGATAAAGATAAGATCGTGGTCTTCCTCGTCATAGACAGACCCTTCGCTCTCGTGGGATCGCATTGCCCTGTCCAGTCCCATCACCAGAGCCACAGCACCGTCCACTTTTTCCGTGCTCTTCTGCTTGTCGATCTTGACGTTTCCCGCCGGATCCGTCCGGACAAATATGTTGTCGATGTTCCATCGGAGGACCGGGTTCCCGTCTGTGGCAATCTCCTTTGATAGCACGAGGCGCATGAGTTCCTTCGTCGGTCCTGACATATCCCGGAATCCCTGACCGAACTGAACCATGGTGAACCCCTCGTCCTCCAGTTCCTGGGCAATGTGTGTCGCGTTCCACCTGTCGAATGCGATCTCCTTGATCTGGTATTTCTTGCCCAGCTCCACGATAAACTCCCGGATGAACCCGTAGTGCACTACGTTGCCTTCTGTTGTGCGCATGAAGCCCTTTTCGGCCCACTCATCGTAGAATACGTGATCTCGTCTGACCCTCAGCGGGATGTTGTCCTCTGGCATCCAGTAGTAGGAGAGGACCTGATAGGGTTCTGTTTCGCCCTCTGGCGGGAACACCAGCTGCATTGACGTCAGATCCTCTGTTGATGACATGTCCAGTCCTGCATAGCATGCTCTGCCGATCAGTGATTTCGGATCCACGTCGTGTACGCAGGCATCCCACTTTTCCATCTGCATCCATCGGATGGACTGCTTCACCCACTGGTTGAGGCGCAGCTGACGGAACATGTTTTCGTCTGCCGGGCTTTCCAGCGCCTTGTGGTAGGCATGCCTGACCTTCTCAATGTCAATCGTGACGCCCAGGGACGGGTTGGCCTTGTACCAGTTTTCCTCCTTGGTCCAGTCTGCGGTATCCGGCAGTCCGAAAACCACTGGGTAGAACTCCGGGTCCTTCTTGCGCCCCTCCAGGATGTCAATCGCCTTGCTGTGCACTTCCCAACATATGCTGTTCCGGTCTGTGCCTGCGGTGGTCAGGAAGAACCAGAGCGGTTGCTTCCTGGCGTCGCCTGATCCCTGTGTCATGACGTCATACAGAGCTCGGTTCGGCTGCGTGTGCAGCTCATCAAAGATGCACGCTGACACGTTCAGGCCGTGCTTTGTTGCGACCTCTGACGACAGGACCTGGTACACGCTGCCCGTTTTCTTGTCTACCATCCGCTTTGTGGACGGGATGACCTTGATCCTCTGTGACAGGACCTTGGACTGGCTGACCATGTCCTTTGCTACCTCGAAGACGATTGCTGCCTGCTGTCTGTCAGCTGCACATGAGTAGACCTCTGCGTTCCACTCGTCGTCATTGACCAGCATGTTCAGTGCGAGCGCTGCGCCCAGTTCCGACTTCCCCTGTTTCTTCGGGATCTCGATATACGCCACGGTGTACTGCCTGACGTCCGGCCTGTTGTCCCTGACGGTCCCGAATACGTCTCGGATAATCTTCTTCTGCCAGTCAAGCATGAGAAAAGGTTTCCCGTGAAACTCTCCCTTGGTGTGCTTGAGGCACTCAATGAACCTGACCGCTCGCTCGGCTTTGCGCTCGTCGAACAATTACCATTTGCCTCCCAGTACTGCAGCCATCGGATCGTCCTCGTCTGCGTCCTGGCTGTCACTGTTGCCCAGCAGTCTTGCCCTGGATGCCGGCGTCAGTCCGAACTGTGTCAGGCCTCTGCACCATTTGTCGTAATACTGCTGGTATACCGTGATTTTCGGGTTCGCGGACATGTATCCGCTGGATGCCGTCTGCATCTCGTATGCCCCGCTCTCTCCGTCTTTCAGCATCTCCTGCTCGACCGCCAGCATCAGCGCGTAGAACTGGCATGTCTGCGCCAAGGCTTCCATGTCCGGCGTCTCCATGATCTGCTTTTCCCAGAGCCACTTTGCAAGGCGTTTGTACTCCTTCTTCGCTGACGGAAGCAGGCGCTTCGGTGGGGGAGGTGCTTTGCCTCTTCCCGTGTTCGGAAGGACCTTCAGGTTTGACTGTGATTTCTTTCGCTTCCCGGGATTGCCTTCCAGATCCTTTATTGCCTGCGGCTTCGGTACTGGTCCTCTGAGACCCATGATCCATCCTCCCTTCCCGTTTTTGGCTGCCTCCGGGCCTGCCGTGCGAGCCCCTCTCCGGGCCCCTCAGACCCCCCACCCCCAAAACTTGCGGCCATTCACACGTGAGCAAGGGCGCGGTCTCCGAGGAAGGGGTCTTTTGGGATCTGACCCCCCCTCCCGGGTGCTCGGAAGCCTTGATTTTCCGCGATTTCCACAGTTTTTCCACAGGCTCCACCGCCAGGTTTTGATTTTTGCCATCTAAATGAGGGGATCTGTTTTTGGGTTCGTCGGCTCGTCCACTTATATCGTTGCCCAAAAAGCGCTGAAAAACTTTCCAAATTTTAAAAAAAATCTCTCGGTTTTTCCCGAGAGACCGATAAGTATTGCTATTCATACTTTTTGGAGATCACCAACGCGAAGAACTGGCGCTTTGCCGCGCTGTAATCTTCGCGGTGAGATGTCGGCATCTGTTCCTTGCTGATCTTGTCGTACGGGATGCCTCGGCAGCAGTTGTCTATGAGTGTGCTGTACCATCTGCCACCCTGGACCTCTCGTGCAGAGATTTCGATCCTGTCCACCTCGGACTGCAGCGCCCTGAGTTTCTTCGAGGGGTTCTGGTTCTCCTGATTCTTTGCCCGCATCTGGAGCTTACATTCCCGGACCTGCTTCTTCCGCTCCTCGTACAGGCGGCACTCGGCCCTGACCCAGTTCTTTTCCCATTCTGTTAGTTTTCTCGTCACAGCCTGCCCTCCTGCCTATTTCGTCTCTCCGTTTCCGGAGCCAGTATTCCTCAGAACGCCCGAATAGAATCTATTCCCTCGCGAAAATTGAACTTAATGCCACATTCAGAAAAAGCGGCGTCTATGATTTCCTCGCTTGTGAAAGTCTCCGCGACTATCTCATCGATACTCTTCAGGAGCCTCATGCAGCGTTCCCGGCCGAAGCCGAATTCTCTTCTTGCTGCCAGTATGGCTGCTGCATAGATGGACTTGGCCATCATCTCCTGCGTAGCCTGCACTCCCTCGTTGAAGCCCTGCTGTTTGATCCTTGCCCATTGCTTTTGGTTCATTTCCCCATCCTCCGTTTTTTTGTCGGTGCTTGTTGCTGTTTACATTTCCCGCTTCATTGCCGTCCGCCGCTGATCGCGCAGCCACTCCCTGAAGTCCTGCCAGATGGCCGTGTTCTCTGTGCCGCCCAGATCCTCTGTGTGGTTTATGTCGTTATACATGACTGCGATATTCCTGAGCGTCATCTTCCCGTCCATGTGTTTCCGGATCCACTGTACGATAATCCTTGGCTCATATGTGTCTACGTCAAGAGCGTGTTTCACCGCAGCTGTCAGCAGGTATGAAAATCCAGTATCCTCTGGATCAATTCTGAGCTCTGCCATATCAGATCAACTCTCCCTTCGGTCCGATTCGTCTCGGTGATGAGCACGGTTTCAGCTCCGTACACTTTCCGCATGCCACGCAGGGCGGCCCCGCGCTCAGGAATATCTGCGGCGCGACCATCTTCGCCTCGGTCAGCATCTTCTCTGCCATCTCCCGGATCTCCCACTGCGCCTTGTGACATGTCCGAAGCCGGAAGAAGTGCAGCAGCTCCCTCGCATTCATGGTAAGCATAATCTTCGTGCATACGCCCTCTGGCAGGAAGTATCGTGCGTCTTCCTTCGGTACTCCAGATGCCACCAGCTCTTCGTAGAAGTCCACGCAGCTTTTAAACATGGCGATTCCCTTTTCTTCGTATCCTTCCTTCCTGACGCTTCCCGGCACGACCATCATTGCATCCTTGCCCGTGTTGCAGTAGCGCTGTGACTTCACGGAGAAGGACGCGATCCTGTGACGGGTAAGCTGCGCCAGAGTGACCCGCGAGACATCTTCCACCGAGAAGGAAAAAGACGCATGTTCCAGCACGGAGTTGTGTCCTGATTTCATGGCTGACTTCAGCGACTTTTCCGGGGACTTTGAGTCTGTGCATGTGGCAGCTGCCGTGCCTGCCACCACTTCTGGATTTGGTGTGTATGCCACCAGTCTGACTATCATGGTTCTGCCTCCTCGCTTATCTCATGTTCAGATAGTCCTTGATCGTCTCCACTGCTTCCTGGAATCCCATGCAGACCTCCACTCTGTATCCCTGGCCTCTCAGGAACTCCATGCATTTCTTTTGTTCTGGTGATATCCTTCCGCCCTTTCTCCGCTTGAGTTCGATATAGAGTCCGTGATATCCGTTGCGCGGTACCGGAAGGAACGTGTCTGGAACGCCCGGTTTTGTGCCCGTCGCCTTCATCTTCGACGCCGTGACGATGTTTCTCTTTCCGCCATTCGGGATTGCATGGAACCACTGCAGTTCCGGATATGCTCCCTCTGCCATTCTCGCCCAGTCAAAGAGTGCTGCCTGTTCCTGGTCCTCCGTGGGCACCGGTACGCTTGCCTGCTTTGTCGCCACCTTATGCCTCCGCGTCTTTCGAGTCCTCGAGCATAGCCGTCTTGGCCACGTCGTCCGCCATAGATTTGATCTGGCCCAGCAGCTTGCTCATGACTTTCCATCGCTGATTTGCGTCCTTCAATTGGATCGCTGCAATTCCCATTTGTTCCAGTTCTGCGATGCAGCGCCTGAATGACTCTGAGATGAGCGTCACGGCCTGTACCGTTTCGTTTCTCTGCTTCAGTGCCTCCAGTGTCTTCAGAGTTTCCGGCGAGTCCTCGTAGATGGTCCCCACTGCCTTTTCTGCCTGCCGTGCTTTCTCGAGTGCTTCCTGGAGCTTTTCTATCTGCTCGCCTGCATGTTTAAGCTGTGCGTCCTTCGCCCTGTTTTCTTCCGCCAGCGTGTCTGCGGCCGAGGCTTTCGTCTCCCTTGACAGTCTCTCTCGCTCAATCGTCTTTTCTGCCGCCTCGCGCTTGCTCTTCTCTTTGATCCAGTCCAGGTATGTGGCGCTCTTTTCTTTCTTGAGCTTTTCCAGCTCCTCCTTGAGGCCTTCGATCGCCTGCTGTTTCTCTCGATTTTCCTGTTCAATTGCCACTGCGGCTGCTTTATAGTCAACTGCTTTTGCGTTCTTTGGCATCGAGTCGATGATCCCCAGACGTTCTTCCTCCGTGAGCCCGATAATGGAGATGGCCGCAGAGTAGCTGAGCTTGCTCAGACGGTCCTCGTCCATCTTTCCGTATTTCTCTGCAATCTCCATCGCGTACTGTGCCGTCCGCACGCTGTATGCCACATGGTCCTGCAGCCATCCTGTCCACTCGCCGCGCGGTATCATTTTCTTTGCCTCCGCCAGGAGCCGCCCAATCTGTATCGTTCCCCTGATCGTTATCTTCTGGACGGTTCCCTTGATGGAATTTACCGCATCTGCGATGCCATCCGGTGTGGCTTCGATCTTGTCCATCGGGTTGTCCTTCGTGATTAGCCCGACCTCAAGCATGGTAACCTGCATGCTCATTCCGCGCCTCCTTCGCTGTGATTGATAATCCGTTTCTCTGTCGTCTGGTTGTCGATGCAATCTACGATGCCTGCCGCGATTTCCTTTGTCGCCTTCGCAAATTCGATGTATGCCCGTCTTTTTTCGACACTACATAGCCTTCGATGGCTGGATTGCCGTCGATGCTGATGTCGAAGTAGCATCCACGTTTGATCAGCGTCCTGAATGTGTGAGTGACTTCCGCTGTGACCTTGTGCTTTTTGCCCTGCTTGTCCATGATCTGCATTTTGCAGTCCCCAATACCGTCAATAAGCATGTCATAAATCCTGTTCCAGATGACGCGCTCTCGCGTCACTTCATCGTGGTGCTTGATTCTCATTGCCTTGTTTTCCCCTTTGGCTGCTCGATTCTTCTCAGCTTCGCTCTGATGTACACGCCGTTTATAAACTCTGATTCATATGCCCTGCACTCGAGGAACTGATAGCCCTTGTACAGCTTTTCAAAAATCTCCTTGCCATTACCGCTCACATCGCTTTTGATCTCCTGCGCCTTCCGCCTGGATATTTTTTTGTCTGCAACCGTGATGGTTGGTTCCTTCAGGTTCATTGACCGGTGATACCACCTTGATCCGACTTTGTCCTGGTCCGTGCTCATGATTCCGGATGCCTTTACCAGGTACTTTGACAGGCCTGTCAGTCCTTCTCCTGCAATCTGGAGGCCATCACAGTTGGTGATGCCTCCGTGTTTTTTTCTCCAGATCTCCTCAATCTCGTGTCGTGAGAGGCCCCCGCTGTTTATGACCATGTGCGCGTGGTATGTGAGCCCGTACTTCCGGTTGATCTTTTCGCCGACCCAGATGTACTTGTTTCCCGTTTCGGCCATGTCTTTCTTTTTTCGTCTTGTGGCCACTCTGCGCAGGAAGTTGTTTACATCCTTCTCGAGCTCCTCGTCTGACTTCGGATCCTGTCCTGCCGGGTATGTGAGCGTGATCACGAAGTCGTCTTCCCGGAAGTTTGTGTGCAGGATCTTTTCCAGATGTTCTGAACGTCTCCGGTTGTTGATCTTCCTCTGGGCCTCCTTGTGGGCTTCAGTCGCCTGCCGCTTTGCTTTCGTTGTGGAAGCGTTGTCCCAGATTGGGTAACTGTCCACATAGATATAGTCTCCGGCTCTGGTTGTTCTGGTCCTCTGCCATCTGATCATTCCCGGTCTGGTGTCGCCAAGCTCTCTCTTCTTCCGTGTCTCATCCGTGTCAAAGAGATACTCATAGTCCTTCAGCTTCAGTGCCATGATGTTGTCCTGCCTGTCCTCAATCTTCGAGATTGGCTTTAGACGAGGGTGGGGCCCTCTCTAGGGGGAAGGGGCATGACCATGCTGCTCAATCTCCGAGTCTCACGGTTTCCCCTTCCCCCGCCGGGCCGGGCACCCTCTTCCCCGGTGTCTGTTGGTTGGGTTGCCTATGATTCTAAAAACGCTGCGATTTTAATACGACCATTCAAGGCGATTCGGGCAGTGCGCCCATATTGTTTGACCTTCCCTGACTATTCTACAGTTTTCCCTGACCTTGCGCGGTTCCCGTTTTTGTCTCTGAGATAGTCACAGGATATATACTTGTTTTCGCCTATCCTGGCCCATGCATTTCCCTGGCCGTCCATACGTATGCCCAGGACCGTTACCGTGTCTCCTGGCTGGTACCACCCTCCGCGTTTCCCGCCGGGTGATTTCCGCCATTTGACTCTTCCGTTCCCAGATACTGTGTATGCCTCTGTCAGCTGCATCTCCATATACTTTGCCATGACGTACCGCTTTTCGCCATCCTCGTTGCGGAAGACGATCCATTTCCCGTCGTCCATCAGGTCGCCCTCAATGCGGTCGAAGACGCTGAGTCTGGTGTCATCCAGCTTGCCGGTTCTCGAAGGTTCCAGGCGGACATTCACGGTTCCTTCGGAGCTGACTGCAGGCACCCATGTTTCTGCTTTTGCGATGTCTGAGAAAAACGGCATATATAATAGGAAGAAACTCTGCAGAATGATGCTGAAAAACAGCATGTGGAAGTTGACTGTACTTGATTGGATTGTTCTATTCTTGGCCTTTGTTTTCATTTGGATCATTCTTTCTTTGTGTTCTTTCCATCCGCGTGATGAGCTGCGCGACTTGTTGGATCTTCTGCTCGCCCTCACTGATCCTGACGTCGCATGCGTTGGATGTGTGGCGAATTGGGTTCTTCAGCGCAGAGCAGATCTTCTGCGGTCTCCCTGGGTGGAAATACACGCAGTCCATGCATGCGCAGGTGATATCGTTGCCTGTCAGTAGCATGTACTGTTCGTGGAGCCCCGCCCTCACTTTTTCATGTATTCCCATGTCTCTACGTCTTCGAACCGTTCCTCCTGGTGGCCATCCAGGGGAACGTAACCATTACGTTTTGCGTTGTTGCGGTTATTGTCTGTGGCATATCCGGTATGCTTATGTGCGAAGCCCGGGGCTCGAACCCGTATTGCGTCATATGACGTGCTGTTCTTCCAAGTTGAACTATCTCCGCATATGCTCCAGTTTCTCTGGAGCGTGATATTCAGGTTTCCGTCTGTTTCTTCCTGGCCAGCGTGATTTCGTATCCGAGTGCGTCTGCCCAGAGTGCCAGCGTTCCTATCATGATGTCCTGCTTTTCTCCGCGCCGGATGAATCCCACTTCTGCGCTTATGTGCCCTTCATGATAATGCATCTGTCTTGACAGTGTTCTGGCGCTGATGCCCCTCCGGATCCTTTCTTTTTCCAGTGTGTCTATGATTTCCATCAGGCC
>JAFURY010000016.1 GCA_017480795.1 Succinivibrionaceae bacterium
ACGGAGCGATACTGCGCTATTAAGTCCTAGAAATCAAAATAGATCAAATATCCTATTTGTAATTTACCAGATATACTAGATCTATCAATATAAGCCGATCACATCCCCAAATTTATATTCCACTCCGATGGAATTAACTCTCCCATCTCCTCTGGCCCCTGTCGACGTCGAACTACCGGTGCCTTCGAATTAAAAAACGCCCTCCGAATTAATCGGTCACGGATTCAGGACAAATTAAACATCTTTCAATTGTTATTATTACGAATAACTCGATCTTTACGAAGCAAACATTGTCTTATTGTCTGCTTTAGCATTTCAAACAAAAAACTCCAATTGATCATGAAATTATGTCAATCAGAGTTTGTTTAACTCTCAATACTTTTGTTTTCACACACATAAACATTCTTCTACAAGTTTATCTATTTTCCTGCGATCAAAGATCACTAATTTACAACAAATGCTCATCGTCATCAATATTTTTTAATTTGTTGCTTCCTTGCATGACCAAGTCAGATCATGATTTTCCACCTGCCGCCATGCTGCTTAACGATTTTCTCCGCAGCCAGAACAGCCAGCGCGGCGCTGACGGTTTTGGAGTCTATGCCGCTTGCTTTTGAAATTTCAGTCATGGTTACGGGGCGACCTGCAGCCTGAATGAAAGCCAGAACAACAATACTCATTTTTCTTGCTACTTGCATGACAAATCTCCATGATTCTCTCTCCAGATTAATCTTCCACCATCGGAGAACCCCGAAAACCATCGACAGCATCGGGGTCCCGTATGAAGCGATATGAATTTTGTTCGTTTGCCGGTGCGGCATGCCATATGCGGGCTGTTTCTGACACACGTATGCACATAACACCATAGACGTCGGCAGCCGCAGCATACCGCATGCTACTTCTGGCGCATGAGAGGCTTGCCTTCGCTCCATGCTCTGCCCACTCTCTGTCCGGTGACGTAGTAATCCTTGCGGAAAGGATCGTAAATCAGCGCCTGCAGCTTGGAGGCGTCGATTTCTCCTTTGTCATCCAGAACTTCCTCCCTGGCGGTGACATTCACGATTTTTCCCACAAAAACGTCGGTGAGAAATTCGGTGCTTACCTGCTCCAGCAGTTCGCATTCCATGGTAACCGGAAATTCTGCAATTACCGGCGCGTTGACGAAAGTGCTTTTCTCGGCGGTAAAACCGGTGCGTTCAAACTTGTCGCTCATGCGGTTGCCGGTGGCGATGCCGAAGAAGTCGGCCTCCTTCATATGCGGCAAGTCGGCAATGCCCACCGTGAACGCCTTGATCTTTCTGATGTTGTCCGTGGTTTTGTGCTCAGGACTCAGGCATACCATCACCCTGTCCATCTCGCAGATCTGACCCCATGCCGCATTCATCACATCAACGACGCCGTTTTCGTCATATGTTCCGATCATCAGAACCGGCATCGGAAACACAGCCGGGATCACACCAAGATTCTTTCTCATTTCTACCTCATAAAAAAAAACAACCATGCAGCCAGGAGCATGCAACAAAACCTTTATGCTCCCAATTCAAAAACCGACATCACGAGCTGTCACGACTCTGTTGGCATGCGCTGACTCCTCTGGCCAGTGCCAGACCGCCGAAACGGAACTCAATGCGGGTTCCTCACAGGACGTGCGAGATCTGCCAGTCTATGCCATTCAGACCTCCTGCCGGAAACTGGCGTAAATTTCTCCAAGGCCATATGTTTCCCTGCAGTTTGCCCCTCAGACAAATCAGAGCCAACATTAAATACGATACAAAATGTCATACATAATCAAATTTATTCAAGTATTAAAAAATAATACACACAATTTGTAAAGTTTTACGTACCAAAACTAAACGGTCTCTCACAAAATTTCATCAGTTCTCCGGCGCGGCCGTCCTGAAGAAACATCAGAGGATATGCGCCGCCACCGGAAATTTCCTCTCATTGCCGATTTGTCCTGCCGTTTCGCCAGCTGCCGCTCATTCCCCGTCAGACATGCGCCCGGATATGACAGGCGGCGCGCAACCCGCGCGCCGGAGGTTCTCCTTTGCGCCGGCAGAGGCGCGACTGATTGGCACTGAAAACACTCCTCCGATATGATAAAATGGCCGTCAGGAGTCAGGGAAGACACCAAAGCGAGGCAGAACAGGCAATGGAATCCATCACAAGAGAAGAAACACCAGGCGTCGTGGCGCCGGATCTCTACGATCCCGAAGTCATGCGCAACGAGCCCCGCTGTTTTCTTTTTCTTCAGGGACCGCACGGCTCCTTCTACAAGGAGTTCGGAAAACGGCTTGAGCGCATCGGCTACAAGACCCGCTACATCTGCCTCAACGGCGGCGACTTCGTGGACAAGCCGCTGGGACGCTGCTCCGCCCTGTTCACCGGACGGCGGGAAGTCTGGGGCACGTTCTTCCTCAAATATGTCAGAAGAGAGGGCGTTACCGACATTTTTCTGTACGGCGACAAACGCTTCTACCACACCTCAGCCATTCAGATCTGCAAGGCAAACGGCATCAGAGTCTGGGTTTTCGAGGAAGGCTATCTCAGACCCGGATACGTCACGCTGGAGAAGAACGGCGTCAACGGCAAATCCGTAATTCCTCACCTTTACAACCAGACGGTGGAAAAGTATCTCAACCGCAAAAGCGGTCAGGATCTCAAGGAAATCATTGGCGAGGACGGTTCGGCAAGACTGGCTCCAAACCCCATGATCAACCGCTACCGCACCACCATGCGCAACATGATCGGCATGTTTTTTTTCGCGCCCTTGTTTCCGTTCTACGTCTGGCATCGGGAGCAGAGCATCATGTACGAGTTCTCCTCCTGGCTGTACAAAAGCGCCAAGGAATTTCTGCTGCGCAGCGACAACGCCAGCGAAATCGATCTGATCCTGTCCCGAAAATTCCAGTATTTCGTGTTTCCGATGCAGCTCAGTTCGGACTATCAGATCAAGTGCTCGTCATCCTTCAGAGACGTCTCGGAATCCATCGAATGCGTGATCCACTCCTTTGCCCGCTGCGCCAACGAAAAGGATCACCTGGTCATCAAGCTCCACCCCTTTGAAAACTCCTATTTCAACTACCGCAAATTCGTGCGGGATCTGTCCGAAAGCTACGGCGTGGGAGACAGAGTTCACTTCATCGTCAATATCGACTCCAACCAGCTGGTTCAGCAGTCAAAGGGCATGGTGGTCATCAACTCCACCATGGGCATCGTGTCCCTGAAATTCCACAAGCCTACCATAACTCTGGGCAACTGTATCTACTCGGGCTACGGACTGGCGGTCAGCGCCGTGCGCAACGGCGTTTTTCACGAGGAAAGTCTCGACCGGTTCTGGACCAGTCCAACCCCTGTGAACGCGGACTGTCTTAAAATATTCTTCAGTCTGCTGAAAAAGCATGCCCTGGTGCTGGGAAACTTCTACACCCGGGAGGGCGTTAGCCAGCTGGTGGACAGCACCATGACGCGTCTGGGCTTCGGCGGCATAGCCAACTGCATCATCTTCAGCAAGGGCATCAGAAAAATACCGAATCTCAACCTGTTTCTTGACAGCGTGGACCGGAAGGCGGTGGTGGGCTGGGGCCACAAGAAAACCGCCTTCGCCGCCAGAAACTACGCTTCCATCAAGGAACTTCCCTATTACGCTCTGGAGGACGGATTAATCAAATCGGTATCCAGCGGCTACCGCAGCGACGACGAGGAGATCCTGTCCCTGGTTCTGGACCGCAAGGGAATTTACTACGACGCCTCCTGCCCGTCCTCTCTCGAGGAGCTGATGGTGGATTCCGCCTGGTTCGACGAGGACTGCCGGGAAACGGCGGAGGAACTTATCATGGTCATCGTGGACAACCGGATTGTAAAGTACAACGTCACCCTGGCTCCGAAGCCGGACTGCGCGCCTGATCTTCCGGATGAAAAGCGGGACAGAAGAGTGCTTCTTATCGACCAGACCAGAGACGACGCCTCCATCAGCCTCGGCAACGCATCGGCCAGAACCTTCGAGCGCATGCTCAGGGAGGCCATAGACAAATTCGGAAAGGAAAACGTCTTTGTCAGAGAGCACCCCAACGTCACCAGCGGCCTGGCCAAAGGCTACTTTTCAAAGGACGATCTTCAGAAGGCTGGAGTGAACGTCATCACCGCCCATATGGCCTCCATCGATCTGCTTCTGAAATTCTCCGAGGTTTACGTGGTAACCTCCGGCACCGGGTTTGAGGCGCTGATGTGCGGCTGCCGCGTCACCTGCTTCGGCGAGCCTTTCTATTCCGGCTACGGACTCACAGTGGACATGCAGACCAGCGTCAGAGCCCGGCGCATGGACACCATGAAGCGGAAAGCAACCCTGCAGCTGCTGGTGGCGGCGGTGTTCTGCCGGTATTCGATTTTCGTCAATCCAAAGCTTCACCGAATCTGCGCGCCGATGGAAGCAATCCAGTACATCATCGCAAGAAAAAAGGCGGCGGCCAATCAGGAAGAAACAGGATTGGTGCCGAAACCGTCCTCAAACGCCTGAACCGCGTCCTGATCCCAGAAAATTCAAACACTACCGGAGGCCTCTCTGTCATGGCTCGCAAACGCAAATCCCCTACACCTCCCCTGCGGCGTGAAAACCTGATTCGGAACAGAGTAAAACAGGATGAGGACGGCATCTGGCGCTGGAGCTACGACGTAAACCTCTACACCGATCTTCACATTCTGTTTCTGGTGTTCAAGGTCATGCTGATCGCCTCCGCCATCACCTCCATGATTGTCTTTTCCATCATGCTGTTTTCCGGAAATATAGGTTCCTGGGAGGACATAACCGGCAGCCTTGGGGTAATGGGCCTGGTTCTGGGCATCATCCTGGCGCTGAGCGTTGTTGGCTACTATCTATACGCCCTCATCAACGGAGGAAAATACTCCGTACGCTTTGAAATGAGCGAACAGGGAATCCGGCACATCCAGCAGCCGAAACAGGCCCAAAGAAACCGGACCGTAGGAGCGCTGACGACTATTGCCGGCGTTCTTTCAGGACGTCCATCCGCGGCGGGAGCAGGAATGATGGCGGCATCCAGAACCCGGATGCATACGGGGTTCAAAGAGATCAGCAGAATTACAGCCAGCAGATCGAAAGAAAGGATCATTCTGAAATCAGGCTTCGAGAGCAACGAAGTCTACATGGACGGGATGGATTTCGATTTTGTGCTGGACTATATCCGCACCAGGGCCGAACCGGCTACGAAAACCATCATCAGGGATTAGAAGGAAAACAGAACACAAAGAGCGGAAAGACAGGAACTCTCAGGATCAGGCGGCGAATGAGATCGGGTCCAATCTGATTGTCTTTAGGGGCATGGCTCATCCCTGGCATCAGGGTTCATAACCTACCTTGCCGTCTGGTTTCAGCTGCCGCTTTCGTTTTCTGGCTGCAGTGCTGCAGGAGATTGCGGAGCACCTACATCCGAGGCGGAGGCGGACTCGCCCTGCTCAGGCTTCTGTTTTTCTGCAGTCCCGGACGATCTTTCGCTTTCAGATCCGGCAACTGAGGCCGAACCGGCGACTGCCTGCTCATCCTTTAAGGATCCCTCCGGCTTAAGTTCTTCGCGCTTCGACTCCTCAGGTTTCAGATCTTCAGGCTTCCGATCTTCGCCGACCGCCGCGCCGGATGCATGCTTCATGATCTGATCTTCAGCCCCTGCGTGTTCATGCAACACATCGGTCTTGCGCAAATCTCCGGCCTGATGCGAGTCAGGCTCATTTCCGGTTCCGGAAACTCCAACGCCGACAGCAGACGCCGCACCATGCCCAGCCTCCTGTCCCGATGACCGCGCTGACTTCGTTTTTTCCGGATCATCAGCGCCGATATGCCGAGCGACGCCAGCATCTTCCTCGGGGAGTTCCGCATGCCCGTCGACCTCGGAAACGTCAATCACCGACGGAGCGTAATCCTCCTCCAGGGCGGAGTTTTCCCGCTCCTGAGCCTCCAGAGTCTTTTCGTACTCCCTGGCCGACTCCCGCAGTTTGTTCTCCTGAGCCACGCATTTCATGGAGCCGTCCTCGCACCTGAAGCCCAGTATTCTGGCCTGATGAAGAGATGTGAGCATCAGAAACATGTCGGAATTGAAATAACTCTCCGCCTCCGTGCCGCTGGCCAGCGGATCCTCCAGGTAGTTGAGCATTTTCTCCTTGTACTTGATCCAGGCGATCTCCATCCTCCTGAGATCCGTCCTGTCCTCTTCGCTGGTCAGAACCTGGTCCCGAGCCTTGCGGTACTGATCGTTCAGGACGTCGTCAATCTCCATGATGGCGGCTTCCCGCATGGCATCGTCCCAGAGCACATCAGAGTTCAGACCGGTATAGAAAGAGACCAGATGGGGCAGACCGTAGGAAACCGGCTTTTCCTCCGCCACATGGGTGCACAGAGCCGAGTCCGCCGAACAGCCGTAACCCAGGGCAAGAACATGAAACTGCAGACTGACGAGATACGCTTTGGAGTAGGTGACACCGGGACCGCTGAAATCAGGATGACTTTTCAGAAACGCTTCAAGCAGCCGGGTGTAATCAAGCCAGAGATCGTTCAGATCGGCAAGCTGCTTGGAACAGAAGGCGTTCTCAAGACAGTTTTTGGCAAGCTCCGCAAAACGGCGATCCAGATCGCTCTGCCACATGGAGGTGAATCTGCCGATGCAGGAAGAGGTGTTTTTTGCGGAATTGCAGAATTCAAGCGGGGTGGGAATGTTTTCGGAAACGTTTCCGCCTGCCGCATAAAGCGGCGTGGCAAATGCCAGGAGACAGACGCCCGCAGCAGTCAGCGCAGATTTTATAAACTCCGTTTTCATCAGAAATTCCGTCAGGGTGCCAGATATCGCAGCAGCAATCTTCACAACAACAATGTCACCGCCGCCCCGCGCGCAGCCTCGGTGCGAAGCGGCTATTCTTTGAAGATTAGCATAAATCCTGCCAGAATCATGCCGCATAAGTCAAAACTTGGAAGAAAGCCGAAAAAAAAATCCGGATCATCCGGAAGGAAAATGCCTGGGATGGATGCCGGTCATGGCGGCAAAAGAAAAGCCTCCGTTAAAGGAGGCATACATAAAGGTCGCGACACAGGTTCAGGAGAGCTCTGAAACATCAGCGATGGATCACGGAGCCGTCAGCGATAGATCACAGGAGCCGTCAGCGATTATCAAAAAGCAATCAGCGTGTAATCACATAGCCATCGGCAACGAATGATTCCGCAAGCGCAGACGCCTGATTATTTCAGTAGTTCTCTAATCTGGGCGCTGATGGTCTCCACCGGCTGATTACCGTCGATGGTGGCGAACCCGTTAAGTCCCTTTTCGGAATCGGCCTTGTAGTAGTCGATGAGGGGCTGGGTCTGATCGTGATAAACCTTCAGACGCTTCAGAACGGTTTCCGGTTTGTCGTCGTCTCTGATGATGAGAGGCTCGCCGGTAACGTCATCAAGACCTTCCTGCTTCGGAGGATTGTAAACCACGTGATAGGTTCTGCCGGATGCCAGATGAACGCGGCGTCCGCTCATTCTCTTTACGATGTCCTCGTCGGGAACATTGAGTTCCAGCACGTAATCGACGGAAATGTTGTTTTCCTTCATGGCATCGGCCTGGGCGATGGTTCTCGGGAAGCCGTCAAGCAGATATCCTCCGGCGCAGTCGGCCTCGGCGATGCGGGCCTTGATCATGCCAATGATGATGTCGTCGGACACCAGTTCGCCCTTGTCCATTTTGGCCTTGGCCTTGACTCCAAGCTCGGTGCCCTTTTTGATCTCGTTGCGCAGCAGATCGCCGGTGGAGATCTGAGGAATGGAATAATTCTGCATGATGAACTGGGCCTGGGTGCCTTTACCTGCGCCTGGAGCGCCTAACAGCATAACTTTCATAAAAAACTTCCTTGGTTACTGAGGCATGCAGGGCACGCCAACTTTTAAGACAGGCGCATTTTATCACAAAGCGCACAACCGATCATCCAGAGGCGGCGGCGCCTCGTCCTGCCGGATTTTTCGTGCGGAGCGCCTGGGACAGGGACAACAAATAAAAACGTCCCGCAAGGGACGTTTCAAGTATTACCATCATAGGAGAACAAAAATTCAGAAAACAGAAACTCTAATGTCTTGGCGCTCTGATCTCGCCGAAGAGACGGTGGCGCATTTCGTAGTAGGCCTCCTTCTGCAGATACATTTCGTGATCCGCCTTCTTGTAGAGCATCTGGAACGGGGTGGTTCTGCTGTCGGCGTAGCCCACTGCGAAAGTTGCGGCTATTTCCGCGGTCTGCACCGCCTTTGGAACCGGTTTGTCCTGAACTGCGGCCAGTTTTTCCAGAATCTCGGCGGACTTGTTCAGATCCTTGCCATGAAGAATGGTGATGAACTCGTCGCCGCCGATTCGGAATATGTCCGCGTCATAGTTGTCGAAAACCGTATGCAGTTTGCCTGCCACCTTCTTCAGAAGAGCATCGCCCGTGGTATGGCCCTTGCTGTCGTTGATCTCTTTGAGACCGTTGGCGTCAATCAGAAACAGTCCGATTTCAGAATCCAGACTGGTTTCGTAGTAGGCCATCTGCTGATCGTAGGCCACGCGGTTGCCAAGCTTGGTAAGTCCGTCGGTGCGGGCCCAGAAGGAAAGACGGTTGCGCAGCGCACGGTTGTCCAGATACGAGGAGACTTCACGGCAGAACACCGAAATGTTGGTAAGGATGTCCGGCTCGATGGCGGATTCGCCTGCTTCCAGAATCAGATATCCCTCGCCTTCCTTCATGGAAAGCGGAAACTTGTAAAAGCCCTTCTCGTACCGGTAACTGTCTCCCTGAATTATGTCAATTGGCGGAATGATGGTGGTGATGGTGTTGGTCTTTTCCCGGTTTTCGCCCTCCACCTTGTACTCGAAGCAGAAATTGCGCTTGAGATTGAATTCCCGGATGCTGCTGCAGAAGATG
This sequence comes from Succinivibrionaceae bacterium, assembly GCA_017480795.1. GTDB lineage: Bacteria > Pseudomonadota > Gammaproteobacteria > Enterobacterales > Succinivibrionaceae > UBA2804. The sequence continues at coordinate 8,935 of JAFURY010000016.1, forward strand.
TCGAAAATCTGCTCGGACTTCATGTCGTCCTTCAGCTGGGACCGCTGATTGATGATGACGTTGGAAATGTTGTTGCAGTTTGTTGAAAGTTCCAGTGCCTTCTGCAGGGAGTGGGTCCGCTCCTGCACCTGCTTTTCCAGCGTGGCGTTCATGTCGGCCAGCTTGCGGTTCACCTCTGCGGTTTCATTGTTGGCCTTCTGAAGCCGGTGGTTCTTGCGCTCGATGTCGTGCAGCTGCGAGAGGATGGTCTGTTTCATGTCGTGAAGCAGACGGGAGGTTTTGTTGAACTCCCAAAGAACGAAGCGCTGGGCGTAAATCTTGTTGTTCATTTCAAGACGGCTGATGAAGGCGAACAGCGAGCCGAAGGAATGAAGGATCAGCAGGAAGCACACGATCAGCGCCACCGCGATGACGAAACTGATGATGACGTTCTTCTTGACCTGGGAAATGATGTTGCCGATGAGATTCATCTCGATTTCATCGGCCGGACGGGACACCGAAACCTTGAGGGTGCAGAGCTTTTCCCCGCTGAGGGTCTTGACCTCCTGGGTTCCGAAACGGCTGACATAGCCTTCCATATCGTAAAGGAACTTGTTGCTGACTCTTATGACGGACTTGCTCTGACTGCCCAGCACCGAGCTCAGAGCAGAAATCAGCTTGATCATGGGAATGTTTACGGCGATGTAGCCGTCGATGACATATGTCCTGCTTTCGGTCTCGAAATCCACCACCGGCTGAAGATAGATCAGAGAAAGAGTGTCGGCGCCAAGACCGTCCTTGGTGTCGATGAACATGGTGCGACCAGGCATGTTCAGATAGTCGCTGCCGATATTCTCCATGGCGCCGAAGGCGTTTCTGAATTCCGCCCCCGTGGTGGGCAGAAGATACTCGGAATTGGAGGTGATCCTGGAAATGACGCGTCCGGACTCGTCCAGCACCATCACGTCCTCCACAATGGAGGCGCTGTTGCGGATAACCGCGAGCTCGCCATTGAGAAGAGAATAGTCCACATGGCCGTTGAGGGCGTTGACCACAGCGCTTCGGCCGGAGATGTATCTGGTTACGTTGAAGGTCTGGAGAAGAAGATTCTTGATGTTGTCGTTGATGAGAGCCTCTTCGAAATAGAGCTCTCGTCCCACGTTCTGCTCGGCGTACTTTCTGAACTCCTGGTAATAGCTGAGACAGAAATAGCAGATGGAAATGCAGAATACAATCAGCGTAATAAACAGAAGATGTTTAATGCGGATCATTGCCAATTCCTATCGAAGCCAAGCCCTGACGCGTGCCCGTGCGCGTATCTGCAAGGGCGTAGTGTTGACTAGAATGATATTACGTTTGAAACCGCCTATCAAAAGCATAATTCCAAATATGACGGTGCGACATAAAAATTATTCATGGTAATTTGAACCTCATCACATAACATCCTGACAAACAAACCTGTAGAGAAAATACAGATTTAAAGGCGTTCAGAGAAAAATCACCCCGTCAGTCGCGTTCCGACGGCGAACCGGGAAAAACCTGCCCGCAGGCGTGTGACCAAAGGAATTTCCGGCGGCAGGCAGCGAATCAGATGCAAGGGGCAAGGAAGACAGACGGCGCGCACTGGAGGCTCCGGCTGTCAGAGGGGAGAGCGACGGGATCGGAAGTCCGGATCTGTCCGCCGCCTCACTTCAGCAGCGAGATGAAATTGTCGGCCATGATGGCCAGGATAAGAACCGGCACCAGATATCTGACCGTAAACAGGAACGGTCCGGCGCAGATCACCGCGAACCGGCCATGACTTGACAGTTCGTCCATCACGTCCTCCCTGCCCATGCGCCAGCCCACAAACAGCGCCGCTCCCAGACCAGTCAGCGGAAGCACGATCTTGGCGGTGAACGCGTCTAGAAAATCCATCAGGTTCATCCCCATGATCCTGATGAAATCCCACGGTCCCACCGAAAGAGAGGTAACCACGGCGATAACCAGGGAGGAAACGGCGATGATGGCGGCGGATCTGCTTCTTTTCATGCCGGCGGCCTCGCACAGAAAGGCTGTCGCCACCTCGAAAAGAAACATGGCCGAGGTCAGCGCGGCGACAAAGAGAATAAAGTAGAAAGCAAAAGGCACCGCGCAGGCCAGCGCCGGCTGGCTGCTGAAGGCTGAATTGAACGCCGCCGGCAGGGTCACGAAAACCATGGAGGCGCCGGCGCCGGGCTCGGTTCCGGCCACCGAGAAAACCGCCGGAAATATGATGAGTCCGGCCAGGATCGCCACGGCGGTGTCAAGAAAACCCACCGACACCGCGGTCTTGGCGAGATTGGTGTCGTCGGTGAAATAGGAGGCGTAGGTGACCAGCCCCATGCCGATGGAAAAGGAATAGAAGCACTGTCCCAGAGCGGCAAGGCACACGTCGGTGGTGATGGCATCCACTCTGAAATCGAACAGGAAGCGGTAGCCGTCGGCGGCGCCGGGCATGAAAAGCGCGAAGCCGGCAAGAATCAGCATGATGACCAACAGAGCCGGCACCAGAAACTTGGAGGTGCGCTCGATGCCCTTTTTCACTCCGGCCACGATAATGCCGAAAATGCTGAGCATGGTCAGCGCGAGAAAAATCAGCGGCTTGAAGGGAGATTTCACAAAGTCATTGAAAAACTGTTTGTACACCCCGTCTCCAGCCGTGGCCGACCGCTCCAGCAGATCGCTGAAGCCGCCGGTAACGCTTTCCCACAGATAGAACAGCACCCAGCCCACCAGGATGGTGTAGTAGCAGAATATCACATACGCCACCAGCGACGAGCCGTAGCCCACCAGCTTCCACAACCGCCCCGGGGCCAGCTTTCCGTAGGCTTTGGCCACATTGGCCTTGGAGCGCCGTCCGATAATGAATTCGCTGATAAGCAGCGGCAGACCGAAGGCAAGAATGATAAGAAGATAGACAAGAAGGAAAGCGGATCCTCCGTTCTGGCCGGCCTGGGTGGGAAAACGCCAGATGTTGCCAAGTCCGATGGCGGATCCGGCGGCGGCCAGCAGACCTCCCAGAGTGCTGGCAAAGGATGTGTGATCGCTAAGCGATTTTGTCCACGATTTGTTTTTTCAAGTTGTCAGCGATCTTCAAAAATCTGATATTTCGTTTTGTCCTGCTTTTCCGGTGTAATCTCGACTCGCTTCTACACCATCGCCTGGGCGTAGGCAACG
>JAFURY010000105.1 GCA_017480795.1 Succinivibrionaceae bacterium
GCTGATGAACGAGGGCAAAACCGCAGCCGCGGCATACGAAGAGCTGGGCTTCGCCATTGACGTGTTCGGTCTCAACCGCGCCGAGCAGGCAGGCAAGAACGCCCGCATCCGCGCAAGGAATCAGGCAGGATACCGGTTCACTGCCCCAGGCGGCGCAGTCTCCCTGTCAGAGGTCGAGGATTTTGCCTCCCTGCCGCCGGAGGTAAATGTCCCGAAGGACAAATCCGCAGAATTCAGAAGGACCGATCTATCAGATCCTGAAGGCCAGGTCCACTCAATCCTGACGAACGAATCCACAGAATCCACAGAATTCTGACATCGGATCTGCAGGATTCTGAAGTGCGGATCCGGCAGCGAAAAAAAACGGCGGGCCTGTCCCTGAAGGGCCAACAGCCTGCCCGCCATATTCCTGCAAAAGGTTTCAGCGCTGCCGTCCTGACCGCTCGGACAGAAAAGTCTGACGGCCTAAAACCGCCATTCCTGACAGACATCTGGCAGGATGCCGCATCCGGCAGAGTTCAAACGAACTGCCTGCAAGCGGTTTTAAAGCGATTATCGCTCTGTGACATGATGCAGAATCAGCAGCCGTCAGGTCCGCAACCGTCCTCGCCCGCAACAGTTTTCCGCTCAGTTGCGTCTTCCATGGCCGCATGCAGAAACCGCAGCATGTCATGACTGCCGCAGGCGCCCTGCAGGGCCAGACTGCCGATGACAAAGCAAGGCACCGCCCTGATCCCGTTCTCATTCGCCTCTCTTTCGTCTGAGAGCACCTCCGCCCTGAATTCATCCGATGAAAGGATCTGCCGGACTCTTGCTGCATCAAGACCGCAGCTTTCGGCAATTTCAACAAGCGCGTCATGATCCGCCAGCTCCAGTCCTCGGGAAAAATAGGCCCGATAAAGTTCCTCCGACAGTCGATCGGCCAGGCTGAAATCCTCCAAAGACTGAGCGTATTTGGTAAGACGATGGGCATCCCGGGTGCTGGTGAAGCGGGTTTTCGCGTACTGCAGATCAAGTCCTTCCGCCTCGCCCAGAGCTGATATATGCTCCACTCTCTTCCTGGCCTCGCCATGAGACAGACCATACTTTCTGGCAAACCGCGCGGGGGTGTCTCCAAGACAGAGCTGATTGGCGTATGGGTCCAGCTCGAAGGCTTTCATAACCAGCCTGATCTCGCTGCCCCCTGGCATTTGAGCCAGCGCCTTCTTCAGTCTGGTCTCTCCGATCCAGCAGAAGGGACAGGCGTAATCCGACCAGTAGAAAATTTCCATGAAACGAACCTTTGAACAGATGAATTTGAACAGCTGATAAGCGGAGCCGGCAACTCAAACCAGAGTGACATATCATGCAGGATTCCCGGGATCATGCTGGCTTCCCGGGATCGGCGAAACCATGAACCGCGCGGATGATATTCGGAGCGGAAAGCGACTGAACCTGATGTTTTGGATATCAGTTGTCCGCAGGCGCTTCGCCTGGATTTTCGCGCTGGAGTTCCCCGGCAGGGTTTGCGCCGGACACAGCAGGCGGCAGATCGATCTGCCGGATGTACTCGGGAGCCACGGTTCCGGTAAGCCATACTCCGTTTTCGGAACGGAAAAACCGGATGCCGTCACGGTCCATCCGTCCGGCATCAACTCTGAACACCACCGGATCGCCGTGCCTTAGTCCCACGCCGACGGCGGTCTCCACATCAGGCGAGAGATGCACGTACTGTCTGGAGCCCGATCTGATGCCCCGCTTCAGAATGCCCCTCACCGACTTGTCGCTGGTGCCGTGATAGAGAACCTCCGGCGGCTCGACCGGCTGAAGTTCAAGATCAACCGGGATGGAATGACCCTGACAGGCTCTGATCATGGAGCGATCTTCATTGAAGACGTAGCGTCCCTTGCTGTCGGTTGCGACAATTTCCTCCAGAATTTCACGACTGAACCGATGCTGCAGACTGACTCCCGCCACCAGTTTGTCCACATCGGCCCAGCCGTGGCAATCCAGCGAAATCCCTGCAGCCTCAGGCTGGTGGCGCAGGATCAGCGCCAGAAATTTTCCCAGGGTCTCCCGATCTGCGCCGGTTTCCGACTCTCTTTCGGAGGCCGGCGGATCGTCCATCGGTTTGTTCTTTTCGAGTTCTTCTGTCATTTTTAATTCAGATAAACTTGCGCTTTCCGGTTGTTCTCCTGCTGTCAACCCTGACAGATCGCAATAGACCGCGCAGGCATCAGGCAGACGCAAACTGCCGGACATGACGGTGACAGAGCGGAAAGCGGCAGCATGGCCGAATTATCATTGTCAGGCATAACCTGCCGGAGGCGGGGCGCATGAGACGTGGCCTGAAAGTCGCAGACGGCGCAATCCGGCAAACCACGCTACAAGCAACCAATAGCGGCAGGAGGAAGTCCTGTCCGGCTATGGTAGCAACGCGCGGTTTGTCCCATGCGACAGTTTCAGCTGCCCGCCAGAAGCGCTATGCCTGCTTATCAGTATTACGCAGCAGATCAGAAACGCATGTCCGGATCCGGCAAAAAAATAGGATTTCCATGCAAGGCAACCCGCCCCAATCAGAGCGGCGCCGCCCAGTCTGGCAAAAAATCGATCCATGCCGACTCCCGATTAAAAAGAATTTGCCCGCTGACAGGGTCAAGTATATCATAACTGCGTGATTCGACCGACATGAGACCGACAGGTTCTCTTCGCGTTTTAGCGCGGCCGGACGCGACCGCCCGTGTCCGGGGCGCCTTGCGATAGACATCGTGTCCCGCTGCTAGCAGATGAAAGACAGGCCCAACCGCACACGACTCGCAGTCCGATCCGAAGACAGCCGAGCCGCGTCTATGGAAACGCGTATCGGGCATGCACCTTCGCCGGTTGTTGCTCCTTCCGCCAATCCGGCAATAGCGACCCGATCACCCCGATACCATTGTGGCGAAACAATACAGACATGGAGAAGACATTATGCCAGATGAGAATATAAAGAACGCGCCAGCCGCCGATGACAGAAACGCGCCATGCGAAGCCGGATGCGATAAAGACGGCTCTGGCATAACAGCCTCTGATGGCCCGGGAGGCAACCCGATTGATGCCGCAGACGGGCAGTCGGAAGACGAGCTGATGCGGGAACTAGAGGATATCGAAAAGGACGAGCGGTTTCAGCAGGCCTGCGAAGCCCAGGTTCTGCTCATCTATGGCCAGGAGTATGTCGAGGAGCTGGATTGTCAGCCGTAGACAATTGACCCGCGAACCCAAAGGAAACGGTTTCAGGCGGCCTCATGCCGGCAGGTTCGAACCGCCGATATGCGCCATTCGGCGTTTCATGACATTTCAGTCTGTCATAAGCCCATCCTGATGCTCCCGGATATCGTCCCCGGAGTCTTTGACATTCCCGAGATAATTTCAGCCGATCTGCAGCAGTTCTTCGATCTTTGATCGGTCTTGCCGCATCCCGCCCTGATAGTCATTCTCGCTTCTTCCCGTAACTTGCGCGCCGCAGCAGCCATAAGCATCATGCGGGGAATTCAGGAACTCAAAGCCATGACGCCAGGCGCTCCTGCGCTTGCAGGTCTGTTCTCGCATTGCTGCCCTTCTTGCCGATCACGGCCGTTTGGGATCCGACCGCTGCTCGTCCCCTTTCGCATCCGAATGGCCACGTCCGGTTTCTCCCTGTTTCAGATGGTCGGTGAAACCTGACTCCAGGTTGGCGCCGCCGATGAGAGATTTGGCGCTGGAAGATGTTTTTTCCCAGAGAAAATCAACCTTTCGCTCATTGACGGCGCAGTTCCGACGATCCTGGTAATCGTCAGCCTCATACCTGAATTTCCTTGCAGTCCTGCCGCTGGTATCCCGGATGTAAGATGCGACTATAGCCGTCGCGACGGCGCATACCACCAGATGCGCTCCAAAGCCTGCGTACTTCAGAAGGTCGAACATGTCATGCCGATTGAATGCCCAAACCGCAACAGGAACCGAAATCAGCAGATAGCAGATGAAACAGATGGCTGACGAGATCGTCGTTCTGAACAGACGAACCGTCCCGACAGCATAAAGCGCCCAGCTCACAATGGCGGACAGGACCGCGTCGGCAATCAGCAGCAGTTCTCCGCGCTGGATATGATTTTCGAACCACCCCACCAGCGGCATATAAGCCATCAGGGAGATGGAGAATGTCATGGCGCAGCTCGCAACGAGATACAGCCAGAGTTTGAACTTCGACTTCGGAACATCGCAAATCAGAGCTCCGTTCTGGCCGTTCATTGTCACCGCGTACCTTTTTCCCCTCCAGGCAACCTCCATGCTCCAGACAGGCATAAGGGCGAGCCTTGCGCTTTTTTGTTTTATTTCGTAGTTTCTTCGGGAGATGCTGAGGTACTGATATTTTTCCGCATCGGCAAGGTAACGATCAAGAGTGTTCGAGACTCGCCGGGCCACCGTTTCGAAGCCGACGTTTTCGTCAATGTCAATGGCGCGCGCGTCAATGCCGGCAAGATATGCGCGGCTGAAAGGTTTCAGACTTGTGAAATCATAAGGTTCAAGGCCCTGGGATATATCGCTGTCGATTTCCGCTGTCGCGCATTGCGGAACGCGACTGAAGTTCATTCTGCCCGAGGCGACGCCCTGGAACGCTCTATGCGTCTGCATCCAGATGGACAGCGGCGCATCCTGACGGTTTCGACGGTATATTCTACCTGTCCTTCGGCGATGACATCGTAAAACCAAAAGGGAACGTATGCAGGCGTGATTTTTCTGATCGCCGCACCGGCCACGAATTTGTCAGGAACAAACGGCCTTCGCCAGTTTATTTCACTGCGCCAGATCTTCAGGAAATCGTCACGATCCTGAACAAACACTCCGATAAACTCGGGAGTTCTTTGAGCATGACACTGTTCGGATGAAACGATGAAACTGCCGCAGAAAGGGCATTTCTGACCGGCTTGTCGAGGATCCGGCAAAAGCGCGCGACCGCAGGACGGACAGCTGCGGGATCCGGTGACAGGCTGCGTCTGACCGGTCCCATAACCGGTTTCAGCGCAGTCGGCGGAAATTTCACTGCCTTTCGCGGCGATATCGATATCCTTTCCGCCAGCGGTTTTCGTCTCGTATTCCTCAACGCTCATGGTTGTATGGCACGAAGCGCAGCGGAGTTTCCTCTGTTTTATAACGAATTCCATATTGCCCGAACAGCTGGGGCAACGGCATGGTCGCGACGTTTTCTGCAATTGCTGCATCCTCCTTTTGCGGACTTTCAGGCAGGAATAAAACCTGCTTCCGGCGGAATTTCTTAAACCGCAGGCGCGTTTCTGATCCGACACTCCTGGCTACAGGCCGAGTTCTTTTTTCAGATCGAGATCAATCCAGAGCGCTTCCCGCATTTCCCGCGCCTCCAGCTCGCTGTAAATCTCTCCATGTAGTTTGTACATTTCTTTATCGCACACGAACAGCGAGCCCCTTTCAAGCCGCTGTATCCAATCATCCGATTCGTAGTAATCTCTCACCGTGCACATTTCCATATTTGTCCTTGGAACGCGTTTTATCTCTCTCACCCGATCCAGATCGCAAATCAGACAATGCACCAGAACGTCTTTGGATGTGTCGGGATACATGAGCCTAGTGTAAAAAGGAAAATTTCGAAAATTTGATTGTTGTAATAAACGATCCATATTGTCATAGATATCATAATTTGGTATAATAGGAGTAGTATAAGAGCAACAAAGGAATTTCTATGATTTGCCACCACACTAGCCTCACGCAAACATCCCTGCCGGGTATGTGCGACCAGATGATGTTCTCGCAAGCAATGATAAAAGAATACAACGATGAGACCAGCTGGTTCAGAAGGTTCAGAAACGAGGTTACCGCACTTATAGATCCAACGATTTTTGATTGCTTGTACTCTGCTATTGGCGCACCGTCAATAGACCCAAGATATGCCATTGCTTTCCTTGTCCTCA
>JAFURY010000106.1 GCA_017480795.1 Succinivibrionaceae bacterium
CTTCAATAACAAGATTAAGACACTGAGAAGAAAGGCTTACGGATATAATGACGATGAATATTTCTTTTTAAAGATTATTGATATTTCATATCATGGACATAGTTAATGTAGATATCAGCAATAAAATTTTGCTTTGAGCCAAGAATTTCTTGCTTTATTGTGTTCAGAGGAATAAGGTTCGCAGGTGAGCTTTGCCCTTTTTTCTAGCAAACTGCACATCGAATGAACCCTAATTGAATTTTTGCTAGGCATAGATGTAACTCTCCTATTTGTGCAGCCATCGTTCGAGTGTGAAACACTTGTGTTCAGGTACATAAATTATACTGCGATTGTAGGGCAGAGGATGAATAACTCCAATTTTATGCGGTCTCGACGCATACAATTAAGACGTAAACGCAACTTGATTATGCAGCGTAAATTCGATCCTGATACTTTTTTTGTAATCTTATACTACGACTGTTTTGTAACGAGTGAATTGCCGTGCAGTCTTATCGCCGTTGAAGACGAGAGCAAGCTGAAGCACCTTTTCTTTCGCTGGTAGCAGATCGCCGTATCTTCTGGTCTTGATCTGATTTACCGCATCCTTAAGCTGAGCCTCGCAACACGCTTCGTTTTCGGCATATTTGAGTTCAAATACCACCCGCCGTTTTTCGTATTCAAGAACGATATCGCTTCTTCCTGATGCACTCTGAACCTCTGTTCGCACCGGTTGAGCCGCGCCGATCAGGAAGGCGTGCAGTAGTCCTTGAATCGTTTTTTCACTCATACTTTTATAATTTTCGTAGCTTATGGTGTTCATCAGAGTATTCAGCTTTGCAACTATCTCTTCAGGAGGAGCTTCTGAAAAGAAGCTTTCATTGCTTCTTTTGGAAAAATCGACGCCAGGAAAAATTCTTTTAGACAGAAGTTTGGTTAGAGAGCGGTGCACCTCCATGTTGGGAATGCCAAGGGTTATCGAGCCACCGTCTGGAACAGGAGAATGCGCAGTCAGATATCCAGTCTGACACATCAGCACCGGCTGTTTCATGCTCAGAAGAGATGTTGGATTCTGAAAATCGTTGCTGTCAACATTGATGTCTTCAGTATAGTCATCGAGTCTAATGATGTGCGTTTCAAGATATTTGGCAAGAATTGATGGCATCCCGCCATTGTCATACCAGTAATCATTGAATTTTATGCAACCTTTTATTGCTATGTCTTGAAAAAAATTGGTAACCGACCAAGTAGAATACACCTTGTTTCTGTAATATTCATCAAAGCTGTAGCCGTTATACTCATCAGAAATTCTGTCGAGCAGTTTCTCTCTTTGCTGCTCCGTTACCTGGTCCTGTGGTATTCTTTCATCTATGGAAACCGCCAGATTCAGATAGTCTATGTAGTAGTTTCTGATTTCTTTTCTTGTAAATCCAATTATGGTTGAGACATCTGTGGCATAGGTCATATCCAAAATATCAGAGCCGACAGAAAAGATTGAAACATCCTTCAATCTTGTGACGCCGGTTATTCCCAAAAACCTGATACCTGCATCGCCTTTCATCACGCCGTATAGTTCTCTTATCGCCACTCTGAAGCGCTCGTACATTTCGGGATTGTTGATATGGGCTGTAAGTTGCATATCGTATTCATCTATAAGAATAACAATGCTGATTTTTTCTGTTTCCAGCGAACTTAACAGTGATTCCATGGAACGCATTGGAAGAGCCTGAGAAACATATTCTAGACCATTGATCCTTGCAAACTTCGCCAGAGCGGTATCAAAATCTACACAGAAATTCTCAAAACTTGATGAACTCAGTTTCAGAAAATTCAATCTGAGAACAGGATATTTTTCTTCTGTCCAGTTATCGTATATCCAGGTGCCCTTGAAATAGGGTTCGACTCCATTTTCAAAAAGCGTACCTATGGTGTCCAGTAGCAGTGATTTGCCAAAACGCCGAGGTCGAGAAATGAACACACGATCTCTTTTGAGCAGACTTCTGATTTGTTCTGTTTTGTCGACATAGATTCTGTTTCTCAAAATGAAATTTCGAAAACTTTGTCCCTGACCAATATCTTTCATTATGTGCCTCGGTATCTGCTGGCTGTGATCTCTTCGTGTCTACTGATTTTCTGCCATCTCTAAGTATCTGGTGATATCCTATCATCTAATGGTACCTGCAGAGCTTCTTTCCCTTTAGTATCTGCTGAATACGGTTCTATGCAAACGACTGCTTGTCAGGGTTTTAACATATGTCTCAATATTTGTATCTGCTATTGCTGATTTCAGCAATGAGCAAACCGATAAACGTTAATGCAGTGTTGAAAAACGGCACAATAAGAGCATTCCCCCCTTCTATTTGCATTCCCGGGAAGAAGTGCAAGGAGTTCTCCAAACCTCCTTGTTGCGAGAAAATGTTCCGCTATAAGACGCGCCCGTAAATTCAGCCCCTTCAACTCCTCGTTGCGAGAAAAACGTTTCGCCGTATTCGAGAAAACGTGTCTCAGCAAACGACATTCCATACACAAAAAAAGGATCCGCTGTATAGGGCGGATCCTGATTGAAGAGGCGTGGTGCGCGGGATACTGTATCCCTGTGCACCGCTGGATACTATCCATTTGCGCCATTGTATCGCTTTTACAATATTGTCGCACCCCGCCTGAGGCAATCACAGTCGCGCCAAGATTAAATCCCATCGCTTGCGGTCGACAATAAGGCAACCAATCTTAGCTCAGCCATAAACTTCTCAAATGACCGCTCCGTCGGGAACGTCAGCGCAGCAACAGCTCTATAGTACAGTCGCGATCCTGGTCGTAGCCAATCACCCATAGCTGCTACAATTCAGTAGCTCTGCAACTTAACCGCCATCCGCAATCAAACCGCATTGAATTGAGGCAACCCACCGTAGAAGCTGCAACGCAACAGTTCAGCAGCGCAACCGCAATCTGCGCAAACAGTTCCGAACCGATGCAGTCAATTTGGTAAAGGGCATAGCCAACCACCATCTTTGCCGCAACCAACCGCATCACTGAGCAAAACCTTCTCTACGACGGCAGCAATGCAACGATGCATCAATTCGGCAATGCGACGGCGCATCAGTTCAGTATGCAGTGTTGCATCAGTTTAGCAATGCAACAATGCTGCGCCGTAGCAGAGTTTCAGTTACCCTACAGCCCCACCACAACCTTGGTGGCCACGGCCAACTGATAGATGATCTGCATGATATCCTTGGCAAACTGCATCTTCTTGGTGTCCACCCGCGGCATCACGATGATTCTGGATCCCGGCTGAATTCTCATCTGAGCGATGGTGCCCACCTGTCCGTTAGGCTGAACGATCAGAATGTTGTCCTCGTCGGCTCTCGGACTGAATCCTCCCGACTGGTCGATATAGTCCGCAAAGGTCATATCCTGATTGAACACCACGGCCTTGGGCATCATCACCTCGCCTCCGATCTGCACCACCGAGGATTTAGGCGGAATGATGATCTCGTCGCCGTCCTCCAGCAAAAGATCCTGAATCTGCCCGTTGTAGGACACCACCACGATCCCGTCTGGTTTTGCCATCTGGGCCCGCTTCACGAAATCCTGGATGAGCTCGGCCTCCTTGACTCTGATGCTGGCTTCGTCCACGGATCCGGATTCCGCGGTGAGGGCGCTCTGCTCCAGTCTTTTCAGCGCATCGTTGATGATGATATGCTGCTGTTCGGCCACGCTCTTGCGTCTGACGTAAAGGGACGAAAACTCGGCCACCTCCGGCTCGATCTGAATGTTGTCCAGCACGTCGTAGAGGTGGGTGCCCTTTTTCACGATGAACCTGGACTTGCCCTTGATCGGTCCGATGACGCTGGTGAGCAGAGTGTTCTGCTGGGAGTCGGAGACGAACATGATCTTGTCGTCTGGATTGAAGGTGTAGTTCCTGAAATCCTCAAGACTCATGTACTTGTTGAAGTTCTGGCCGTTCACGTTGCCGGACACCTGCACATGGGACACCGACGACACCACCGGACTCAGTGCCAGCAGATCCTTTCCGGTTTTCCTGCTGCTGAAGAATTCGTAGGTGGCGGGCTTCTTGGCAAGGCCGTAGACGCTTACCGACAGATTCTTCGGGGTTACCACAATGACGTCGTCGTTTTTCAGCGACATCAGCGGAATTTCGCCGCTGACCAGAAAACTGTACAGATCCACGGTCTTGATGACGCTGCCGCCGCGCTTCACCTGAATGCTGCGGTAGCTGCCCAGGGTCGGATTGATGCCCCCGGCCCGATCCAGATACGAGAGAATGTTGTCGTTCTGGCTTCCCGCATAGCGTCCCGGACGGTTCACAGCGCCGGTGATGAACACCGCGATAGGCTGGGATGTCTGGAGATTGACGTACATGTTCACGTCGTTGGTGAACACGGAGCTTACGGCGCGCTTGATGGTGTCCACCAGGGAGGAGACGGAGGTACCCATCACGTGAATCGGTCCGATTTCAGGGATGAAGATGTTGCCCTGCAGATCCACCGTCAGGATCTCCTCGTAGGTCTTGGCGCCCCACATTCTCACCACGATGCGATCCCCCGGGGCGATGCGGTAGTCGGGATTGACGTCGGTCTGGAAGGTGTCGGCGAAGTTGCCGTTGAAGAGCTCGGCGCCGAAGGGCTTCAGCTTGCTGAATTCGATGGACTGGTAGGCGCCCTGGGACCATGCGGGCCTTGAGTTGGCGTTGGAGTTGAAAGGATCGTAGCTGGCGTCGGCGAAGTTGGTCTCGTAGTCCGCCGTCTGGCGGTTGCCCCCGTCGTTGCCGATGCTGTAGGTGGTCTGCGGCGCGTCGGTGATCCTTTTCACCTGCGCTCCTCCTGCCGCGGCTGCCGCGGCATCGACCGCAACCGCAAGAGCCGGTATCAGGGCGGTGGCTGCGGCCAGGGCCAGTTTGATTGCTGCGTTTTTCATTTTTTCATCCGATTTCTGTCAGATTGTCGTGTTTTGAACTTTTTTCTGCGGGTATGCGCGTCGCAGGCGCGGGCTCTTTATGGCCTTTCTTTATCGCTTTCTCGCTTTGACGCCTTACCGCCCGTGACCTGTTGCCTGCAGACCGCCCGGTAGCGGCTGCGCCTGAGGACCTGTTTGAGGCCGCCTCTGCGTCATTGCGCCGGCCACGGTCCGCAATATTGTCATTCTGCCTTTATCTGTTCCGGATGTGTTCCGGCTTGCACCGCTTTGCCTTTTGCGATCCGGACGGATCTCGCGCGGTCTCTGCCTTCCGCCTTATGCGCCAGGATCCCGGCTTTTCGCAACGCAAGTCGGTATTTCCGCAACGCGAACCCCGCTTTCCGCCTCGGCGAGCCAGAATTTCTGCAGCGCGATTCGGGTTTTTAACCTTGTGACCCTGCTTTCCACCTCGGTGAGTCAGGATTTCTGCGACGCGATCCCGGTTTATTAACCTTGCGAGCCAGGCTTTTAACCTTGCGAGCCATGCTTTGCGCATCGCATCCATGCCTTCGCAATGCCTTCAGCCTGCTTTATGTCCGCCTTCTGACTGCTTATTATACGGCATAACCGCGTTGTTTTATATTCCGAGTTATATTTCGGTTTTATGCCGGGTTATATTCCCAGGTGCTCCATTATCGCGGATATGATAAGCGAGACGCCGAGAATGGAGAAGAAGGACAGCAGCATCACGATGGCGGCGGCGGCGAAAGGCTTTGGCCAGAGGGACTCGTCCGGCACCTTCGGCTCGTCGATCCTCACCAGATACTTGCTTTTGCTCAGGGACTGCTGTCGGGTGGTCTCCAGCGTGGTGAGGGACGCTTCCAGCAGCTTCTGGGCGAAGTTCTGCTCGATCTGAAGCTTTTCGTACTCGGCCACGGATTTGCTCATGGTGAGCTGCCGATCCGAATCCGTGGTGCTGTCGGTGGCGGCGATGCGTCCTCTAAGCTGCCTTACCTGCTCCTCCAGGGACTCGATGCGCCGGGTGATGTTGATGATCTCCTGGGAGTCTTTGTGCATGTAGCCCTGCTTTTCGTAGAGTTCGGCCTTTTTCTTGGAGATTTCGGCCTCCAGATTGTTGATGATGGAAAGGGTGTTTCCGGCCTCGGTCTTCGGGTCGATGTACTCGTGACGGTCCCGGTAGACTCTGATCTTTTCCGAGATGGCCTTTACGCGGTTGTTGGCGTTGTCCACCTCCTGCTTGGCCAGGCGGATGGAATCCTGCAGCGCGTTGGCGTTCATGGTGTTCACCAGCTCGTCGATGTTGGACAGAATGGTGTCGGCCAGGAGCTTGGAGTACTGGGGATCGTAGGACCTCACGGTGACGGTGATGATCTCGCTGTCCTCGTCGATCTTGACGTCGGTGATGCCGTTCCAGTATTCCTCGATGTCCGCCTGGGTCGGATTTGCGCCCATGGTGGAGACGATGTCGTGATGCTGATAGTGCTCCTTCAGTTTGATCTGCGCGTCGATGCGGTTGAACAGATCCAGCGACTTCACGTAGGCGTAGATGATGAACAGATCCTTGTTTCCGCCCATCAGCGAGGTGACGCTGCCGAAATTCGGAACGCTGCCGGCGGTGTTGGACTTCACGGTGAAGGTGGTCTTGGTGATGTACATGGAATCGTAAATGACGGCGGTGTACAGGAAAGTGACCAGAGCCGGCACCAGAGTGAAGAAGATGATGGCGGAGGAGCGCTTGTTGTTCTGCACGAACCTGCCCATGGAATCCAGAAATTCGGCAAGACGTGGATATTTTTCTCTGACTGTCTGCTTTAGATTCGCGAAAAAGGCCTTTATACGGGCCAGAAGTCCCGCTGTGTTTCCGGCCCTGTCCCCGGCTTTGGCTTCCGCGCCGGTCTCCGGTCCCGCTTTGGCGGCCTCCTGTCCGGTCGCTTCAATTTCCTGTCCCGCGCTTTCCTTCACCGCCGTGGAGCCGGCGCCGTCGCCGGCCGGCTGAGAGCCGGCCTGGCTGTTCTGGCTGTTTTCTGCTGAACTGTTCATTTTTTCTGTTTCCGAACTGTTTGAAGCCGTCTGTCCGTCGGATGACGCGCCAGGCTTCTGGAGCTGATTATCATTGGCGCTGGCGGTTCCGGCTTTAAGCGCCGAGACGCCATCCGCCATCCTTGCCGCCTGGACTCCGGCCTCGGGGGCATCGCTTATGGCAGGAGCCGAGCGCGCCGCCGTGGCGACATCGCCGATGGGCAGAGGTTTGTCCGCCGGCGCCGAACCTGCAACGCCGCTTTCGGCGGAAGCCGCATTCGCCCCCGCGGACGGTTGAGCCCCCGCGGACGGCTGAGCCTCCGCCTCAGGTTTCTGGCCTGCAAGAATTCCCGGACTGCCGCCCTGGGCGTTCTGCGCGCCTGTCGCCGCGCCGGCGGCTTTGATGTCGGCCGGGCTGTTCGCCTGCTGTGCTTGGTTTGGCTCTGCCATATATTCTCCCTCTGTTTCTGTCGGTCTGTCGCCGCCTGCGTCCTGACGGATCAGACCGCTTGCTTTCACGAAGCTGCTGTTCCCGTCCCGCTCAAAGTACTGCCGCTTTGCCGGACCTGCTGTCCGCGCCTTGCAGGACCTGCCATTTGCGCTTTGCCGAGCCTGCCGTATGCGCTTTGCCCAAACGATCCTTCACGCTTTGCGCCGGCCGCGCCAGACTGTCCTGCGCCGGCCGTATCAGACTGTCCGGGCCGTCCTAGGCCTTCCCCGCGGCGCCCCTGTTCACCGCGGCGGTTCTCTTTGCTCCCAGCGTCTTGTACACCTCCACCGCCTCGTCCAGAGTTTCGTAGGTGTGGAATTTCGCCTGGTCCAGCACCACCGCCTTGGAGCAGAGCTTGGTGATGTTGGAGATGCTGTGGGACACCACTATCACGGTGGATTCCTTCATTCGCTGCTGAAAGATCTCCTCGCCCTTTTTGCGGAAGGCGGCATCTCCCACCGAAAAGGCCTCGTCGATCAGATAGAAGTCAAAGCCGATGGCCATGCTCAGGGCGAAGTTGAGCTTGGAGCGCATGCCTGAGCTGTAGGTCTTCACCGGCTCGTTGAGATAGTCCCCCAGCTCCGTGAATTCCTCCACGAACCGGCGATCCTTGCGGTAGTCGCTTTTGTAGATGCGGCTGATGAATCTCAGATTCTGGTATCCGGTGAGGTTGCCCACCACGAAGCCGGTGAAGCCCACCGGCCAGGATATGGTGCTGTTTCTTGTCACCCGTCCGGAGGAGGGAAGAGAGGAGCCGCACAGCAGTTTCAGCAGGGTGGACTTGCCGGTGCCGTTGAGACCGAGAATGCCGGTGTTCACGCCCTCCTCGAAGGTGTAGGACACGTCGTCCAGCACGTACTTGTAGCCGCCGTTCTTGAGTCTGAACTTCTTGGTGAGGTTTTCCATTCTGATCATCATTCGTCCTCGAACTTGGATTTCTGCTCGATGAGCAGACCAAGGATCAGCGTGGTGAGAATAATGACGTTGAGATAGAGCATATCCACGTGGCTGAAAATGTAGAGTCTCAGAGACACCGACTGGCGCATGCCTTCGATGGTCTGAAACAGCGGATTGAGGGCCAGCATGTCCATGGCGCCGCTGGGCAGCGGAAAGCGCTCGATGGGAATGATCACCCCCGATGCCAGCATCAGAAACATCTTGAACACGTTCCAGATCTTCTCCACAACCGGATAGAAGTCGGAAACCGCCGACAGGAACAGCCCCACGGTGAAGGCCATGAGAGGAGTGGCGGCAAGACAGTAGAAAAACAGACTGAAGTCGTAGATGTGAAGCCTGAAGCCCACGGCGTAGAGAATGAGGGAGAGCGCGAGACCCGCCTGGATGTTGGTGATGAACACCAGAAGACACCGGGAGATCATCACGTCTATCACCGTGACATGGGGAAAGGCGAGAATGGTCTTGTTGGCCTTGCGGGCGGCGATGCACTTGGAGACGCTTTCGGTGAAGATGTAGAAGAGCACGAATCCCAACAGGTAGTAGAACACGATGTCCATGCCCTCCCATCCGTACATTCTTCTCAGATAGTAGCGGATGACGATGATGAAGCTGACGGATAGCATGTCCCTCAGCAGCACCCAGACGTAGCCGAAGCGGGATTCGCCGTAGAGGGTGAAGGTTTCCCTCAGAAACAGCGCGTAGATGACGGTGATCATGCACTTGAAGGAACCCCAGAGGTTCTGTTCGAATTTGAGGGTTTTCTCGCTTATCAGCATATGTCGGTTCGGTGGCTGTTGGTGGTTGGCCGCGTTTTCAAAGTGGCCGGGTTTTGTCCGCGAAGATGTATCCGGGCGCCCGTCGCAGCATGAGCAGACGCGCGCCTGCCCGGTCCGGCCGAATCCGGCCGGCAGGCGCCTGTGTTCCTGTCATCCGATACGCCCCATCCGATCGAGGTGTTTTTTCTCCGTCCGCCTTTTGTTCTTCTTCCGTCTGTATGCTCCCGCGGAAGAACCTCGGATCGTGAACGAAGACCGGCGTCAGCGAGGGGCGGACGACAGACCACGAATGTCCCCTGGCATTTGCGCGAAGACCCGAGGGATTCGAACGAATGCAAAGAACCTGAGATACGGGACCTGAGATATGGCGCCGCGGAGGCTACAGGAACTTTATCGGCTTCCAGTAGGTGTCGGTGACCTGGCAGTAGCCTTTTCTGGTGCCGTCGTCGCCGCCGAGGATCTTGCACTGTCTGCCGAAGGCGTTGACGTAGGCTCCCACCAGCTCGCAGGTGGTCTCGGCGATGCACGCCATCTCCTCGTTGGTGTTGGTCAGACTCTGCAGCTGGCCGCTGTCCTGGGTTCTGACGCCGTAGGCGACGCCCGAGCGGGGAGCGGAGCACCCGCCAATCATCAGCGCCGCTAGGCAGAGCGTTAAAAGATTAATCTTCATAAAACTGTGATCTAATTAAACCTTCGGTCATTTTACAAAAATACATTTCTTTGTCAATGTCACCCGGGAGGGGGACAATGTTCCACGGATCTTCAAGGCCGGCTCAGACGGCATGAAGGGCAATGGTTTCTTTTCGGGTTCAGGGGGCGGGCGCGTTCTGCTTCCACGCTTCTGAAATCGGAGCTTTTAGGTCGGATTTCTCGGGCGGCGAGCGCCTTCGCCTCGACGGGAGCTTCTGTCCGCAACCGGACGCAGATTCGAACATCAAGCCCTGTCTGCGCCGCCGCATGCGTCTTTCGGAAACCGGTGCGTTTTCGTCTTTGATGGCGGACTGCGATTCCCGCTGACCGGGACGACCGGTCGCTTGCTCCCGGAGACAGGCAGGAAGCTTTAACATGCCGCGAGCGCGCCGCATATGACGCCCGGGACACGCAGGAATCGGCGGCAGACCGACCCATGCCCGCAGATCGACATATATCTGCGGGCACGGATCGGAATCTATGCGGAAACAGATTCTAAACTATATTTGATAAATTACGCAAAATTAACTTGCATAAAGAAAATCTGTTGTGTAAAATAGAATTGTTATAAAACCCTTGCGCTCCGAATTTGGGTTGCGTCCGAAACGTGGATTGTCGGATTGTCGGATTGTCGGATTGTCGGAAAATGCAGGAAAGCGCAGGAAAATGCCGGATGGGAGATTGGAGAGTAGAGGAGAGTTTATGCTTTTGAACACTGACGAGCACGAGCCGAACAAAATTTGTTTTTCGTCTTATGAGTATAATCTTACTCCGGACAGTGTTCAAACCGCCACCAGGGCGCCTGCGGAGACTCTCGACGGTTTCGATTTCGGAAGTCTTTTCAGTCAGAACCGCCGGCTTTGCGAACGGCACAACGACAGCTCCATGGCCATTTTGGGGGATTGCATTGACGTGCTTGGGAGCATGAGGAGCGATTCGGTGAATCTGATTTTCGCCGACGCGCCATACAACATCGGCAAGAACTTCGGCAACAACGTTGACAGATGGGAAAGTCCGGAGGCGTATGTCGACTGGTGCAAAATCTGGATTGACCAGTGCATGCGCGTGCTCAAACCCGATGGCACGATGTATTTCATGTCTGCCACGCAATACATGCCGTATCTGGATGTGTATGTTTCCGGGAAATACAACGTTCTCTGCCGGATAGTCTGGACCTACGACAGTTCGGGAGTCCAGAGCAAAAAAATGTACGGCTCGTTGTACGAGCCGATTCTGATGGTCAACAAAAGTTCGAAAGCCGGATATGTGTTCAATGCCGATGACATAATGGTCGAGGCCAAGACCGGGGCTAGGCGCAAACTCATTGACTACCGCAAGGATCCTCCAAGACCCTACAATCCAGAGAAGGTTCCGGGAAATGTCTGGAATTTCAGCCGCGTGCGCTTCAAAATGGACGAGTATGAAAATCATCCCACCCAGAAGCCGGAGGATTTGCTTGAACGAATTGTCAGGGCATCATCCCGGGTCGGGGACGTGGTTCTGGATCCGTTTTCCGGTTCGTTCACTACCTCTGCCGTGTCGGCGAGACTGGGACGAAGAGCCGTGGGCATCGACATCAACGAGGAATACTTTGAAATCGGTTTGCGAAGGACGGGGATAGCCAGCGAATACAACAGCAAACCGCTTGTCAAGAAGAAGGTTCGCAAGACCAATGCGAAATCAAAGCATGCGAGGTGATTCTGATGGATATTGTTGAGGATTTCGTGAAGGATATTCTTATTAATCACAGACTCCGTAAAAATTGGGTAAATCTACCAGTATTATTACCTAATATTTAAAAAATCTATAAAAATCAACATGATAGCCTTGCAAAACTAAACCTAATTAGGTATAATATTGCTATAACATTAGGTAATAGATACA
>JAFURY010000107.1 GCA_017480795.1 Succinivibrionaceae bacterium
ACCGGCGCTAGGACCGTGTCCGCCTGGGCGTGGGCCGGCGCTTGGGCCATGACCGCCAGGACGAGGACCTGCGCCTGGGCCGTGCCGATGATCAAAACCGCCAGGACGTGGACCGGCGCCTGGACCATGATGATGATGTCCCGGACCGTCATGATGATGCCTTGGCGGAGGTGGCGGTGGCGAATGATGGCCATGATGATGGTGGTGCCGCGGCGGCGGAGGTGCATCGTAACCGTAGTCGTCGTAGTACATGTCGTCATCAATGACGATACAACCTGAGAGACTAACGGCGCATGCCAAACAGATAGCTGACAAGGTCGCTAATTTCATTATTTTCTAACCTCATTTTCAATCAAAGCAACTGCGAAATCCGCAGGAGCATTTCCCGTACCATGCACAGGCAATGCAATCTGTTGCAGCTACGCCCAGATCGGCATTGCAGGTCTCAGCAGACAAGAGGAACAACGGCGCTACGTTCAATCGCCGTTCCTATGCTACTTTCGATCATTATGCACAATAGTGTGACTAAAGCAACGAGCATTAGTTCGATTTTGTTTTGAAGATTTATCCGGCTCGCGACGTCAAAAAACGCAGTCGGCAGAACATGAAATTCCTGAATGCGACTTATTTTCTGCGGCGATTGTCGTCGTGCAACCTGTCGGGACGGGTATCACGACGGATGTCACGACGGGCATCATGACGGGAGTCATGCTGAACGTCATGGCGGGACTCATGGTGAACATCATGTCGAGCATCATGGCGCGAATCATGATGAACGTCGTGACGTGAATCATGGCGGGAATCATGATGCTGATCATGGCGGTCGTCATGGTGATGGTGATGATGGTCATCGTCATAATCGTCGATCGCCACGCATCCGTTCAGCGCAAGGGCTGAACCGAAGATCAGAGCGACAGCTGCGGCTGGCAAAAGTTTCATGCAATCACTCCTCTATACGGCATACGGCCGGGAAAATTCAGTCGGTTCCGCATGAAACCCTCGCCGGGCTACGGAGCCAATCTCTCCATTTTCCACGATTCGCCCTCTTTAGTATAGAGGAAACGGTCGTGCAGCCGGTTTTTTCCGCCCTGCCAGAACTCGATGGTTTCAAGCGACACCCTATAGCCGCCCCAGAAGGACGGAACAGGAATTTCTCCCTTGGAAAACCTGCTTTTCAGTTCAAAGAACTTGGCTTCCAGCACCGAGCGCGCCGATATCACCGAGGACTGATGGGAAACCCACGCTCCGATCTGGCTGTCCCGGGGTCTTGAGGTGAAGTAGCTGACGACCTCCATGGCGCTGATTTTCGAGGCTCTGCCCTGAACATGAACCTGACGCTCAAGAGGGTACCACGGAAACAGCAGGCTCACCGCGGAGTTGCCCTCGATCTGCCGGGCCTTGCGGGAGGTGAGATTGGTGAAGAAAACAAACCCGCGCTCGTCGAATTTCTTCAGCAGAACCGAACGCTGGCACGGCATGCCGGAGCCGTCCACGGTAGCCACCACCATGCCGGTAGGATCCGCAAGTTTTTCGTCCACCGCCTCATGAAGCCACTTTTCAAACAGCTCCAGCGGCTTTGCCGGCATGTCCTCCTCCTTCAGCGCCCCCCTTTCGTAGGATCTGCGAATTCCGCTGATTATCATTTTGCCTCCCCCTGCGCGCCGCCAGCGTCGCTGACCGGTCCGGGTCTGTACATGCAGGTGTCCTCGTTGCCGTCAAAGTGAGTTTCGTTGTAGTACACCTGCTGAGCGAGACGATCGAACTCCTTGACCTTGTCCGCCCTGGTGTCGTTGTCCGCAGCTTTGCGTCTGAGGGCTCTGACCATGGCCGAGAACAGTTCCCGGTTGGAGCCGAAGGCGTGAACCATGCAATTGCTGGCCAGTTCGATCTCGTTGCGCAGGGTGTTGATGTTGATTTCGCTGACCTGACCGTCGGCGGTGTAAAAATCGGTTTTGAAGATATGCTGGTACGTCTGAGCCATCTGCATAAGAGAATTGCGCTGCATTTCAGTCAGAAAATCCAGACTCTCCACGTAGGCCTCCACGTCGTCCCGCACATCGTTCCGGTTGTCGTCGAAACCCAGAAGATCGCCCTGGCAGCCGCCAAGCAGAGCGGCTCCAAAACATGCCGCCAGCGCCGGCCTGAAATATATATTCATGATTTTTTTGCCAACTGTTCTTGAACTTAAAAATGGAAAAACGCCCAAACGCGCGCCGGAGACCCGTTTTCCTGAACTTTCGCGCGTTGCGTTTCTGAGGTTGAGAATCCTACGACAGAAAGCGATATTTTTCAAACGGTCACTCTGTTTTGCCCATTAGCCCCGCTTTGGCCCCGGCGCCTGCGATCTGCCGGACGCGCCGCGGCTGTCCCTGCGACATTCCCGAAAACCCTCCGACCGCCTTTCGCGTCTTCCGCCTTCCACGCCGCCTTGCCTGTTTCCGCCGCATGAGCCGCGGCCCGTCGTTCGGGAGCCGCCATGATCCCTGCCGGATCTGCCGCCGTCGCCACGACGCCTGCCGGTCCCATAGGGAACAAGACAGTTCGGACCAGATCCGATGAGATCCTTCATGCCGCACTCCAGAAGCGCCTGTCGGATAAGTTCATGATTTTCAGGATCATGATACCGCAGGATGGCCTTCTGCCTGCGTCTTCTGATTTCGCCCCTGACGCAGAAGATTTCTTTTCCATCGTCCGAGATCCGCCGATCTGTATCAAACCCGGCATAATACATGGTGGTGGCGTTGGACAACGGAGTCGGATAAAAATTCTGGACCTGATCCACTCTGAGGTCGTGCTTCTTGAGCCAGATGGCCAGCTCTATCATGTCCCTGTCGGTGGTGCCGGGATGACAGGCGATGAAATATGGAATGATCTGCTGCTTCAGGCCCGCCTCCTGGGAGTAGCGGCAGAACAGCCTCTCAAACTCGTCGTACAGCTTCCGCCCCGGCTTGTGCATGCAGGCAAGAGCGTTGTCGGCGATATGCTCGGGGGCGATTTTGAGGTGCCCGCTGACATGATGCTCCGCCAGCTCCCGGATGTACTGGGGATACAAAACGGCCAGATCAAGCCTGATGCCCGAGGAGATGAAAACTCGTCTGACGCCGTCGGCGCTCCTGGCCGCGCGGTAAAGTTCGATGCATCTCGACTGGTCGGTTTTCAGAAACCGGCATACGTTGGGATAGAGGCAGGAGCTGCGGCGGCAGCTTTTCATGGCTTTCTGGCTGCCGCAGCCAAGACCGTACATGTTGGCCGAGGGTCCGCCGATATCCGAAATCACTCCGGCATACCCTGGAACCTTCAGCCGGATGTCCCGGATTTCCCGGAGAATGCTTTTTTCAGAGCGGCACTGGATAATTCTTCCGGCGTGAGCCGCGATGGTGCAGAAGGCGCAACCTCCGAAGCATCCCCGCATGGCGGTGATGGAGGTTTTGATCATCTCATAGGCCGGGATGGTTTCCCGGTAGGATGGATGGGGACGGCGCCGGTAAGGCAGATCGTAGACGAGGTCCATTTCCGCCTCCGCCAGCGGCAGAGGGGGCGGATTGATCCATACGGCCCGGTCGCCGCAGGGCTGCATGAGATGCCGGGCGCAGTAGGGGTTGGTCTCCCGGTGAAGCAGGTACATGCTGCGGGCGTAGCGGATTTTGTCCGCCTTGACTTCCTCGTAGGATGGCAGAAGCAGATAGGGCTTGGACGCGCCGTCCGAAGTTTCCGCCACCGCGCTGCAGTTCTGCTCGTCAATCCGGACAAAGCCCTCAGGAGGACCGGAAACAATGACCGCCGAGCCCCTGATGTCGGTGATCTCGCGGATGCTCTCCCCCCGATCCAGCCTTATGGCCAGCTCCACAATGGAGCGCTCGCCGGCGCCGTAAAGCAGCATATCCGCCTTGGCGTCGAAGATCAGCGGTCGTTTCACGGTTTCCGACCAGTAGTCGTAATGAGCAAGACGCCGCAGGGAAGCCTCGATGCCGCCCACCACCACCGGCACTCCCTTGAAGGCCTCGCGGCAGCGCTGGGCGTACACCGTCGCGGCGCGATCCGGCCGCTTTCCGTTGACGTTGCCGGGGGTGTAGGCATCGTCATGCCGGATTTTCTTGTCGGCGGTGTAATGGTTCACCATGGAATCCATATTGCCGGAGGATACGCCCCAGAACAGTCTCGGCGCCCCAAGACGCCTGAACTCCAGGCAGCTGCGCCAGTCGGGCTGAGAAATAATGCCTACTCTGAAGTCGAAACGTTCAAGAGTCCGGCCCAGAATGGCCATGGCGAAGCTGGGATGGTCCACATAGGCGTCACCCGTCACGAGTATGACGTCGCACTGGTCCCAGCCAAGGGACTCCATTTCCTTCCGGCTCATGGGAAGAAAATGATCGCCGCTGGCAATCGTCTTCATCTCCGCCGGAAAGTCCGTAAGAGGGACATCATCCAGACTCAAATCCACCTCGAAGCAACCAAACAGCAAAAATGAAAATGCAGGCGGAGGTCAGGAAAACCCTCGGCCTGCAGAAGCAGACGGAATAAGATCCGGAGTTTTACTTTCTGACCTTTCTTCTGGCCGCGGCCGCCGCCAGATCGCGCTTCTGACCCTTGTACCTTGCCGACATGCCCTCAAGCACCGAAAAGGCCAGCTCCTTGTCGTCCATGTTGTTGTAATACTTCACCAGCGACTGGGTGGCCCATTCCACGTTGCCGTCGTCGGCCTGCAGCTCCCCGAGGCATCTCCAGCTGTCGGGGTGATGCGGGTTGATCTTCACCGCGGCGGTGTAGTTGATCAGGGCCTGAGTGCGGTTTCCGGACATGTAGTAGGCTCTGCCCAGCATGGAGAACACCTCGTAGTCGCTGGCGCCACGATCCTTGATCTTTTCAAGGCTCTGGGCGGCCTCCATGAACTTTCCGCCGTCCATCAGCTCAAGAGCCTTGAGTTTGGTGTCCTCCACCAGTTTCCTGCTTTTTTCCACCGTCAGCACCGGTCTTGAGACTTCTGTTTTGACGTTCGAGGTGGAAAAAGCCCTCAGTTCCCGTTCCGACAGCACGTAGACCTTGTCGGGAGGAGTGTCGATCATGGCGATGCGGATCTGATCCGGAACATTGAACTTGCGGTAGTAGTCATTGAGAAAAATGGATACTGAACGTGCCTGGGCGTTGTCCTTGTTGGCCGCCTGATCGTCATAGGCCCGGTGGACTCCCATTCTGGCGCCGGAGCTGGCGGTTCTCGGAACTCCGGCGGCGAAGATGGAAATGCAGGAGCTGAAGCAGTTTCTGCCTTTTTCAACTATCGTTTCCATTTTCTGATCATGGATAAAGGTGCCGATAAGCACGCCGTTGGTCACATCGCCGCCCGGACTGTCCAGCAGCACCGCCGCCGCTCTGTTGGAGGAGCCGGCCATGCTGTCGTAAAGCTTTTTGAAGTTCTCGTAGTCGCCAGGCTCCACCACTCCGGAAAAACGTATGACGCCCCGGCCGTCGTCAAGAACTCCCTCGGCCAGATCCGCCGCCCAGGCCCCGGTTGAACCGACGGCACAAAGAAGCGCCGAACATGTCAGCAGAACACCACCGTATCTCGTCATAAGAAGACCCATCGTCAGAGATCAAAAACAGCAACATGAATGTAATATATATTCAAAAGACGGCGGTGACAACATGAAGAGAGGTCAAAATTGATTTCAGCAGGATTTGGCCTTTGCGTTGTCAGCCCCCGTCGAACCCGTCGGACAGTGGCCGACGCTGGAGGAAACGGAAAACGCAGGAATGCGCGTCGGCAGTCCGGCCGCAGGCACATCCGGCGTTCGCTTTGGCGCCGTGGTCGATCACCGATGCCATCAGTCCCAAATATGATATAATTCACGCAGATTTCATAAACGGAGTTTGTTGTGTCTGAGCAGAAGTTAAACTACAAGGAAGCCGGCGTGGATATAGATGCCGGCGAGGCCCTGGTGGAGAGAATCAAGGCTGACGTAAAGAAAACCACCCGTCCCGAGGTTATCGGGGGTCTTGGCGGCTTCGGCGCGCTGTGCCGGATCCCGCAGGGCTACAAGAAACCGGTCCTGGTATCCGGCACCGACGGCGTAGGCACCAAACTGAGAGTCGCCATCGACCTCAACCGCCATGACACCGTGGGCATCGATCTGGTGGCCATGTGCGTCAACGATCTTATCGTTCAGGGCGCGGAGCCGCTGTTCTACCTGGACTATTACGCCACCGGGCACCTGAACGTGGATCAGGCCGCCACTGTCATCTCCGGCATCTGCCGCGGCTGCGAAATGTCAGGCTGCGCCCTTATCGGCGGCGAAACGGCCGAAATGCCGGGCATGTACGCCAAAGGCGACTACGACATGGCAGGCTTTGCCGTAGGCGTGGTGGAAGAGGACGAAATCATCGACGGCAGCAAGGTCGCCCCGGGTGACGCCCTGGTGGGCATAGCATCCTCCGGACCGCACTCCAACGGCTTCTCCCTCATCAGAAAGATCGTCGAGGTCAGCAAGGCCGATCTCAACGCGCCTTTCGACGGCGGAACCCTGGGCGATGCCCTGCTGGCTCCTACCAGAATTTATGTCAAGCCGCTGCTGAAGCTCGTCAAGGCGGTTGACGTCCACGCCCTTGCCCACATCACCGGCGGCGGCTTCTGGGACAACATCCCGCGGGTTCTTCCGGAGGGCACCAGGGCCGTCATCGACGGCAAATCATGGCAGTGGCCTGAAATCTTCAACTGGCTGCAGAAAAACGGCAACGTGGATCGCCGCGAGATGTACCGCACCTTCAACTGCGGCGTAGGCATGATTGCGGCGCTTCCAGCTTCCGAGGCCGCAAAGGCCGTCGACCTGCTGAACGCCGAGGGCGAAAAGGCCTGGCTGCTGGGCAGCATCGAGGCGGCGGCTCAGGGCGAGGCGCAGGTGGTGATCAACGAATAAGATCCATAGACGGATCGCCAGAATTCAGCGATCCGAGAATCCATAATTCTCAATGTCCGCCGCTTCTTCCGAATGTCGGCGGATTTTTTTACCGGAAACCATCATGAGCGGCATATCCTACAGCATTCCATGCCCGTCCTGCGGCAAAATTCACGAGATCACCTACGGCAGCAGCGTGGTATGCACCTACCACGCCCTGACGGTATCGAGTCTCCACCATGGCGGCCGGCCCCTGCTGGAATATCTGGTGTCATCGAAAAAGATCCTGAAGGAGACTTTCCGGCATCTTGAGGACGGCTACAGTCTCGATCCCGGTTACGGCTACCAAATGTACTACTGCGGCAAATGCCGGCGGCTGTTTGTAAGATTCGACTACAGTCTCAGCAAAGACCGGGAGGATTCCACAACTGACACCTACAGACCGGATTACCGCTGCTGGAAATGCAAATGTAAAATTTCTTGCATTTTGCAAGATGAAATTGAAAATTTAAACGTGACATGCAATTGCGGACAGGACTTCAAAATCCATCTTAATGACGATCCTAATCCGGAAGAGTGGTCATAATCATACACTTTTAATACATTTAATTCATTAAAACGAATCGTTTTTACACGGTTCAATCATGCTACAATCCTCACAAAATTGCATTTCTTTTACATTTTATAAAAAAGTTCTAGGTATAATTGATTTTGTGAATATAACGTATGTTGTCTGCATTATGCTTCATACATACAAAAACTTGCAAAATGCAAGAAAGGGCATACAGAGAAGATGCCCGGACAACAATATTGGCACGGAAAGATTTTCTATGTACTTTACGGCTGCACAAAATGAATAATGTCAACTGTCCTCTACCTGAAGCCCCAGGCTCAGGCCAATTGGTGAAATTCGCCCGGCTGGCGCCGCTGCAGGAATGGATACTGCTCATAGTAGACGATGACGAGGACGTTCATCGAATCACTAGGCTTGCCCTCACCGGGATCCGCTATGACGGTCTTAAAATTAAGTTTCTTTCCGCGCACTCTGGAGAGGAGGCGTGCAGGATCATGCGCGAAACTCCCGATGTCGCTCTCATCCTTCTTGACGTGGTCATGGAAACCGATCACGCAGGTCTTGATGTGGCCGAGTATGTCCGCAACGAACTGCGCAACGACACGGTCAGAATAGTTCTGAGAACAGGGCAGCCCGGACAGGCTCCCGAGGATGAAATCCTTGATCGCTACGATATCGACGACTATCGCGAAAAGACCGATCTGACGGCCCAGAAACTGAGAACCCTTGCAAGATGCAATTTCAACTCCTTCAAGGACAAACGCGACCTCTGCGGCATCACCCGCCAGCTCATCGACATCAACAGCATCTCCCACGGTCTGGTGAACTGCGAAAGCATCTATGACGGCGCAAGGTACGTCTACCGCGCTCTCTACCAGCTGCTCACCGGAGTATGCATAAGCAACGACGAGTCGCAGCTGGTGGGTCACGTGTATTCCTTCGTCAACAGCTGCAACGCGCAGGTCAGTTTCATCGACTATATCACGGGCAGGAGCATCAAAGCCGAAAATCTGCCGGATCCCATCATCATGGAAACCGTGCTTAGCGGCAGAGCATCCTCGAAAGACGGCAAATACACATTCATCAGCTACAGCGATTTTCACGGTATCGTCTATTATCTGGAACTACCTGGAAAAGCTGCCCTTGAGTTTGATTGCGACATATCGAATCTGCTGCAGGAGACGCTGTCAACCCACTACCGGAACATGTACCTCAACGATCTCATCAACCGCAATCAGCGGGAGATCATGTACCGAATATGCGAAGTTGTGGAAACGAGATCCAAGGAATCCGGCGTTCACGTCAAAAGAGTTTCAGCCTACTGCGAACTGCTGGCAAAACTATCCGGAATGCCGGAAAAGGATGTGGAACTTCTGAAGAAGGCTGTGCCTCTTCATGATCTGGGCAAGATCGCCATCCCTGACGAGATCCTTCACAAACCGGGCAAGTTGGACGATTACGAGTGGCAGGTTATGAAGACCCACGCCCAAATCGGATATGAAATGCTGAAGAACTCGGAGATCGAGCTGTTCAACGTCGCCGCGGAGGTAGCCTTCTACCACCATGAGAAATGGAACGGAAAGGGCTATCCAAACGGTCTTTCCGGCGAGGCCATTCCTATCAACGGTCGCATCACCGCCATAGCCGACGTCTTTGACGCTTTGGCGTCGGATCGGTGCTACAAGAAGAAATGGCCTATGGACAAGATCTACAACCTCTTCAAAGAGGAACGCGGTCAGCATTTCGACCCGGTGCTTTGCGATCTGTTCATCGAACACTTCGACGAATTTGTGGCAATCAAGGAAAGTCTGGACGGCGGGGACGTATCGACGGAGGAGATCCTGAGCAATCTCAGGCCTGCCGCAACGGACCATCCCCAACGCGACAGCGCCCCGATCTGCTCGTAACTGAAAAGTTTTTATTCCTCGTGTATCAAACTTCGCCCAGGCAGTGCCTGGGCTTTTATTCTCACGCGTAGATTATCAGACGAACGAAACTGCAAACCTGGCAAAAGCGACTTGTCGACGCTCTAGAGCCAATAGGTGTGCCAGTTGTCCGTCTTGCCCTTCTTCATCATTTTTTTCAGTTTCTCCTCGTGAGCCTCCAGCTCGGCCGGACTTGCACGCACCACCTTCAGCGGTCCGTGCTGGATGCCGGCGCCCGAGCCCTGAACGCCGCCGGAAGCCTGGCTGAAACTCATTGTTTTCTGACCTCCGGTAAGAGCCAGATACATTTCTGCCAGCAGCTTGGCGTCAAGCAGGGCTCCGTGCTGGGTTCGGTTGGAATTATCAATGTTGAAGATTTCGCACAGGGCATCCAGGCTGTATCTGGCATGCCCAGGTCTTAATTTTCTCGCCTCGGCGTAGGAGTCCACCACTGTGCAGAGAGTTTCGATTTTTTCTTCGCGGCCGGCCATGGCCAGTTCCTGATTGAGGAAGCCCACGTCGAACTTGGCGTTGTGGATGATGAGCACCGAGCCCCGGACGAATTCGACAAACTCCTGGGCGACATCCTTGAACAGAGGCTTGTCAGCCACAAACTCGTCGGTGATACCGTGAACCTGCATGGCCTCGGCATCGATTTTCATCTCCGGGTTGAGAAACTGCCGGTATTCCTTGCCGGTAAAGTTGCGGTCGTAAACCTCCACGGCTCCGATTTCAATCACCCTGTGACCGGTATGGGCCGGGCCGTTCTCGCTTTTGCCGGTGGTTTCGGTATCAAGAAAAACCCAGCGCTTCTCGTTGACTTCGGGCTTCTTTTCTTCTTTATGCTCTTGTGTTTCCATGAAAAATCCTTGTAATTACAGAAAGACACATCCCTTCCGCCTCTGCCGCAGCGTCCGGGATGCGGCCAGCGCCGAGAAGAAATGCGGTTTCCTCTGGCCGCGCTTGCAAAATTCAATTGTAGATCAGAGCGCATGCAGAATTAAATGTCTCAGCGCCAGATTTTGGATCGTGATCCGCCGAAACATAAGGATAGAGGCCAGCCCGGTCCTGGAAATCTCAGACAAAACTCTGCCAGGCGTCAGAATAGCACAGCAAGCAGGATTAATCCGGCAGACTCATGCATCAAGAATCAAAAATGAAGTTCGCAAACAGGAATTCTGTGATAATATTCAAAATATTTTTCAGGCACCGGGCGACCTCGCCTCAGGTTCCTGGCAACCCTGCAACCAGATAACGGACCATCTTATGCTAACCAAAAACCAGATCCAGTATTTAAGAACCTGCGCCCACGACAAGAAAGCGGTAGTCATCATCGGCAGCAACGGCCTGTCCGAAAGCGTTCTGAACGAAATCAAAACCAGCCTCGCCCATCACGAGCTTCTGAAGATCAAGGTCAACGGTCTCAACCGCGACAACCGGGAGGAGGCGGCCGAGCAGATCGCAAAGGAAGCCGGAGCCGAACTGGTGCAGGTTATGGGCGCCATCGTCACCATCTTCAGACAGAAAACCAAAAAGGAAGAATCAGCCTACAACCTTCCGAAGGACTGAAGCGACCAGATCTGCCAATCACCACAGACAGCAAGGGGCGCCATGGCGCCCCTTTGGTTTATTACGGTATTGAAAACGTGAAGATCAGACGTATTTGACGTCCACGATTTCAAGTTTGATTTCGCCCGCCGGAACCTTGATCACCACCTCGTCGTCGATTTCCTTGCCGATAAGGCCCTTGGCTATCGGAGTATAAACCGAAATGAGATTCTGCTTCAGATCAGCCTCGTCCTCGCCAACAATCTTGTAAACGATTTCCTTGTCCTGATCCTCACGGTAGACAGTTACGGTACAGCCGAAAACCACTCTGCCGTCGTTCGGTATTTTGGTAACATCGATGATCTGGGCGTTGGAAAGTTTGCCCTCGATATCTCTGATGCGAGCCTCGATCATGCCCTGCTGCTCACGGGCGGCATGGTATTCAGCGTTCTCCTTGAGATCGCCATGCTCCCGGGCCTCGGCTATCTCCTGAACCACCTGAGGCCGATCCACGGTCTTGAGTTTTTCCAGCTCGGCGCGCAGAAGCTCCGCGCCCCTGACTGTCATTGGTACCTTGTCCATTTTTATCCCTTTTTGTTTTTGTCCTGATCGGTATCCATGAATTTGGACATGAAGTCCTTTACTCCGTCAATAAAACTCTTGCGTTTCGGACTGTGCTCCGCAAGTCCCTTGCCCTTGTCGCCATCGTTGAGAGAACTTTCCAGTTCCAAAAGCAGCTTCTTCTGATGATCGGTAAGATTTACCGGGGTTTCAACCTTGATCTGAACGATGAGATCGCCTCTTACATCGCTGCCGATGGCCTTGACGCCCTTGCCGCGCAGACGCAGCTGCTTGCCGGTCTGGGTTTCCTTAGGGATCTTGAGTTCGCACTGACGTTCTGAGCCGATCACAGGCACATCCACTGTGCCGCCCAGAGCGGCGGTGGTGAAACTGATCGGAACTTCGCAGTACAGATCAAGTTCCCGACGAATGAAAATGCTGTGCTTGCGGATGAACACCTGAACGTAGAGATTGCCAGGAACTCCTCCGAACGGCGCGGCTTCGCCCTCTCCGTTGAGACGAACTCTCTGCCCCTCGTCGATACCGGCAGGGATCTTCACGCTGACGGTTCTCTTCTTCTTTACGCGACCCTCGCCGTGACAATCCTTGCATGGGTTCTTGATGATCTTGCCGGTGCCGTGACAGCGGGTGCATTCCATGATCTGTGCGAAAATGCCGCGGGAGATCTGGGTCTGACCAGAGCCGTGACACACCGGACAGGTCTCCGGCTTGGAGGATCCTTCAGCTCCAGAGCCACTGCAGGTTTTGCAGGTGCAGTAGGATTCGAAGGTGATGTCCTTGCTGCAGCCGGTAACCGCTTCCTCCAGAGAAATTTCGATCTGATAGGTCAGATCGCTTCCCCGAGGAGTCTCGGCATGCCTTCTGCCTCCGCCTCGGCGCCCGAAAACATCGCCGAAAATGTCGCCGAACATGTCGCCGAAATCTCCGCCGCCACCGCTGCCGAAGCCACCGAATCCGCCGAAACCTCCAAATCCGCCGGCGCCGAAGCCCGACTGCGGATCATTCGGATCAACGCCCTGATCAAAGAGCTGACGTTTCTGAGGATCGATAAGCACCTCATAAGCCTCTTTGACTTCTTTGAACTTTTCCTCAGCCTTTTTTGGATCCTTAGGATTGCGATCCGGATGATACTTCATGGCCAGATGACGGTAGGCCTTCTTGATGTCAGCCTCCTTGGCATCCTTGGCCACGCCGAGTATCGCATAATAATCTTTCTTCATAAAATCACCCGTCCGTTAGAATCAATCGACTGTCCGTCTGCGGCCGAAGCTGGCTCAGGCCGCAGATGCAAATATTCGCTCAGCATTTACTAGCAAAAGGCACATACCGGATCTCCAGTAAGTGCCCCTTGAAACATTGCGCTATGCTGTATGCGCTTTTTTACTTCTCGGTAAATTCTCCGTCGACTACGTCGTCATCCTTCTGAGCAGACGATGCGGAGCTCTGCTCGGACTGCTGAGAGGAAGACTGTTGCTGCTGCTTGGCCTGCATTGCCTGAGCCAGCGGCTGAGCTGCCTGCATGAGAGCGTTCACCTTGCTGTCAATGGCATCCTTGTCGTTGCCCTTGGTGGCGGTTTCAACAGCGGCGATGGCTGACTCGATGGCCTCCTTGTCGCTGGAGCTGAGAGCCGAACCGGCCTCGTCCACCTGCTTGCGGATCTCATGACACATGTGATCAGCCTGGTTCTTGGCCTTGACCAGCTCCTCGAACTTCTTGTCCTCCTCGGCGTTCGCCTCCGCCTCGCGAACCATCCTTTCGATGTCATCGTCAGACAGACCGGAGGAAGCCTTGATGGTGATGTTCTGCTCTCTGCCGGTCTTCTTGTCCTTGGCGGATACATGAAGAATACCGTCGGCGTCGATGTCGAAAGTCACCTCGATCTGCGGAGTTCCGCGCGGTGCAGGTGGAATGCCGTCGAGGTTGAACTGGCCAAGAGACTTGTTGAGGTTGGCCTGCTTGCGCTCGCCCTGCAGAACATGAATGGTTACGGCGCTCTGGTTGTCGTCAGCGGTAGAGAACACCTGAGACTTCTTGGTAGGAATGGTGGTGTTCTTCTCGATCAGAGTTGACATGACCTGGCCGAGGGTTTCGATGCCCAGCGACAGAGGGGTAACATCCAGCAGAAGCACGTCATGCTTGTCGCCGGAGAGCACGCCGCCCTGAATGGCTGCGCCCATCGCAACCGCCTCGTCAGGATTTACGTCCTTTCTAGGCTGCTTCTGGAAGTAGTCGCCCACAATCTTCTGAACCAGGGGCATACGGGTCTGACCGCCCACCAGGATCACATCGTCAATCTCCTCAAGAGACTTGCCGGAGTCTGCGATGGCCTTTCTTACCGGAGTGATGGTTTTGATGACGATATCCTCCACCAGGGACTCCAGCTTTGAACGGGTCATCTTCAGGTTCAGGTGCTTAGGACCGGATGCGTCAGCGGTGATGTAAGGCAGATTGATTTCGGTCTGCTGAGCGGAGGAAAGCTCGATTTTGGCCTTTTCGGCAGCTTCCTTCAGACGCTGCAGAGCCAGCTGATCCTTGCGCAGATCTACACCCTGCTCCTTTTCAAACTCCTCGGCGATGTAATTGATAATAACATTGTCGATATCCTCGCCGCCCAGATGGGTGTCACCGTTGGTGGAAAGAACCTCGAAGGTCTTTTCTCCATCAACTTCGTCGATTTCAATGATCGAAATATCAAAGGTACCGCCACCGAGGTCGTAAACAGCGATGGTCTTGCCGCCCTTGACGTTGTTCACGCCATAAGCGAAAGCTGCGGCGGTAGGCTCGTTGATGATACGCTTCACCTCAAGTCCGGCGATACGACCCGCATCCTTGGTAGCCTGACGCTGAGCGTCGTTGAAGTATGCAGGAACGGTAATGACAGCCTCGGTAACCTTCTCGCCCAGAACATCCTCGGCGGTCTTCTTCATCTTCTTCAGCACCTCTGCGGATACCTGCGGAGGAGCCATCTTCTTGTTCTTGACTTCTACCCATGCATCGCCATTGTCGGCCCTTACAATCTTGTAAGGCATAACCTCGCGGTCGCGCTTCACTTCCTCGTCCTCGTAGCGACGACCGATGAGACGCTTGATGGCGTAAAGGGTGTTTTCAGCGTTGGTAACGGCCTGTCTCTTGGCGGTGTCGCCAACAAGGATTTCGCCGTCCTTGGTGTAAGCGATGATGGAAGGGGTTGTGCGGTGGCCTTCGGCGTTCTCCAGAACCTTGGCCTGATCTCCTTCAAGAACCGCTACGCATGAATTAGTGGTTCCCAAATCGATACCGATAATCTTACCCATAGTGATTTACTCCTGTAATGAAATCTTTCAATGTTAATCTGTTGCTACCGTATATATAGGGACTGTGCGGAACATTTCAAATCGCCAAAACGAAAAAAAACCGAAAAAATGTCCAAGCGGACTTTGCACCGGCGCAAAGACAAAGGAAAAAGTCGGCCAGAAAAACGTTTACAGGAAACATGCATGTCCATGATGCTAGTATTTATTACACAACTCAAAAAGAGTCGAAAAAGCCTTGTGTGATAAGGGTTCATAGATGAAAAAAGGCATGTCTTAACTTATAATAGAAATCGTCAAAATAAGGAGACACGCCAATGACAT
>JAFURY010000108.1 GCA_017480795.1 Succinivibrionaceae bacterium
CTCAACATCGTTACTCTTCGTCACCTCCTTCAGCAGGGTAGGAGGGGCGGATGCTACGGCTCAGTTTTCCGCTCCTGTCACGCTGCCGTCATGGGTGGGGACGTTGCATTTGACATCCGTCCATGGGGTGTGAATAGTAACAGCCCGTAAGACTTTTGACAAATTTATCCGATCGCTTCCGCTACATTCCTCCCGCCTTATGCCCCAGCTGAGTCATGATGACGTCGGCATGCTCCGCAGCCGCCGGCAGCTGCGCCGAAACCACGCCGTTAATCACGCCAGGCGCGTAGAAAAGACCAAGTCCCGCGGCAATGCCCATGGCGAAGGCCATAATGCTCTGTCTTGCAACTCCGGCGATAATGCCCACCAGCATCATGGAAAGGGCGATGATTTTGCCCAGGGTTCCCTGCGCCCATCCCAGCAGCGTGTTCCACACGTCGTCGAACTCGGTGCCCTGATCGCCGGCAAGAGACGCATCGCAGAGCAGAAGACATGCAAGCCCCACCACAGCCGCCGCGCCGCCCTTTCTTGCCACAAGATCGCCGGCATACAGCGCAGGGGCGCTGTACATGACATTCTTCATATGCGTCAGCATCGAGGCCTTCGGGGATGAATACCATCCGGATTGCGTCTGTCCCGCGAGATCCTGGCTGCTTCTGGCGTCGATCCGAAGGTCGTTTCTGATTTCTGTTCCTGATTTCATGTTGTTCCTCATGTTAAAACCAAAGTTGTATCTGAAAGATTGTTTTTCAATCCGCGCCGGACGTTCCTGAGCATCGTCCTCCGCAGAAATTCAGCAAGGTCTGATCGCCCGCCCCATATCAGGCCGTCTGCGGGAACTACTTTTCAAGAGGCGAAAAATAATGTTCCCGATGACGCTCCGGCTCTCCGATGATCCAGCGGCGGGGCTCGATCTCCACGTAGATGTACCCGGGAGCGTTAAGATCTCCTCCGTCATCCTCCCAGCTGGCCACCCATATTCTCATGACACCAGCCGGAGTTCTCACCGGCACCGGCCGATCCGGAAGGTTGGGGACGATGTACGCCTCCTCCACCTGTCTTCTATGCTCCCGAGTCAGTTCGTCGGGATACTGTCCGTCATCGCCAGAAACCGCGACGCCGGCTCCCGTTTTCCTAACGTCCGCTGTCGCCTCGTTGCCCGAGGCGGTTTTCTGTCCGTCCAGGATCTTGCCGGCTGCGCCGGCGTCTTTTGGCGAAGCGCTCATGGCGCCGCTGGTCAGGCGGTAGACATCCCGGGCGGATGCGCAGCCGATGCCGTCGTCGCCCCCGGGACAGCGGTATTCGTTCTCGCCGATATCAAGAAAGCTACACCCTCCCGCCAGAAGCGCAAGCAGCATCGATGCTCCCGTCCTGAAGTCCGTAATCATTTCTGTCCTCCCTCCGCTCTGCGCTCCGAACCGGCGCCGGATGAAATCTGATCGTTCTGACGTCTGGCCTCGCTGACGGCGGATCGCATTCTGGACTGTCCCGGCTCCACCGCCTCAAGATAGGCTCCTTTGGATACCACCACATCCACCTGCCGGCCGGCGGAAATCTCAATCACCGGATACAGACTCTCGGCGAGTTTCAGATAAAAGTCCGCCACCTTGCCCAGGGACGAACTGATGCCCGTGGCCGCAGCCCCCTGCAGCGCCTTGGAGCTGTAGATGCTTTCATAGCTGACAGTGCCGTTGGAGCTGGTGCTGATGGTAGGAACCGGCTTCACGTCAAAGGCTCCGGCAAGTCCCGACAGAAAGCCGGACATCAGGGATTTGGCGATGATCTGGCCCTGTTTGGACACCAGTCTTCCCCGGACTCCGGCAAAGCCGTCGTTGCCCACCACATAGGCGTCCAGCTGCCCCTCGATGATCTTCCGATCCTGGGTGATGCATGAGATCAGTTCCCCTCTGAGATACGCTCTTTCGGAGCTGAGATCCCCGTAGCCTGAAACAATGAGAAAACACTCCCGGATATCGGCCCGGTAGCGGTTGGGCAGAATTGCCTCGCGACTGATACGGACGAGAGCCGGAAAATGATCCTTCCCCGCGCCCTGCCCGGTAGGAGCGTCCATGCCGTTGATGAACACGCCGCTCAGAATGGAGCCAGCCGGCAGAAAGAGACCGCGGCTTTCCTGTGTCCTGGCCCGCTCATGAATTTCGGCAGGAGCGGCCGGACTTTCCTTCCCGGAGGTATAGACGCCGATGCGACGCTTGCCCTCCTTCGGATGCGCCGGCGGCTGCCTGAAGTACTGGTCCTCCGGCCTCTCCTTCGGAGGCGCCGGCTCTTTGCGGAGATTTCTGACGCAATGACCGTCGGCAAGAGTCTCTCCCTGCCGGCAGACGGTTTCAGGCCGGCTTCCTGCGGTTCCCTTCCCGGAGGGTCTTGGATCGGCGCTGTCGGCAAACAGCCGCTCCTGGCGGCTTTCGCCGGCCTCGCGCTTTGATTTGAGATACTCCATGCCGTTTTCGGAGGTGAGGTGACGGTACTTCTCGTCCAGGGCCGTCAATTGCCGGCTCATGGCGGACAGCCGGTTCTCCAGCGCGGCGGGATCGATTTTCAGTCCCGTCCGGTAGGCCTGCCGTTCCAGCTGCTCCTGCAGACCTGCCACCTGACGGGCAAGATCCCTGTTCTCCCGGGAAAGTTTCTTGAGACTGCTTTCGATGGCGTCCAGCGACACCTCCCTTGTATTGCGATCAAGAAGCACGTTTCTCACCGTGCCTTCCGCATGGGTTTTCTCCCGCCGCTCCGACAGCAGCAGAGCGCCGGCGGCCACCAGCACCAGGAGTCCCGCCAGACCCGCCATGGCGGCGTGCTTTTTCACCTTTGGCGGCAGCAGAGATTTTTTTCTTGCCATCACCGCCCCTCTCTCAGAAGGTTAGGTCTGAAGGCTTCGGTCTCGGTCCGATCGTGATAAAGACGTCTGATGACGAAGAGTTCCGAGCGATCTCCCGGGTAAAGCAAAGATATGGGCCAGGACGCCACCGCCGCCACGTCGGGGTCGGCGCAGGAAATTTCGTCAAACTCGATCTGCCGATCCGAAACGTTCTTCACCACGCCGATGTAAACGGAAAAGTTGTAACCAGCCAGCATCTGACCGGGATTGGCGAAGCTGAATTCCAGTCCCCGCTGATGGCAGGAAGGAACGCCGGCGGAGTCGGCCGTGTTTCTCAGTTCGTAGCCCTCCGGAACCCGGTTGAGAGCCGCCGATTTCAGAATCTTCTTGATGGTGGAGATATAGTCTCCCGACTGTTCGAAACGTCTTGCAGCATGCTGATCCGCGGCAGGCGGCTGGCGACTGTCATCACCGGCGGGAAGTCTGAAGATCACCTCTCTTGGAGGAATGTTCCGGGGGATCATGGTGACGGAAATCGATACGTCGGCTCTGCCCTGCTCGGTGACGAACATGGCCACCGGACGGGCATCTGAAAAGGCTATGTAAATGACGCTGCCCCGGATGCAGAACTCCTCGCAGCTGTCGGCGCCGGAGAATACGGAAGACGAAATCACCTCGGGATGGGCGAAGGGGGTGACAATGCGGTTCACAAAGCCCCGGGAAACCGGAATGATCTCGTTGATCCCCGGACGGACGGTAATGACGCTCTGGCGGTTCAGCCCGTCATCCTGAGTGTCTCCCGCTCCGGCCGCACTCCGGTTTTCATCCGAAGATGCGGACTCGGCAGTCCGATCCGAGGCGCGGACAACGCGCCGTGCCGGCACGTCGCTCTCTCCGGACGTCGCCGCCGCATTCGCGCCGCCGGCAGTGGCGGATACGGAAGAGTTCTTCCGCATACTGCCGTCATTGCCGGATGCGGCAGAAGAAGAAAACGTCGCGCCGCTGTCAGAGACCTGCTTCGCATGGTCTCCCCTCGGCGCCGGATGAGAAGCGGACTCAGGTTTTCCGCCCCCTGCGTTTTGCGAAGGATCGGCTGGCGCCGAACCGCCTGCGGCAGAGCCGCTTTTGGATGCGGGAGGCACGCCATCGGCCCGGGATACGGCAATGTTTTGGCCGGCTGAACCGCCGGCGACTGACGATTTGTCGCCGGCATCGGATGAGGAGCGCAAAGGCTTTTTATCAGGATCTGAGCCATCTGCGCGATCTGCGGAAATTCGGCTGCTGTCGTAGGATCTGCCGTTATCCGCAGAATAAGGTGATGATGCTGTTGATGTTGCCGACATGGAATCCGATGAAGCCACATCGTTGCTGCCGGAAAGCCGGGCGCTGGCGTACCGGTCGGTTCTGGCTCTGATGTCGGCGGAGAGTGTGGGGGCGCGGGAATCTCTTTCTCTTTCGGATGAAGAACCTGTGGCCTCCTCGGCGGAGTTCATACCCTGACGGGGGCCGCGGCGGTCTCCGGCAATACGCAGATCTGAAGGCGATGCGCCATCGGCTGAGGCGCCATCGTCATCTGAGGCTGAGGCTGAATAGCCTGACGACCCGGAATGTATGATCTCCGAAGTGCCATCCGCCACAGTCGCGCCCCCTGCAAGAGGCGGGGTCACGGCTCTTTCGGAAGTTTCCTTTTCTTCAAAAACGGTAACCGCGGGAATGAGATTGAACTTCACGGGGGCGCGAACGTCTGCGCCGTCATCGGCAAAAGCGTCATGCGCGAAATCAGGCGCGGTCTGACTTGCGGCGGCCAGCAGCAGAGCCGCAATAGGCTTGAGAGATGGTTTCATAGAAACTGGCGCCGATAAACAGAAGGTTGATAGATAAAGCGAGAGACTGAGATCATTTGCTGTCCCTGGATCTGCGGCTGCGGAGGAATTTTCTGGTGTGAGGCGGATCGGCGTAGGTGTCCATCCACAACAGCTCCGGCGCGTAACTGGAAAGTCTGATGATGAACTCGTAGGTTCTCATTTCGCTGGTCTCCCGCTCGTTGAAGGCCCGGGTGAACAGACGTCCGGTAACAAAGATCTTGCCGGTTTCCTCCTCGAATTCCACGGCGTTGGGATCAAATCGCAGCACCAGCCGATCCTCCTTGATGCGAAGAGCCTGCTGGCTCAGCGCCTCCATGAAGTCCTTGTAGATGGAGGGACTGATGAGACTGCCGATCCGATCCCGGATGAAGTCGATGTTGGCGGGAGTAATGTTTCCAAGCTCCTGGGCAAAAAACAGCGCCCAGGCCTCCATGTAGGAGCGGGAGCCATCGGAGGTGGCGACCCAGGCCTGGGATGACTGAGTATAAGGAGTAAGAACCACGATCCTTTCCTTGCGGATGAGAAGAAAGGCCAGAATGAACACCGTCACGGCAAGGAAAAGAAAGGCGATGCGGTGAAAGAGATTCTCGGATCTCATGCCCGCGTAGGTTCTGAAATATCTCCAGAGAAGCATGGCTAGAAATATTCCCGGATAAAGGGGTTTGGAAAGCAATGCCCCTTGAGACTCACTCCCAACCGGCTGTAGGCGTAGTGAACAATGAAGCCGTTGGGATGATTGTCGCGGAATCTGCGGTAGAAATAATTGCAGCAGAGACCCAGACAGGTGAGCAGAACCACATTGTCCGACACCACTCCGGCCATGAGGCCGAGCATGGGCGGCGCCAGTTCGTCGGCCTGCCACAAGAGAAAATGCGGAGGATCGTCGATATAGCGGGAAATTGCGATTGGCTGCATACGCGGCTCCTTGCGCTGATTGCGTTAAAAATGAAACAAGGGCATTTAAGCACAAAAAGCCGAAAGCACGCGGCGGTGAAAACAACTTCCGGGAAGAGAATGAAGGCGGGTGGAGAGGAGAAGAAGGAAAGGCGGAGACGAATGTCGATACAGACGGAAGAAACGAAACAGAAGCCCAAATAGCACTGGATCTGGCGACCCCTGGAATCTGGATCCTTCGGGATCAGAAGTAGGCAGTGTGAGAAATACATGGTTTTAGTAGAAACCCGAAACGGCCAGGCCATGGCCTACGTGTGACAACGGACGTATAAAGGCTGGTTTTTGTGTTTCGATGAATCATACACCGTGCAATCAGCAAAAGTTCCTCCGGATGCGCAAGTGTAAAAACCTTAGACAAAATTCCAGCGCGGTGCAATCCGCAGTCAGCATCCGCAACGGCAATATGATATCAGCAACAGCCGAAAAAACCTAAAGCCAGCCCAAATTATTCGCGCCGGATCAGAACACCAGATGAGCGACGGGAACGATTATCATCAGGCTGATGAGCGTTCTTTCAAGGAAAATGACGAACAGTTCGAAGATGTTGATAGGAATTTTTGATCCCAGGATCAGTCCGCCGATTTCGGAAAGATAGATCAGCTGCGTCACGGAGATCGTGGCCACAATGAACCTGGTCATTTCGGTCTGAATCGTCTCGGCGGCGATGATCGAAGGAATGAACATGTCGCAGAAACCCACCACCATGGTTTTTGAAGCCTCGGCGGCCTGCGGCACCTGCAGAAACTCAAGCAGAGGTCTGAATGGAGCTCCGAGATAGTCAAAGACCGGAGTGTAGTTGGCGATTATCAGAGAGACGGTGCCGATGCACATTACCACGGGCAGCACTCCGAAGCACATGTCCATGGCGTTGCCCAGACCGCCGAGCAGAAACTCTCCGAAGCCTTTGCCGGACGCGATCTTCCGTTTGGCCAGCGCCAGACCGTATTCCGTCAGCGATCGGTACTGGGGCGGAATGTCCTCGCCCATGGCCTTTCCCGCCACCAGATATTCGTCCTTCTTCAGAGACAAAGGAGGGATCCTTGGAACAATCATGGCGCAGACGAAACCCACCAGACAGATCAGCAGGTAGTACAGTCCGAAATACTCCAGCAGATCCACCTGCGACAGAACGATGATGGCGAATGTGATGGAAACCGCCGAAAAGGTGGTGGTGATGGTGGCGGCTTCTCTTTTTGAATAATACCCCTGCTCGTACTGGGTGACAGAAAGCATCACCCCCAGAGTTCCGTCCCCGATCCATGAGGTCAGCGCATCCACCGCAGCCCGCCCCGGTATGCTGAACAGCGGACGCATGACCCTGGTCATAAGCGCTCCGATGAATTCGGGAAGTCCGAAATTCAGCAGCAGCGGAAGAAGGAAGGATGCGATGAGAAAAATTATGACGAGACTGCAGAGCAGATCGCTCAGAATAAACGCGCCGGTATCGGAAGAGACAATGTATTTGAGAACCGGATTGCCATCGCCGATCCCGAAATAGGTCAGCAGAATGAAAACCGTTCCCAGAACTCTGATGACTTTCCAGATCGTGGATGGGGAAAAGGTTCTTTTCAGCGCCGGATGACTCTCAAGGTATCGCCGGCAGCAGGGCAGAACGACA
The DNA here is from genome assembly GCA_017480795.1 of Succinivibrionaceae bacterium. GTDB lineage: Bacteria > Pseudomonadota > Gammaproteobacteria > Enterobacterales > Succinivibrionaceae > UBA2804. Next base: position 7,271 of record JAFURY010000108.1, read on the forward strand.
GTGAGAAAACCGGAGACCGTCACGATGGCGGCGCAGAGGATCGGAAGAAACTCTCCGATACGCTGACTGATGAGATTGGCGAGTATTTTCACCGGCAGCGTCCATCCGCCGTCGTATCTCACAGGAACCATGAAGAACAGAATGCCGGAAACGGACGGCAGAATGAATTTCCAGAGAGGAACGCGGGAAACCTCTTTGGAAACGTTTTTCTCGGCCCCGTCCCCAGTTTCGGCCTCCGTCCCAGGCTTCAACCCAGTCTTCGACTCGGACCGGGTCTCAGTCTCCGACTCGGTTCGAAGTCCGGTCAGATCCTTCATCTCGCTCAAATTCTCTCCCCGCCACTGTGAATCGCCCATTTGGCATCCGTTTGAACAGCGTTGCCCCGGGAGGCTTTCTACCGCCCCTTTGAAACCCAGAAAGCCTGCTTTCCTGTGAAACACGGGTATTTTAAAGCCGCCGGGCACTCAAATCAAAACGAAATCATGCGCCATGAAATTTCAGACGGCAATTACCGCCTTCGGGATCTGCCGCCGTTCTGAGCCGTCCCCTATTCTGGTTTACTGCAACTGTTCTGCCCGGCCCCGCTTTTCTGCTCAGCGCCGCCGTCCCGAAGATCAGTTTCCTGCGCCATCACCTGCCCGCCGGCATCCTGAGCGCCGTTCTCCTCATGACCGTTCTGATCTGTTTCCTCATCATTGTCAAACGCGAACTTCTCGGCCGCCGCATAGGTGGTTCTGATGCCCTTTCTGATCTGAACGATTTTTCCCTCGCGGCACAGCTGCTTCAGGAGATTGAAGGATTTGGTGGTGCCGAACCCGAATTCGTCCTCGATGTCTTTTCTGGAAACGGCGCCGTTTTTGAGGACGAACTGCAGCAGACTCGCCATATCCTTCTGCATATCGCTCGGATCCGTCTCGGCTTCGCTTTCGCCTTCTCCTTCGACCTCGCTCCTGCGGTACAGGGCGTCAAGGTTTCTGATGATGACGCTGAACGAATGCCCGGTTCCCTGCACCGTAACCGACGCATTTCTTATAATTGCGCCAGCCGGCCTGACCAGCTGTTTCATTCCCGAACCGCAGTTTCGGACCAGTCCGAATTTCTGAAACAGCCGGGCCAGATTCGGATTCCTGCACTGCACCGCTCCCTGAAGAACATCCTCAATTCCAAGATCTGCGCCGGGGCCGCCCAGCGACACTATCCGGATCTCCCGATCGGCAATGCTGATCACGGTGCTGCCCTTCATGCCGTAATCCCGATGAACCACCGCGTTCACCAGCGCCTCCCGGACGCGGTCCATTCTGTATTTCTGTCTTTTTCCCTCCTTCTCCTTTTCGGCGATCTGCTCCGAAATGTAGCTGTAGGCAAGTCTGACCTGACTGATGAGGGATCCGTAGATCTCCTTTCTCTTTACCAGCTGATGACCGGAATAGACTGCAATGACGATATCAAAGGGACAGAGATCCGACAGCAGAAGCCCAAGCCCGGTATACACGCCCGTGCAGGACAGCAGCCGGCCGCGACTGGCGAGTTCCCCAAGATCCACCGTCGTCTGCGTGATGTCTCTTACCGCGGCCTTCAGTCCCGCAAAATCCCGTTCAAGCCTGAGATCCTGAACCGGGCTTCTTGCCTCCTCGAAGGAGAGTCCCTCCTGACTTTCCGCCAGCATCCGGCGGATGAGGCTGTCGCCCGCCGCTATGGCCCGTCCCGACCGGCGCACGAAAACCCCTTCGGAAGTCATCGATCCCTGTCTCGTAAAGTAAGGCCGGTTCGGACCCGGCGGCACATCAAGACTGAAGACGTCTCCTTCGGGATTCTTATCAAGACGTATGCGGATATAATCGGTAATGTCCGGAACGATTTCATCCCTGAGGCATTCAGCCAGAAAGGAAATGGCATCCCTGTCGGAGAACTGTCCCTGATCTGACGTCTCGCCATCGGCGGGGTCTGAACTGCCGCCAAAGACTTTCTGTTTCTCGCAAATGGCAGGCAACGCCTCGGAGTACGGGATCGTCGCCTCGCCTCCGTCCGTGTTGGCGAAGGACACGATGTCCGTGACAAAACTCAAGGGAAGTCCTGGCGGTTCGGACTTGCGGGATTGGCTGAAATCGCTGAAAAGCATTTTTTCTCCTCCAGTGGTCATTCGAAAAAGTTTTTCGCCTTCTTTCGCGAAAAGAAAGAAAGGAAACCTGAAAGCTGACGGATGTCAGGAAACTGACGGAACGCATCACTTGCGGACACCGCGGAATATTGCGGCATTCTCAAAGTTCGCCGAAAATCCGAAGTCCGGATGCCCGCGAGAAGTCCGCGCTCCGCAGGAAAATACGAACGCATCAGAAAGATACCACGACCTTCCGGCAAAAACGCGGACACATCTGAAAAAATGCCGCATTGTTCATAACGCATTGTTCATAACGCATCGTCATGACGCATTCTTTTTATCACATTCTTCGGATAAAGACGGACGCCTGCAAAAGACATGAGGTGCTTCGGACAAAAAGACGCATCGCGCAATAGGCATGTCCATGCCTGAGTATCGTATCACTGCCAGAGCGCCGCATGCTTCCGAAAATTCAGCATGCATCGGAAAATCATCATGCTCAGGAATAATACGTCTCCCTGGCGCATAACCTCGTTTTCCGGAAAATTGCATTCTTCAGAAAAGTTCATCACAGATGTCAGGAATCATGGCTCTGAAGCCCGGATCCTCATCGGCGGAGCGCCGCCGAAAATCCGTTTTACGGAAGATGCGATTTTATTGCACACGATAGTTATATTTTTCTTCGTTCCTGGGATCCGGCTTGCTTCATTCTTTCACATCATCTTTCACAACGAAAGTAATATAAAAGAAAGAAAAAAGCAACAGATTTGTTGCAATCAAGAAGATCTTGAATATAATGAGGATCAGAGAGTTCAAAAAGCCAAAATAAGCATTTTTTTTATCTTTTAGCAAAAAATCGCTTGACAAACAGGCTTTGATAGTGTAATATCAATTACATAATCAAACAGCGGCGCTGACCAGCGCCGTAGCAGGCGGCAACCTGCAGGCAACAGATAAAAAAGTTCGACCCGGCATGCATGAGACATGCATGACCGCACGGTCGAACCCTTCTGGAGAAGAAAAACATGTATCATCCTGCGTCCAAAGAGGAACTGGCCGATCTGGTGGCAGACGGCGCAGTATCCCTGTCAGATATCGACACCTCCCTCATAACCGATATGAGCGGACTCTTCGCCGAAAAGGCGGGATGCGACAGCGTCCCTCACCGCAGGAATTTCTCCGGCATTCAGACCTGGAACACCTCCAACGTAACCGACATGAGCCGCATGTTCGAAAACGCCGTGTTTTTCGACATCAGCCTTGACCAGTGGGACACCTCCAACGTCCGGGACATGAGCCGCATGTTCGCCGGGGCCCGGAATTTCAGAGGCGGCGTATCCCGGTTCTGCACTTCGAAGGTCACCAGCATGAAGTGCATGTTCCAGAACGCCGAAAACTTCTCGGACTCCCTTTCCCGCTGGGACACCGCAAACGTTACCGACATGAGCCACATGTTCGCCGGCGCCCGGAGTTTCAGAAGCGGCGCCAGGTGGTTCGACACCTCGAGGGTGAAAACCATGCGCTGCATGTTCGCCGGCGCCCGGCTTTACAACGAGGATCTGGGAAGATGGAACACCGCCGCCGTCACCGACATGACCGCCATGTTTCTCCGGGCCGAAAGCTTCAACGGCAGGCTCAGACGATGGAACACCTCGGCCGTGACATCCATGAGGCTGATGTTCGCCGGAGCCGCGTCCTTCAACCAATCCCCGGCGGACTGGGACGTCTCGAAGGTGCGGGACATGAGCCGGATGTTCCGCAAGGCATCCTGCTTCGACGCCTGTCTGCCCTGGAAGGACACCTCCGCCCTTGAAAACATGCGCGCCATGTTCTGCAGGGCAGCCAGCTTCACCCAACCTCTTGACAGCCTTGACGTCTCGAACGTCCGGGACATGAGTTTCCTCTTTGCCGGAGCAAGATGCTTCAGACAGGATCTGAAAGGCTGGAACACCTCCCGCGTTCTGACCATGAGAGGGATGTTCTCAAACTCCCGCTACGACGGAGACATATCCGCCCTTGACACCTCGGGCGTCCGGGACATGAGTATGATGTTCGCAAACTGCAAGACCTTCGACGGAAACATCGGCCGCTGGAACACAGCATGCGTCCGGGACATGTCCGCCATGTTCGCCGGCAGCGGCTTTTCGGGCGATATTGGAGCCTGGGACACCTCTGGCGTGGAGAGCATGCGCGAAATGTTCCGCCAGAACGTGAAATTCACAGGCGGGCTCGGGGCCTGGAACGTGGGCAAAGTCAGGGATTTCGGCCGCATGTTCCACGGCGCCAGACGGTACGGCGAGGATCTCGATACCTGGGACACATCCTCTGCCGAAAACACCTGCGGCATGTTCAAGGAGGCCGAAAGCTTCAACGGAAAAATCGGCTCCTGGAACACCTCCCGGGTGACGGACATGAGTTCAATGTTCGAAAAGGCCTACCGGTTCAATGCCGACATCGGCGCCTGGGACACCTCGAAGGTGGAGAGCATGTCCAGAATGTTCTGCGGGGCCACCTCCTTCAACCGCAATCTCAACGCCTGGAACACTTCGAAAGTCCGCAGCATGAAAGCCATGTTCGCCGGAGCAAGAAACTTCAGCTGCGACATCGGAGGCTGGGACGTCTCCAATGTCCGCAACATGAACATGATGTTCGACAACGCGGCATCGTTCTGCTGCGACATCGGTTCCTGGCAGGTGGCGAACGTCGTCAGCATGCGCGCCATGTTCAGAAAGGCATTCCGCTTCACATGCGATCTCAGCCGGTGGCGCACCGACAGCCTGAGAGACATGACGGGCATGTTCTGCGAGGCCAGAAATTTCAGCTCGGACCTTGACCGCTGGCAGCTGAAGAATGTGAAAAGCCTGAGCCATGTGTTTTACCAGGCCGAGAAATTCAACGGGAAAGTGGCAGCCTGGGACACCTCGAACGTGACCAGCATGCACTCGGTTTTCGAAGGCGCCCGAAACTTCAACCAGCCTCTTGCGGGCTGGAACACCGCCTCCGTCACCGACATGAGTTCGATGTTCCGCGGCGCGCGGAACTTCAACGGGGATCTGGGCAACCGGGAGACCGGATGGAGCACCGCCAACGTCGTCTTCATGAGTTCGATGTTCGAGGACGCCTGGTGCTTCAACCGGAGCGTGGCGGACTGGGACACCTCCAAGGTGACCAAAATGGACCGCATGTTCCGCCGGGCCTGGATGTTCAACCAGAAGGTTGACGGCTGGGATCTCGGATGCGCCAAAAATCTGAGCGAAATGTTCATGGATGCCGACAGTTTCGACCAGATCCTTGACAGCTGGACAGCTGGGACATTTCGGGAGTGAAAAATTTCTGGTGGTTTCTTTACCGGGCCATGAGTTTCAGCCGGAAACTTCCCTGGGCCTGGCAGAGAGCATGGGATCTCACGTCAGGAAAATTCATAAAGGGAAGCAATGCCACAGTGGCTGGCATGCCAGTGACCAAAGAATGAAACCGAAAACCGTCCGGACCGGGCCTTCGCCCCGGCGGGGACAATGACAATGGCGGCACCCGCAGCCGTCATAAAAAGGCGGATTCCGACACCGCGCGGCAGCCGCACGGAACACATTGCCGACCCGTGCATGACCTGCGCGCCACACGACAACCTGGGAGCATAAAAATGAAAGAATACAGATACAGACCAACCTGCAGAGCGGATCTTGACAGACTGGTGGAAGATCCGTCAGTCAACCTGGGGGACATCGACACCTCCCTGATTGACGACATGAGCAATCTGTTCTCAAGGAGTCCGAACCGCAAAAAAGCGGGGTCGCGCAAAGGAGTGGTCAACCTGCAGGAACTTCTCACCGGCAAAACGGACGGCGACGAATCCGCTGAAGAGAAGCGCGAGGCGCGCATGGAGGAGATCAGAACCTGCTACGAAGGCATCGGAGACTGGGACACCTCCCGCGTCACCGACATGAGCGGGATATTCCTGGACTGCGAAAACTTCAACGAGGATATCAGCCGCTGGGACACCTCTCACGTCACAAACATGAACGCGGCCTTCAGCGGAGCGTCGTCCTTCAACTCGGCTCTTGACGCATGGAACACCAGCCATGTAACCGACATGTCGGACATGTTCAAGGACGCGACGGCCTTCAACCAGCCTCTTGAAAAATGGGATACCAGCCATGTCACCGACATGTCAGGCATGTTCAAGGGAGCAACGGCATTCAATCAGCCCCTGGAGGGATGGGACACCGCCCACGTCGTCAGCATGTCGGAAACGTTTTCAGGCGCGGCGTCCTTCAACCAGCCTCTTGCGGGCTGGAACACCGCGCATGTCAGGGACATGTCGGGCATGTTTATGGGCGCGGAGGCCTTCAATCAGCCCCTTGAAGGATGGAACACCTCCCGCGTCACCGACATGTCTGGCATGTTCATCGGCGCAAACGCGTTCAACCATCCTCTTGAAGGCTGGAACACCTCCCATGTCACCGACATGTCGGGCATGTTCAGGAATACCGCATCCTTCAGCCAGCCTCTTGCCGGATGGGACGTCTCAAAGGTCAGAGATCTCAGATGCATGTTCGCGGGAGCCGAATCCTTCAACGAAAACATCGCCGGCTGGAACACTTCGAAAGTCCGCAGCATGAAGGGGATGTTCATGGACACCGTCGCCTTCGACAAGCCCCTTGAGGGCTGGGACACCTCATGCGTCACCGACATGAGCGACATGTTCAGGGGCGCGCAAAGCTTCAACCAGGAACTCAAAGGCTGGAACACCAGGCGTCTGAAAACCGTCAAGGGCATGTTCAGGGGTGCAGGCGCGTTCAACCGGGATCTTGACGATCTTGACGTGTCCAAAGTCGTGAACATGAAGGAAATGTTCCGCCAGGCCAAAAACTTCAACGGAGACATTTCCGGCTGGAACACATCAAGCCTGCAGATCGCCGAAGGCATGTTCATGGACGCCGAACGGTTCAACCGGAACATCGGAAACTGGGACACGTCGTCGGTCGCAAACATGAGCCTGATGTTTTCAGGAGCCGGGAGTTTCAACCAGAGCCTTGAAGAATGGGACGTATCAGCCGTCACGGACATGAGCGGCATGTTCAACGGCTGCGGGAGTTTCAATCAGGGTCTTGAAGGATGGGACGTTTCAAACGTCACGGACATGCGCTGCATGTTCCAGGGCTGCAGGAACTTCAATCAGAGTCTTGAAGGATGGGACGTCTCAGGCGTCACGGACATGAGCGGCATGTTCAACGGCTGCGCGCGTTTCAATCAGAGTCTTGAAGGATGGGACGTTTCAAACGTCACGGACATGCGCTGCATGTTCCAGGGCTGCGGGAACTTCAATCAGAGTCTTGAAGGATGGAACGTCTCGTCCGTCACGGACATGTGCGGCATGTTCCACGACTGCGAGAGTTTCAATCAGAGTCTTGAAGGATGGGACGTGTCAAACGTCACCGACATGAGCGGCATGTTCCACGGCTGCGAGAGATTCAATCAGAGTCTTGAAGGATGGGACGTCTCAGGCGTCACCGACATGAGCGGCATGTTCCAAGGCTGCGAGAGATTCAACCAGAGTCTTGAAGGATGGGACGTCTCAGGCGTCACGGACATGAGCGACATGTTCCACGACTGCTTGAAATTCAACCAGAATCTTGAAGGATGGGACGTATCAAGCGTCGCGGACATGAACCACATGTTCCGCTGCTGCATGGAATTCGACCGCGCTCTTGAAGGATGGGACGTGTCAAACGTCGCGAACATGGCATGCATGTTCGAAAGCTGCAAGAAGTTCAACCGCAACCTTTCAGGCTGGGACACCTCAGGCGCGACCAGCATGAACAGGATGTTCGCCGGCACCGAACGTTTCAATCGGCCCCTGGAAAAATGGAACGTCTCCCATGTAACCGACATGAGCGGCATGTTCAGCTCCGCCTCAGCCTTCAATCATCCCCTTGAGGGCTGGGACATGTCCCACGTGACCGATATCAGCGGCATGTTCCGCGATGCGACCGCCTTCGATCAGCCTCTTGAAAAATGGAACGTATCCTGCGTCACGAATGCCGGCGCTCTGTTCAGAAGCACCACGCGCTTCAATCAGCCACTTGAGGGCTGGGACACCTCCAGCATGCGCAGAATGAACTCCATGTTCGCATTCACGGAAGCTTTCGACCAGGATCTCGAAGGCTGGGACACGTCCATGGCGACCGATATGTCCTTCATGTTTCAGAACGCCGAAAAATTCAACCGGCCGCTGGAAAAATGGAACACCTCCCGCGTTACGGACATGAGCAGCATGTTCGAAGACTGCAAAAATTTCGACCAGAGCCTTGAAGGATGGGACGTATCAGGCGTAACCAACATGAGATGCATGTTCGACGGCTGCTCAAACTTCAACCAGAGCCTAGAAAAATGGAACACCTCGCGCGTAACGGACATGAGCTGCATGTTCCGCGGCGCCAAACTCTTCGATCAGCCGCTGGAGGGCTGGGACACCTCGCGCGTCACCGACATGAGCGGCATGTTCGCCGACACCGAAAGTTTCAACCAGAGCCTTGAAAAATGGGACGTGTCAAACGTCGCCGACATGAGCAGCATGTTCCGCGGCGCCGCGCTGTTCAACCGGACGCTTGAAAAATGGAACACCGGGAAAGTGAAAAACATGAGCGGCATGTTCGAAAACGCCGAAAGATTCAATCAGCCGCTGGAGGGCTGGGACACCTCGTACGTCACCGACATGAGCGACATGTTCAACTGCGCAAAACTCTTCAATCAGCCGCTTGAGGGCTGGGACACCTCGCGCGTGACCGATATGCACTGCATGTTCCAGGAGACTACGGTTTTCAATCAGCCGCTGGAAGGTTGGGACACTTCGGCCGTCACCAGCATGAGAGGAATGTTCAGCTACACGAAAAGCTTCAACCAGAGTCTTGAAAAGTGGGACACATCGAATGTCACCGACATGAGCGAAATGTTCCGGGCGGCCGCGGCGTTCAACCAGAGCCTTGAAAAGTGGGACACCGGTCGGCTTGAGGACATAAGCGAGATGTTCCGGTCATCGGCGGAGTTCAACCAGAGTCTTGAAAAGTGGGACACCTCCCATGTGAGAAGCATGAACGATACATTCAGAAGCGCGCAGAAGTTCAATCAGCCGCTTGAAGCCTGGGACACCTCCCATGTCCAGAACATGAGCGGCATGTTCATGGATAACCGCGTATTCAGTCAGTCCGTTGAAAAATGGAACACTTCCAGAGTGTCGAACATGTCGTGCATGTTCAGAGGCGCCTGCCGTTTCACGGGAGATCTGTCCGGATGGGATGTCAGTCATGTGACGGATGCCGCCATGATGTTCAAGGATGCGACGCTCTTCAACGGAGATCTTTCCCGCTGGAACACTTCCCGTATCGGTTCGATGAAACAGATGTTCGACGGCGCCGCATCCTTCAGCGGCGATCTGACCTGCTGGGACACCTCTCACGCGGAGAGCATGCAGGCCATGTTCAGAAACGCCGAGTCTTTCGACTCAGACATCAACGGCTGGAACGTATCCTCTGTGAAGTGCTTTTCAAAAATGCTGACTGGAGCCGGCTCCTACTGTCACCGCGCGGATCGTCTGAAAGCGGCGGCGGCACGGACCAGGGCCGGAGTCGGGGATATGCTCAAGGCCGCGATCAGGTGTCCTGACAGCTGAAAAACCGTCAGAGACGCCGCCTCCGCTTCGCCGGCAACAGGCTGCGGAAACGAAAAGGTTAGAAAAGATTAAAAGGCAGGACCTGCCGCAAAAGCCATAAAAGCGGGTCCTTCAGAACAGAACGAGGAAAAATCATGAACCGCATTTACAGACCTGAAACCAAAAGCGAGCTGGAAGAACTGGTGAAAAATCCCTTTATCAGCCTTGAAAACATCGACACCTCAATGATCACCGACATGAGCTGTCTGTTTTCTGACGCCCCTGATCGCAAGGACTTCCATGGCATAGAAAACTGGGACACCTCCAACGTGACGGACATGAGCAGGATGCTCGCAGGATGCGGATATTTCGAGGCGGAGGAGCTGAACTGGGACACATCCAAAGTCACCAGTATGGAAGCCATGTTCTACGAATGCGAACGCTTCAACGGCCGTATCGGACACTGGGACACCTCGAACGTCACCGACATGAGTTCAATGTTCAACGAATGCCGCCAGTTCAACGACGACATCGGCGCCTGGAACACCTCCCGGGTGACAGACATGAGCAGAATGTTCGAGGATGCCAGCGAATTCGACCAGAACATTGAAAACTGGGACGTGTCGCAGGTCACCACCATGTTCTGCATGTTCTCAGGGGCGCACAACTTCGATCAGGAACTGAACGGATGGAACACATCCCGAACCCAGGACATGAGCAGAATGTTCGAGGAAGCCGTATCCTTCGACCGGAGGCTTGACGGCTGGGACACCTCCGGCGTGAATAATATGAGTTCCATGTTCGAGAAAGCCTACAGGTTCAATCAGAACATCAGCAGCTGGAACACTTCCTCCGTCACCGACATGAGCGAAATGTTCGAAAGAGCCAGATCCTTCGATCAGCCCCTTGAAGACTGGGACACATCGAACGTCACCGACATGAGCTGCATGTTTCAGCACGCCACCTCCTTCAACCGCCCCCTTGGCCGCTGGAACACATCGAAGGCCAGAACCATGCACGGCATGTTCGAAGGAGCCTCAAAGTTCAATCAGGATCTGAAAGAATGGGACACCTCGCATGTCACCGACATGAGCGACATGTTTTCAGACGCCTGCTGTTTCAATCAGGATCTTTCGGCCTGGAACGTTTCCCGCGTCACCGACATGAGCTGCATGTTCCAGAATGCGCGAAGCTTCAACGGGAAACTGGACGGCTGGGACGTCTCTCACGTCGAAAAGATGAACAAAATGTTCGAAGGAGCCAGAAACTTCAGTCAGAGCCTTGAGGGCTGGAACACCTGCCGGGCGAACACCATGAGCCGGATGTTCTGCAACGCCGAAAGCTTCAACGGAAAACTTGAAGGATGGGACGTCTCCAACGTCAGAAACATGAGCGGCATGTTTCATGGCGCCAGCTCCTTCAACCAGCCCCTGGAGAAATGGAACACCTCCCTGGTGTCTAACATGAGCCACATGTTCGAGGATGCGACGATCTTCAACCAGGAACTGGCATCCTGGAACGTCTCGGGCGTCGCCGACATGAGCGACATGTTCAACGGGACCGCAAGTTTCAACCGGGATCTTGAGGCCTGGGACGTTTCAGGCGTCGGCGACATGAACGGCATGTTCGCCAACACGGAGGCGTTCAACCGGCCTCTTGGCGGCTGGAACACGTCAAGGGTGTCCGACATGAGCAACATGTTCGCCGGGGCAAAGGCGTTCAATCAGCCGCTTGAGGGATGGAACACCTCAAGAGTCGCCGACATGAGCGGCATGTTCGATGAAGCGCAGGTTTTCAACCAGCCTCTGAACGGCTGGGACACCTCAAGAGTCGCGGACATGCACCGGATGTTCGCCAACACACCGGTCTTCAACCAGCCTCTTGACTCCTGGAACACCTCAAGAGTCACCGACATGAGCGGCATGTTTCAGGGCGCCGCGGCCTTCAATCAGGACATTTCCGCCTGGAACACGGGACATGTCCGAGATTTCAGCGGAATGTTCCGCAAGGCTGAAAGCTTCAACCAGGATCTTGACCGCTGGGATCTGTCGGCCATGACCGACATGCAGGACATGTTCGAAGAAGCGTCCGCCATGAAGCTCGGCTTCACGCTGGCCAACGTGCTGGATGGCCGCCGCGCGAAACGGCAGACTCGGCAACAGCTGCGGAGCGGCTCGGATTCCTCCTGCCGGGAGGCGCGGCAATGAAGCATCATCCTCAAACGAAAAACGAGCTGGCGAAGCTGGCGCAGAACGTTGCGGTAAGTCTCGGGGACATCGACACCTCGGCCGTCACCGACATGAGCGGCCTCTTCAAGAACGTCAGAAACCGCTCCGACTTTTCCGGCATTGAAGACTGGGACACCTCGGCCGTCACCGACATGTCCGAAATGTTCAGCCGATGCAGTCTCTTCAACGCCCCCATCGGCGCCTGGGACACCTCGGCCGTCACCAACATGACCAGCATGTTTTACGCGGCCAGAGCCTTCGACCAGGACATCGGCGGATGGGACGTCTCCCGGGTGAAAAAGATGAAAAGCATGTTCATGCGGGCCGAATCCTTCAACCGCAGCCTGGAAAACTGGGACACATCGAAGGTGGAGGACTTCAGTTCCATGTTTCAGTCCGCCTCCGCCTTCAACCAGCCCATAGGCCGCTGGAACACCTCATCCGCCCGCGCCATGAACAGCATGTTCGAGCAGGCCGATTCCTTCAACCAGGATCTGGACGGATGGAACACCGCAAACGTCACGGACATGGGGAGCATGTTCAGTCAGGCCGCAGCCTTCAACCGGGACATATCCCGCTGGGACACCTCCAATGTCACCGACATGAGCAACATGTTCTTCTGCGCCCGCGCCTTCGATCAGAAGATCGGCATCTGGGATACCGGACATGTCACGGACATGAGCGGCATGTTCGAGTCGGCCCGAGCCTTCAATCAGGAGATCGGAGGCTGGGACACCTCCAGGGTCATCGACATGAACGACATGTTCCGCCGGGCCGTTGCCTTCGACCGGGAGATAGGCGCCTGGGACACATCCCACGTCACCGACATGAACGGCATGTTCGAGTCGGCCCGGCGCTTCAATCAGGATATCGGCGGCTGGGACACCTCCCATGTCACCGACATGAGCTGCATGTTCAAGGGCGCAAGCTCCTTCAATCAGGACATCGGACGCTGGGACACCTCCCATGTCACCAGCATGCGCGGCATGTTCGAGTCGGCCCTAACCTTCAATCAGGACATCGGACGCTGGGACACGTCGCATGTGAACTGCATGAGAAACATGTTCAGGGAGGCAGCGGCCTTCAACCGGGATCTGTCGCGGTGGAACACCTCGGGGGTGATCGCAATGACCGAAATGTTCATGAACGCCACCATGTTCAACGGAAGTCTGGAGGGCTGGGACACCGCCCGGGTCGCCAGCATGAGCTCCATGTTCGACGGGGCCGTCAGCTTCAACCGGAGCGTCGACACCTGGGACATGTCCAACGTTACGGATCTGGACCGGATGTTCAGAAACGCCGACAGTTTCAGCCAGAAACTGGAGGGGTGGAATCCGAGGCGGGCCCGGCGCATGAACCAGATGCTGGCCGGCGCCGTATCCTTCGCCGGAAGCGCCGGGAGCATCAGCCGAATGGCCCGAAACAGCGGCTCCGAATGCGAAAGCATTCTCTCCGGCGCGACAAACGCAGGGATCTGAAATCGCCGTATCGGAGCATGAAAGCCGCATGGGATTTTTAACTTTTTTAAGTTTTTAACTTTTTAAGTCTGTCGGAGGCCAGAAGTCGAATTGAACCGGCTTCGGGTTCGGCCCCTTCTGAGAACGGGCGAATTCCGGCGAGTGTTTCAATCGGGGGCATTCAGACCGGAATGTTCAATCAGACGCATTCCGACGGAAGCAATTCGGTCGACCCGGAAACCCGCCGCCGCCCTGAACTTAAGAGGCCGGCGCCGACGAGATAACGGAAACTCAGCAAAGGCGAGCCGGAGGCGAAGCGGCAACGCCGGCTCGAGGAACAAAAAAAGGAAGTAAAAAGAAAGGAGGAAGAAAGAAAGACGAAAGAAAGCAGGAGTGCAAAGGCGGCAGCAGCGCCGCGACGCGGTCGGGCGCCGGTTTCCTCCGACAGCCCGCAAGACTGAAACTTTAATGACAATCCGGGACAGCCATCGGAAACCTGACCAAAAAAAATCAGCAATGACACGAGATTCAGATGCAGGGTTTGTCATTCAACAAAGAACCTCAAAAAATTTATAACTAATAAGGTCATTATTTTTCATAAAATAAAAATATTATGCACATAACAAAGGTTATTTATTATTTTGTGACGCAATGCAAATATTTTTAAGTTTTTACGACAGTTGCTATTGACATTTTACGGATTTTGTGTAAAATGAATACCATAGAATGAAGAGCGGGAAACATCACACGCTCTCACGGAGAAGGCAAAATCATGGAAACATCAGAAATCCGCGGAGTCCTGGAGGCTGCCGCCAACAGCATCCTGAGCCGCGACCGCGCGCATGCGGACGACAGAATTGTCCTGAGCACCATCTACGACCGCTGGATAGATGCCGATCTTTCAGACGCCGGCGCAGTGATCCGCAGTTCGAAGTACCGGGCCCAGATCAGCGGCCCCGCCTCAGAGAACATGGAACAGAGAATCGTTTTCACCGTTTTTGTGAACGGACACAAAAAGGTTGCGGAATTTGAGGCACGCAAGGTTTCAAAGGAATATAATACAACGGATAATTTCTCAGTCAGAAGCATCGAGGTCGTGCTGCTGAGACCCGAGGTCACCAGCGGGGCCGAACTGCAGAAAGCCATCGGCCGGCTCTTCGGCGCCGACGCCGACTGCAGGATCCTGGACGTCAGGAAGGAAAAGCCCGCCGTGTGCGTCTGGGGATGGCTCTGACAGAAGGTCAGAGCCGGGCGAAAGTCCGACGTCGCCGGATACCTTCCGCGCCCGTCGGAACATGAGAATCAGGGTAGTATTTTTGAGGACAAGACTATGACCAACGAAAAAATGAAGGCATCCACGCTCAAGGAAGTGTTCGAGGCGGTAATAGGCCACACCGAGATCGCAGATCCGGATTACGCCGACAAAAGGCTTGCTTTCGGAGTCGCCTACGAGAATCTCCAGGACGACGAACGTTCCGGCAACACCATGAGCAAGTATTTCGTCGAACTGCTGGACAAGGACCCCGAAGCGCCCCTTCCGGAACCCGGGCACCGGCAGATGGTTCTAACCGTGCTCATCAACCACGACGGCGATATGGTTCAGGGAGACGAGGATAAGGACGCTGTGGTTAGCAGCGTGAGAGTCGTGCTGCTGAAGCCATGGCTTGTGGACGGCACGGGACTGAAAAGAAAGGTTCAGATCTTCAGCACAAGCTGCGATTACGAATTCGAACTCATCGAGCTTGAGGTCCAGAAGCCCGAGAAATCGGCATAATCCGCCTCATGCGGGCGCATGCGATCCCCGCGCCGCCCGCAAAGCGGCTTTCAGTCTCAAACAGGTTTTCCGCCGGCGAAAATCTGCGGAGCCCCAGGCCCGCCCGGTCCGGCAAAGCGTTTGTTCTGTTTTTGTTTGTTTTCAACTGGAGAAAAAAAATTATGACAGCACTTGAATTTTCAAAGATGAACCTCGATGAAGTGAAGAAAAGCGTAAAGCTCTGCATGGAACTTCAGCTCACCGCCTTCATTCAGGGTTCTCCCGGCCTTGGCAAGTCCGCCCTGGTAAGAGATATCGCCGAGGAAAAGAATCTCAAGCTCATCGATATCCGCCTGAGCCAGTGCGATCTCACCGATCTCAACGGCCTGCCAAAGACCGACGGCAAAAAGGCCACCTTCCTGCCTTTCGACACCTTCCCGCTGGAGGACGATCCTCTGCCCGAGGGCAAGGACGGCTGGCTGATCTTCCTGGACGAGCTCAACGCCGCTCCGCGCTCCCTGCAGTGCGCCGCCTACAAGCTCATCCTTGACCGGATGGTGGGAGGACACTACCTCAACCCGAAGGTTTCCATCGTGGCGGCCGGCAACCTCATCACGGACAACGCGGTGGTGAACCGCATGTCCACCGCCCTGCGCAGCCGCATGATCAACCTGCGTCTCGAACCGGATCTGGACATCTGGCTGCAGTGGGCCCTGGCCAACGGCATCAACCCGAACATCATGGCCTACGTGAAGTACAAGCCGAACTACCTGTTCAACTTCGATCCGAAGAAGGACAGCGAGACCTACGCCTGCCCTAGAACCTGGGAAATGCTGAGCAAGCTCATGACCAGGATCAAGCTTTCGG
This sequence comes from Succinivibrionaceae bacterium, assembly GCA_017480795.1. GTDB lineage: Bacteria > Pseudomonadota > Gammaproteobacteria > Enterobacterales > Succinivibrionaceae > UBA2804. The sequence continues at coordinate 23,322 of JAFURY010000108.1, forward strand.
ATCTGGAAGTCTACAAGGGTCTCATCATGGGCACCATCGGAAGCATCGGCGCCGAGTTCATCAGCTACTGCCGCTACGCGCTGTCGCTGCCGAACGTGGACGAAGTGGCCGCCGGAAAAATTGTTCCGCCAAAGAACCAGGATGCAGGCGTAAGCTGGATGGTGCTCTTCCACCTGCTGCAGTACGTGCCTAAAACCGCCGGGGAAAAGGAGCTCAACAACATCTTCAAGTACATCGACCTGATGGGCAAGGAGTACACGGCCATGGCCATCAAGATGCTGATGGACGCGCCTGATACGAGAAAACTGGTGCTGGGTCTTGACTGCGTCCACGAGAACCTGAAGTCCTTCGAAAGCAACGGCATGGACAAGGACAAGAAAAAGAAGTAACCCCCCGCAGGCGGGCGCATCGCCATGCCATGCCGGCCCGAGGCTGCGCCGAAACGCCGGCACGCTTCGGAGGCCTGCGGGGCGAAATTTCCTGCATGAACCCGACGCGCCAGATCACGGGATCCGGCGGCGGCCGGCAAACCGGCGCCGGATCCATTCAGCAAAACCACGGAGAACAAAATCATGACAGAAGCAACAGATCACGACCAGAACGTTCAGGACGCAAAAGACGCAGGCGCTCCCGATGCCCGCAGCGCAGATGCGCCAGATGCGAAGGACGGCGCGGAAAACGCGGAAGCCGAAAAAAAACCGGTGGATACGGAGGCTCTTCTTCAGAAACTGTCCATCGCCAAGACCGAGCTCCTGAACCGGGATCCGTTTCTCGGCTCTCTGCTGGTGAGTCTCAGAGTTGAAAAAAGCGATGATCCCTCCCTCACAACCATGTGCACCAACGGCAAACTCATCCAGTACAACGACGACTTCGCCGACAGACTCGGCATGGACGAACTGGTGGGCGTGCTGGCCCACGAGGTTATGCACGTTGCTCTGCTGCACGTGTACCGGGCAAGAAAAACCAACGCCTATCCGACGATCTGGAACATCGCCGCGGATTACGTGGTGAACCGGACTCTGACCAAGCTCGGGTTCACGCTGCCCGAGGGCGGTCTGGTCTGTCCTGCCGACATGCAGCACCTTCCTACCGAAATCATTTACAAGGAGCTGGAGGAAAAGGCCGAAAAGATTCCCGTTTTCCTGCCTTCCATGCAGGATCTGAAGTCTCCGCCAGACGACGACGTGAATGGAGGCGGAGGCGATCCGGATTCCGATATTCTCAGCAAGATCCAGGGCGCCATCTTCTGCTCCCGGGGCCGATCCTACGCTCTGTCCGCCTGCAGCGAAATCGAGCGGTCCATAGACGAGCTGGTGCGGCCGGCTCTGGACTGGAAAACCCTGCTGAGAAACTTCTGCACCGATTTCAAGCTGGACGACTATTCCTGGAAGCTGCCAAGCCGCCGGGGACTGGACAGCGGCTACTATCTGCCGGCGCTGTGCGAGGAGGGAGATCCGTATCTCAGGGAATCAAGAGTGTACATGGACGTTTCCGGCTCCATCTCCGATCCTGAAATGAGCGGTTTCCTTTCAGAGATCTCCTATCTCTTCGAAGACATGGGCATGGAAAAGCTTACTCTGCAGTCCTTCAGCATCGGCCTCACCTCGAAGATGGAATATGACGAATACAGCAAGGACGACATCATCAAATACCATCCGGAATCCAGAGGCGGCACCGAAATCGAAAGCGTGGTAAAGGATATCCATGACAATCCGGCCCTGCTGAACATCATCTTCACGGACGGCTACTTTGATGAAAGCCCGCTGAAGGATCTCAACCAGAAAAACGTGTTCTGGGTGGTTTATGGCAACAGGGACTTCGTTGACATAATGCCCAACGCGGCGGTTTACGATCCGAAGGCCGAGGCTCTGTCGAAAAACGTCTGAAGCCCGTGGCCGCCCCGGCCGGAGGGACGGTCGCGAGATCACGGGCAGGATGGCGGCAAACATCCTGCCTGCCCGGCGGCGGACGGCAATCCGCCAGAAATGAAAGCGAAACGGACGGAAGCCCGCCCGGACTGAAGAGCGCCTTGCGGGGAAGAAAAATGTCACTGCCTGTTCACATCCCAAACAAGAGATCCGCCGCCTCAGCAAAAGGTTGCGTTTCCCCTCAGCCCACAGGGCGATCGTCCCTCAGATGCGCCCGTGATGTCCCGTCAGCGGTTTCAGATCAGCAATCTCCATTTGCGTCTCCAAACTCCATCCGGGGTCCCACGGAACATGCCGGATCAAGATCCGGCTCGGGCGGCGCAGGCCGGCGCCAGGAAGAGATTGCGGAAGCGGCCGGACTCTCATCCTGCAAAAATGCCTGGGGCGTCATGCCCCCAAAAAATACGAAAAGGATTCGCCATGACCTCCAAAAGAAAATACAGACCCCGGACCAAAGACGAGTTGAGCGAACTTGTATGCGACACGACCATCTGTCTGGGAGACATCGACACCTCGGCCGTCACCGACATGTCCGGCCTGTTCTGTCCGCCCGGCTTCGAATTCTACTGTCCCCGGGACAACTTCGCCGGCATCGAAACCTGGGACACTTCGAGGGTCACAAAGATGGGCAGCATGTTTTGCGGCGCGCCAGGGTTCAACGAGCCAATCGGCTGCTGGAACACCTCGCATGTAACGGACATGTCCTGGATGTTCGCGGACTGCAGCAGTTTCAACCAGGACATCGGCCGGTGGGACACCTCGGCCGTCGCAACCGTGCGGGGAATGTTCTCCAATTGCGTTCTCTTCAACCGTGACATCGGCCGCTGGAACACCTCGGCCGTCGCCGACATGCGGGAAATGTTCCGCAACGCGAAAGATTTCAATCAGGACATCGGCGGCTGGAACACCTCAAACGTCATGGACATGCAGAAAATGTTCTGCAACGCGAAAGATTTCAATCAGGACATCGGCGCCTGGGACACGTCGAACGTCAGGTTCATGCAGGAAATGTTCCGCGATGCGGAAAGTTTCGATCATGACATCGGCAGGTGGAACACCTCAAAGGTCAGATTCATGCAGGAAATGTTCTGCGGCGCCAGAAAATTCAACCATGGCATCGGCGCCTGGAACACCTCAAAAGTCCGCGACATGCGTCAGATGTTCTGCAATGCGGAAAGTTTCAACCAAGCCATCGGCCGCTGGGACACCTCCCAGGTGAGAGATATGTCCGGCATGTTCGACGGCGCGATTTTCTTCAATCAGAAGATTGGCGGCTGGGACACCAGAAACGTCCGGGACATGTCGAAAATGTTCAGGGATGCGGTTTCCTTCAACCGGCGCATCGATCGCTGGAACACCTGCCGCGTGGGATCCATGGCGGAAATGTTTCTAAACGCCTCCGCCTTCAACCGGCCGCTTCCTGAGAATTTCGGCGCGGCAACGGATCTCAGCCGCATGCTGGCCGGAGCCGTATCATTTTCCTGCTCGGTCAGGAAACTGCTGAGCAGCGCGGCGCACAAGGATGTCAAAAGCAACGACATTCTTCTTGGCGCGGCAAACCGCCCGGGAAGCCGCCGGGATCCGCAAAGAAAGAAACAATCGAGGGGATCAGGCCGCCGCAAAGAAACGCATGGTGACAGCAATGAACAAAAGAAAGCGCACCCCGAAAACCTACGACGAGCTTGTCGCGCTGTTGTCGGATCCCGCGGTCCGTCTCGCGGACGTCGACATCTCGGCCATCACCGATCTGAGCCATCTGTTCGATCGTAACGTCAATCAGTCCGCGGCGGAGCGAAAGGATTTTTCCGGCATTGAAACCTAGGACACCTCGGGCGTCACGAGCATGTCGATGATGTTCAGAAACGCGCATGAATTCAATCAGCCGCTTGAGAAATGGGACACATCGAACGTCACCGACATGAGTGGCATGTTCTCAGGAGCAAAAAACTTCAATCAGCCGATTGCCGACTGGAATACATCGAGGGTCACCAATATGAGTTGCATGTTCTCAGACGCAACAAGTTTCAATCAGCCGATTGCCGATTGGAATACATCGAGGGTCACCAATATGAACTTCATGTTCTGGAACGCAGCAAGTTTCAATCAGCCGATTGAGAAATGGGACACTTCGAATGTTACCGACATGAGCGGCATGTTCTCGGACACAAAAAGTTTCGATCAGCCGCTTGAAAAATGGGACACTTCGAATGTCACCAACATGAGCGGCATGTTCTCGGACACAAAAAGTTTCGATCAGCCGCTTGAAAAATGGGACACTTCGAACGTCTCCAACATGAACGGAATGTTCAATGCAGCCATCAAATTCAACGGCAGAGTTTCAGGATGGAATGTATCGAAAGTGACAGATATGCGTTTTATGTTCCAAAATGCCACCAGTTTCAATCAGGATCTCTCGCTGTGGAACGTCGCAAACGTGACCAGCATGCGCCAGATGTTCGAAAACGCCATCTGTTTCAACCAGGATCTGTCGCGCTGGAACGTCGCAAGCGTTACCGACATGAGCCGGATGTTCAAAAATGCCGTCAAATTCAACAGCGAGGTTGAAAACTGGGATGTTTCAAAGGTTGAAGACATGAGCAAAATGTTCGCCAACTGCGACAATTTCGATCAGAGCATCGACGGGTGGAACATAAGTTCGGCGAAGTCACTTTCACGCATGCTTTCCGGTGCAGTTTCATTCTCCCGCCCTGTGGGCTCTCTGCTGAAAACTGCCATGAAAAAAGGCGCTGACACAGAGAATATGCTTGCCGGCGCAGTTCGCTGCCCTGATCGGTTTTCCTGCCGAAAAAACCGACTGACCACCCTTGCGATGCGAAGTTTTCCGAAAGGAAATTCCACATGGCAAGATGCCGTAGCGGAGCGCGATGAAAGACAGATCGCTGCGCCAGCAGGCGACGCCCCAAAGACGGAAACCAACGATGCCGACGAAACTTAAGAAAATGCAAGTCGGCTCGGACGCAGACGCCATATGTCAGAGCGGCATAATGTCGGAAACGGAACCGAAGACGATAACAAGAGAAACCTATGAGCAGCAGAAAACACACTCCCAAGACATATGACGAGCTTGTCGCCCTGGTATCGGATCCTTCGGTGAATCTCGGAGACATCGACAGTTCGGCCATCACCGATCTGAGCCATCTGTTCGATCCGGATGTCCATCCGGCCGCCGCGGAGCGCAGGGATTTTTCAGGCATTGAAACATGGGACACCTCTGGCGTGACAAACATGAGCTCCATGTTCAGGGGATGCCGCAAATTCAATGCGCCCATAGGCTCCTGGAACACCTCGAACGTCACGGATATGAGCGGCATGTTCGAAGATGCGATCCTCTTCAATCAGAGTCTTGAAAACTGGGACACCTCGTCGGTTCTTGACATGAGCCGCATGTTCAGCGGGGCCTTGTCTTTCGACCAGCCGCTAGACCGCTGGAACACCTCCGGCGTGGTGACCATGGAGGAAATGTTCCGCAACACCAACAGTTTCAACCAGCCTCTTGGCGGATGGGACACCTCAAACGTGACCAGCATGAAAGGCATGTTCCATGGAGCCAAAGAATTCAACGGCGGCATAGGAGCCTGGAACACCTCGAAGGTGACGGACATGAGCGAAATGTTCGCCGATGCCCAGGCCTTCAACTCCCCCATCGGAACCTGGAACACATCAAACGTCGCCGACATGAGCGGCATGTTCAGAAGAGCCTGCGCCTTCAATCAGCGCATCGGAACCTGGAACACCGCAAAGGTCGCCGACATGAACGGCATGTTCGAGGACGCCTATTCCTTCAACCGGCCGATAGGACGCTGGAACACCTCGAAGGTCAGAAACATGACCTGCATGTTCTATGGCGCCGTCCGCTTCAATCAGCCGCTTGACGGCTGGGACACGTCGTCCGCCACCGACATGAGCAGAATGTTCTCCGGAGCCCGGGCGTTCAATCAGCCGATAAACGGATGGAACACTTCAAACGTTGAAAACATGGAATCCATGTTCGAACAGGCGAGGAAATTCGATCAGGATCTTGACGCCTGGAACACCTCCAAAGTCGCCAGCATGAAGAGCATGTTTCGCGGCGCAGCGAAATTCAACGGAAAGCTTGACGGGTGGAACACCGCCGGTGTCACCGACATGGAATCAATGTTCGCCGAGGCGGAAAGCTTCGATCGGCCGCTTGAAAACTGGGACGCCTCGCGCGTCGTCAGCATGGCTGGAATGTTCCGCTGCGCAAGAAAATTCAATCAGCCTCTTGAAAAATGGAACACCCGAAACGTCACCGACATGACGGAAATGTTCTGCTGCGCCAGCAGGTTCAATCAGCCACTTGACAGGTGGAACACCCAAAGCGTCGCCAGCACGGCGGGAATGTTCAGCCAAGCCAGAAAATTCACTCAGCCGCTGGGAAAATGGAACACCTCAAACGTCAGGGACATGTCCGAAATGTTCTTCAAGGCCCGACAATTCGATCAGTCCGTGGAAGGATGGGACACCTCGCGCGTCGCCAGCATGGCGAAAATGTTCTGCTGCGCCAGGAAATTCAATCAACCGCTGAATCGGTGGAACACCTCGAGCGTAGTCGACATGTCCGAAATGTTCAGCCATGCCGTCAGTTTCAATCAGCCTCTTGAAGCCTGGGACGTTTCAAACGTCAGGGACATGACAGGCATGTTTTACTTTTGCGACAGCTTTGATCAGAATATCGACGGATGGACGCGCACTCCGTGACGGACTTGAGCAGGATGCCGCTGGAAGCCGTGTCGTTTTCGCGATCCGTCGCAGGAATTCTGAATACCGCTGAGGACAATCGCTCATCCGTCAGCCGCATGCCGGAAGGCGCCGTCTGCTGCCCCCAGAGGTTATCTACACGAAAGAGGCCGACATGGACAGCCTGTACGCCGCCGCGCAATGTCCCCGCCGCTGCGCGGCCGGATCCTGTCCCGATGAACGGAGTCAGATTCAGTCGGGCATTGGAGTGAAACGTAAGGACCGGACCATGCAAAAGCGCCGTCCCGACAGCAGCAACCGGCCAGGCATGAACGCGAAGAAAAAAGAAATTCCGCTGCGGAAATCCTTGTCAGGCGGTTCTCCGCCCTTTCCCGTCGGAACAGAGCCATAAACGTGGACTCCGGGTGTCGGCAGAGGGATGCGCAAAAATAAGGCAGGCGGTCCATGAACCCGCTTGACGGACGTCAGCGCCTTCTGTCCGAATTCCGCGACATGTTCGTTGCGCATTTGTGCCACGGGATCATTTTCCTGGCGTTGAAAACTGATACGATAAGATGCGCGCGTGGGGCGACAGGTATCAGCCATCGCGCCGGAGCCGGAAAAACATTTCCCGGCCAAAAACGAAACATGACATGACGGATACGGTTCTAACCGCGCATAGCATAAGAAAACGGAGCGGAACGCATCGCCTGCACGGAATTTCAGAGAGAGATAAAAAGAATGAACACCACCAGACACAAACCCCAGACCTACCAGGAACTGCTCGCCCTGGTGTCGGATCCTTCAACGAGCCTTGACGACATCGACATCTCCGCCCTGACCGATCTGAGCCATCTGTTCGATGAGGATGTCCACCCCCAAGCGGCCTGGCGCGATGATTTCTCAGGGATTGAAACCTGGGACACCTCATGCGTCAGAAGCATGAACTCCATGTTCAAAGGCTGCCTCAAATTCAATGCGCCAATAGGTTCCTGGAACACTTCCAATGTCACGGACATGAGCGGGATGTTTGCAGATGCCCACGCCTTCGACTCCGACATCGGAAACTGGGACACCTCCTCCGTCACCGACATGAGTTCAATGTTCAAGGGAGCCTATGCCTTCAACCAGAACATCGGGACATGGAACACCGCAAACGTAACCGACATGGGTTCAATGTTCGAAGACGCGCTTTCTTTCGACCAGCCGCTAAACCGCTGGAATACTTCAAATGTGACGAACATGAGCGCAATGTTCTGCAACACCGAAGAGTTCAACCAGCCTCTTGACGCCTGGGACACCTCCTCCGTCACCGACATGAGCAGAATGTTCAGCAGCGCCACGGCGTTCAATCAGCCGATAAACAGCTGGAACACATCTAACGTCGCAAGCATGGAAAGCATGTTCGAAATGGCGGAGAAATTCGATCAGGATCTTGACGCCTGGGACACATCAAATGTCGCCAGCATGAAACGAATGTTTCATAGCGCCTGGAAATTCAACGGAAAACTTGACGGATGGAACACCGCCGGCGTGGTCGACATGGAATCCATGTTCGCCGAAACCGAAAACTTCGATCAGCCTCTTGAAAACTGGGACACCTCACGTGTTGCCAGCATGGCGGGAATGTTCAACTGCGCCAAAATGTTCAACCAGCCGCTTGAGCGATGGAACACTTCCAGCGTCACCACCATGAGCAGCATGTTCGACGGGGCCGAGGCCTTCAATCAGCCTCTCGAAAAATGGGACACCTCCGCCGTCACCAGCATGCACTATATGTTCAACACCGCTCTGGCATTCAACCAGCCGCTTGAGAACTGGGATACCGCAAACGTCACCGACATGTCAGGAATGTTCATGTGGACTCCGAAATTCAATCAGCCTGTTGAAAAATGGAACACGTCGAAGGTCAGAAAAATGTCCGAAATGTTCTACGAAACCCGGGCTTTCAATCAGCCTGTTGAAGGATGGAACACCTCGAATGTGTCCAACATGTGGAAAATGTTCAGCTACTCGAGAGCTTTCAACCAGGCCCTTGAAGGATGGGACACCTCAAACGTCGGCAACATGAGTGAAATGTTCGCCGGAGCCGCAGCTTTCAACCAGCCGCTGGAAAAATGGAACACCTCGCAGGCAACCGACATGTCCGGAATGTTCAGCCATGCCGCAAGCTTCAACCAGCCGCTTGAGAAATGGAACACCTCGCAGGTAACCGACATGTCCGGAATGTTCAGTCATGCCGCATGCTTCAACCAGCCGCTTGAGAAATGGAACACCTCGCAGGTAACCGACATGTCCGGAATGTTCAGCCATGCCGCAAGCTTCAACCAGCCGCTTGAGAAATGGAACACCTCGCAGGTAACCGACATGTCCGGAATGTTCAGTCATGCCGCATGCTTCAACCAGCCGCTGGAAACCTGGGACGTTTCAAACGTCAGGAACATGCACGGCATGTTCTGCTGCTGCGACAGATTTGATCAGAGCATCGACGGCTGGAACGTGAGTTCGGTGAAAGACTTCGGCAGGATGCTGCTGGGAGCCGCGTCGTTTTCCAAATCCGTCGCAGGAATTCTGAAGACGGCCGGGGACAATCACGCATCTTCCGACAGCATGCTCGAAGGGGCCGTCTGCTGTCCGGAACACGTTTCCAAATCCCGCTGACGCGGGACAGACCGGCGCGGAAGACGCGGCCTATCCGGCAAAAGCCGGATCCGCGCGGTAGAGCGAACCCATGCACCAGGACGCAGACAAAAAAAACAGCAGCAAAACCCGGGAAGACAGAATGACAAGATACCATCCCAAAACCAAAGAGGAACTGATGGAACTCGTCGCCGACGGGAGCATCCATCTGGAGGACATCGACACCTCCGCCATCACCGACATGAGCGGACTGTTCAGATTCCGCCAGACCTTGTACAAAGGCGAGCCTTCGGCCCGGGCTGGCACGGCGAAAAACAGCCTTTTTTCCGGCATCGAAACCTGGGACACTTCAAACGTCACCGACATGTCCGGCATGTTCGCCGACTGCGTCAATTTCAACCAGCCTATCGGCTGCTGGAACACCTCCAGGGTGGTCAGCATGGCACGCATGTTCTGCGGAGCCGGAAGTTTCAACCAGCCTCTGGCCGGATGGGACACCTCGCGCGTCATCAACATGTCCGACATGTTCTGCGAAGCTGGAGAATTCAATCAGCATATCGGTTCCTGGGACACCTCCAGAGTGACCGACATGACCAGAATGTTTCAGAAGGCGAAGAATTTCAATCAGTCCCTGAACGGCTGGAACACCGCATCCGTCACCGATATGAGCGACATGTTCAACGAAGCCTCGAACTTCAACGGCTCTCTTGAAAAATGGAACACTTCCCGGGTCGTAAGCATGGAGAGAATGTTCTCAGGCGCCGTCAGCTTCAACCGGCCTCTGAAGGCATGGAACACATCGAGAGTCGTCCGCATGGACGAAATGTTCTCCGGCGCCAAAAGATTCAATCAGAACCTTGATTCCTGGGACACCTCCAGCGTCAAAGACATGAACCGGATGTTCGCCGGCGCCGAATCGTTCAACCGGCCGCTTGCCTCCTGGAACACCTCCGGTGTCACGGACATGAGCGGCATGTTCGACGGCGCCGAATCGTTCAACCGGCCGCTTGCCTCATGGAACACCTCCAATGTCACGAGCATGCGCGGCATGTTCATAAACGCCGAGCGATTCAACCGGAGTCTGCAATCATGGGACACCTCCAATGTCACGAGCATGCGCGAAATGTTCGCATCGGCAACCTCCTTCAACGGCGCCATCGGCAGCTGGGACACCTCGTCCGTCACCGACATGAATTCAATGTTCCAGTGCGCCGAAGCGTTCAATCAGCCTATCGGCAGGTGGAACACCTCGTCGGTCACGGACATGAGCATGATGTTCGATCAGGCGGAGAGCTTCAACCAGAACATCGAGTCCTGGGACACCTCAAACGTCAGCAGCATGCACGGGATGTTCTCCGGCGCCGACAGTTTCGATCAGCCGCTGGGTTCATGGAACACATCAAGGGTGACCGACATGAGCTCAATGTTCCAGCTGGCCTGCTCATTCAATCAGCCGCTTGAGGCCTGGGACACATCGCGCGTCACCACCATGGCCTCCATGTTCAGGGATGCCTGCTTTTTCGATCAGAGTCTTGCCGCCTGGGACACTTCCTCCGTCACGGACATGAGCGACATGTTCAACGACGCCGCAAGTTTCAACCAGCCGATAGGGAACTGGAACACTTCAGCCGTAACCGACATGTCCGGCATGTTCGAGAACTCGGAATCCTTCAATCAGCCCATCGGCGCATGGGACACCTCCCGCGTCGCCGACATGAACAACATGTTCCAGAGCGCATCCGAATTCAACCAGAGTCTTGAAGGATGGGACACCTCGGGAGTCACGGACATGAGCTACATGTTCGCGGGCGCCGACAGTTTCGACCAGAATCTGGAGGCCTGGGACACATCAAGAGTGACGAACATGAGCGGCATGTTCAGCGAAGCGGAGAATTTCAACCGGGATCTGGGAAAATGGAACACCTCAAGGGTTACCGACATGAGCGGCATGTTTGCCAGAGCCCTGCGCTTCAACGGCAACCTTGACGGCTGGGACACCTCGTCCGTCGCAGACATGACGGAAATGTTTTTGTGCGCCGCGCTTTTCAACCGCTGCATTCAGAACTGGAACACATCCCGCGTGACAGACATGACAAGGATGTTCAGCGACGCTGTCGCCTTCGATCAGCCCGTCGGCACCTGGAACACATCGAGAGTCACAGACATGAGCTACATGTTCTGCGGCGCGGAGAAATTCAGCCAGAAACTGGAAGACTGGGATACCTCCCGCGTTACCAGCATGGCCGGGATGTTCAGAAACGCCAGCAGTTTCAATCAGAAGATCGAAAAGTGGAACGTGGCGGCGGTGACCGACATGTCGGGAATGTTCGACGGCGCCGAAAGATTCAACCAGGATCTGAACGGATGGAACACCTCCCGGACGATCACCATGAGCGAAATGTTCCATAACGCCAGAGCCTTCAACGGTAGCGTCTCGGACTGGGACACCTCGTCGGTGACCGACATGAACTTCATGTTTTCCGGCGCCGCAAGCTTCGACAGACCGCTGAACGACTGGAACGTTTCCGGAGTCAGAACGGCGAATTCCATGTTCTCCGGGGCCAGCAGCTTCAATCAGTGTCTTGACCGCTGGAACGTTTCCGAAATGGTGAGCCTGACACGCATGTTCGCAAACGCGGACAGTTTCGATCAGCGTCTTGACGCCTGGGATCTTTCAGGGGCGACAGATCTGACGTCCATGCTGGAAGGTGCCGTTTCATTCTCCCATCCGGCGGATCATATTCTCGATACCGCAAAACGCACGGGGGCCGTCTGCAAACATCTTCTGAGAGCGGCGATCAGATGCCCCACCCCGCGGGAAGACGAAAAAAAAGAACCGTAAGCGACAGGCGCCAGCAACGGTTTCAGGATGCAGGCTGATCCCGCGCGGAATTTCCGGACTCCGGAAAATCAGCCGATGCAAAACATTAAGAGGAGAAAGACATGACCAGGCACAAGCCGCTGACCAAAGATGAACTCGTCGCGCTGATATCCGACGATTCCGTCTGTCTCGGGGACATCGACACCTCGGAGATCACCGACATGAGCGGTCTGTTCGCATACGACGGCGACCAGAGGATCAGAAAAGGCGGATATGCCGGCATCGAAAAGTGGAACACCTCGAACGTCACCGACATGAGCGGAATGTTCAGAGGATGTCATGATTTCAACGAGCCCATCGGCTGCTGGGACACGTCCAATGTTGAAAGCATGTGCCGCATGTTCATGAACGCCAATAGTTTCAACCAGCCCATCGGCCAATGGAACACATCAAACGTGAATGAAATGACAGACATGTTCCACGGGGCAGAAAACTTCAATCAGCCTCTTGAGAAATGGGATACGTCAAAAGTGACCGACATGTCGCGCATGTTCGCCGGCGCGAAAGAATTCAACGGATCTGTCGCCTCCTGGAACACCGCAATGGTCAAGAGCATGAAGAAGATGTTCGCGGGCGCGGAAAAATTCAATCAGGAAATCGACAACTGGGACACCTCCAGCGTGACCAAAATGAGCGGCATGTTCCAGGGAGCGAAAAAATTCAACCAGCGCCTTGACAGATGGGACACTTCAAGAGCCGTCAGCATGAAACGCATGTTCTGCTCTGCGAAAAAATTCGATCAGCCGATTAATTCATGGGACACGTCAAACGTCCGTTCAATGAAAGGCATGTTCGACAGCGCCGAAACATTCAATCAACCTCTTGATCATTGGGACACCTCCCGCGTCACCAACATGAGCGGAATGTTCAGCGGAGCGCGGAAATTCAACCAGCCTCTGAACAACTGGGACACATCCAACGTAACCACAATGAGCAAGATGTTCTCAGCGACCGAGTTCTTCAATCAGCCCCTTGACCAATGGGACACCTCCCGCGTCACCAACATGAGCGACATGTTCTGCAACGCAATCAGTTTCAACCAGCCCCTTGAAAAATGGAACACCGCAAGAGTCACCAATATGACATTTATGTTTGCATACACTGCCTTCAATCAGTCTCTGAACGGCTGGGACACCTCCCGAGTCGCGGACATGAGTTTCATGTTTTATGATGCAACATGTTTCAATCAGCCCCTTGACCAATGGGACACGTCCTCTGTCACAAACATGAGTTCAATGTTCCGCAACGCAATCAGTTTCAACCAGTCTCTTGACAGTTGGAATACATCCAGCGTCACCAGTATGCAATGCATGTTCGCCAACGCGCGCAGTTTCAACCAGGATCTGAACAAATGGAACACATCAAGGGTCACGGACATGTACGGCATGTTCCGCAAAGCATTTCGTTTTGACGGACTGATTTCAGACTGGGACGTATCGCGCGTAACCGAAATGTCCGGCATGTTCCGCGAAGCTCTAAGTTTCAATCGTGACATTGACGGATGGGACGTCTCGGCGGTCAAGCACATGAAATATATTTTTTCAACCGCCGTATCATTCAACCGTTCGCTTGACGGATGGAACGTATCCGGCGTCACGAGCATGGACGGCATGTTCCAGAACGCAGACTCCTTCAATCAGGAGCTGAGCCCGTGGCGGCCGTCGAACCTTGCCAGCTGCAAAACAATGTTCGCCGGCGCGGTGTCCTGCAGCCGGTATCCGGCGAGCATCGCCGAAGCGGCGGAACGCAATCATGCGGACTGCAGAGACATGCTGACCGGAACCTTCATCCCGAAGAACAAAGACAAAGCGCAGGACGGAGACAGACAGACATCGTGATCGGACAGAAACCGGCAGCCGCAGGGCGGCGGGAAAAACCGGACAGAGCCTAACCGAAGAACCAGAATTTCTCCGGCAGCGCAACAGATCTGGAAAGAGGGAAACGCGCCTGCAACGCAATTCAAAGGAACAAAATAATGCGCAAATACAAACCGCAAACCAAAGACGAACTGATTAGTCTTATCTGGAACGAGGACATCTGCCTCGGGGACATCGACACCTCCGACATAACCGACATGAGCCATGTTTTTAGCGAGTTGTGGCGTTCGAAGCGAACCGACTTCTCAGGCATCGAAAAATGGAACACGTCAAAGGTCGTATCCATGCGATGCATGTTCTACGAATGCAGCGAGTTCAACGAGCCCATCGGATGCTGGGACACATCCCGCGTAACCGACATGAGCAACATGTTCAAGGAAGCCTCGTCATTCAACCAGGACATCAGCGGCTGGGACACTTCCAACGTAACCGACATGAACGGCATGTTCGAGTGGGCGCAAAGTTTCGACCAGCCTCTGGACAGCTGGGACACATCCTGCGTAACCGACATGAGCGACATGTTCTCCTACGCCATGAGTTTCAATCAGCCGCTGAACTCGTGGGACACCTCAAAAGTCATCAACATGCACAACATGTTCTGGATGGCCGTCAGTTTCAGCCAGGATCTGAGCAGGTGGGACACCTCGCATGTCACAGACATGAGTTCCATGTTCCGCGAGGCAAGGGAATTCAACGGAAACATCGACGGCTGGAACACCTCGCGCGTCGCCGACATGAGCGGCATGTTCAGCGGAGCGCGGAAATTCGACCAGCCGCTGAACTCATGGGACACCTCCCGCGTAACCTCGATGAATTCAATGTTTATGGAGGCGTTTCAATTCAATCAGCCACTGGACAAATGGGACACCTCCAGCGTTGCCGACATGAGCCAGATGTTCCGGGATACCGAATCCTTCAATCAGCCACTGGAAAAATGGGACACCTCCAGCGTCGAGAACATGTCGATGATGTTCTGCGAAACCCAGTCCTTCAACCAGCCGCTGGAAAAATGGGACACCTCAAAAGTCACCGACATGTCGATGATGTTCTTGAAAGCCAAGGCTTTCAACCAGCCGCTGAGCGGATGGAACACCTCCAATGTCAGAACCATGAAAGGCATGTTCAATAGCGCCGAAGCCTTCAACCAGAATCTGGGTCGCTGGAGCACCTCCCGCGTTGAAGACATGTCGCAAATGTTCCGGCGCGCCGAAGCCTTCGACGGACAGATCGACGGATGGGACACCTCCGGCGTCATTACCATGGAATCCATGTTCGAGAAGGCCGTCAGTTTCAACCGCCCTCTTAACTGCTGGAACACCAGCCGCGTCACCTGCATGAAAAACATGTTCCGGGGCGCCAAAGCCTTCGACAAGTCTCTGAAGGGTTGGAACACCTCAAATGTCACATCCATGAAAAACATGTTCCGGGACGCTGAAAACTTCAACTCGTCGCAGGAAGACTGGGACACCTCAAATGTCACCGACATGTCCGGAATGTTCAGAAACGCCGCGAATTTCAACGGATTCATCCGTCTATGGAACACATCGTCCGTCACCACCATGAAATCCATGTTCGACGGAGCGCAGCATTTCAACAGTCACCTTGATCTCTGGGACACCTCCAGGGTCAGAAGCATGAAGAGAATGTTCAGGAACGCCGGTCGTTTCCACCACGCCATCGGAGACTGGAAAACATCCAACGTCGTCACCATGAAATCCATGTTCGACGGAGCGCAGCATTTCAACTGCAACGTCGGCGGATGGGACACCTCCGCCGTCACCGACATGAGCCGGATGTTCGCAGGGGCGAAAAGGTTCAACCGAGCTCTGAACAGGTGGAACACGTCCAGAGTCACCACCATGAAGGCCATGTTCAGCCAAGCCGAAAGTTTCAACCAGCCGGTGGAGGACTGGGACACCTCACGCGTGAACGACATGTCGCGCATGTTCGAAAGAGCCGAAAGTTTCAATCAGCCGCTGGAAAAATGGAATGTCGCCCGCGTCGTCTCGATGAACGGCATGTTCATGAACGCCGAGGCGTTCAACCAGGATCTGATCTCCTGGAACACCTCGTCGGCAAAAGATATGTCGCGCATGTTCAGTCATGCCAGGAACTTCAACGGCAGAATCGGCAGCTGGGACACCTCCCATGTGACAGACATGAACGGCATGTTCGAATGCGCCAAAAACTTCAACCAGCCGGTTTCCTCCTGGAACACGTCAAGGGTCTCCGACATGCATGAAATGTTTGACGAAGCGTCAAGTTTCAACCAGCCGCTTGACAGCTGGGACACATCCCATGTGAATGACATGTCGTTCATGTTTTGCTATGCGCGTGCTTTCAACCAGCCGCTTGACGGGTGGAACACCTCCTCGGTTCTCCACATGAACTCCATGTTCAACTTCGCGGAGGAATTCAACCAGCCGCTTAACAGCTGGAACACATCCAGGGTGAGCAACATGAATGCGATGTTCAGCTACGCGGTGGAATTCAACCAGCCCCTTGACAGGTGGAACACCTCCTCGGTTACAGACATGCAATCCATGTTCGATAACGCGTGCGAATTCAATCAGCCGCTTAACAGCTGGGACACCTCCTCGGTTGCAGACATGAGCAACATGTTCAGCCACGCGCTGGAATTCAACCAACCTCTGAACAGCTGGGACGTCTCCAGCGTGAGGGACATGGATTACATGTTCTGCTGCGCGGAGAGTTTCAATCAGCCCCTTGACAGATGGAACACCAAAACGGCGCGCAGCATGAATTTCATGTTCTGCGGCGCCGCGAGTTTCAACGGCGACATAACCGGCTGGAACACTTCAAGTGTTACTGACATGAGCTACATGTTCTGGGACACCGTCAGTTTCAACCAGGATCTGGGAAAGTGGAACGTGTCGGCGGTAAACAGCATGAGAGGGATGTTTCTCAACGCCGAATCCTTCAATCAGAGCATCGATTCCTGGGATCTGACAGACAAGATGATAACGCTGATGTTCGCCGGGGCCACCAGTTTTACCAAGGCAACGGGATATCTGCTGCAGAAAGCGAAGGAGGACAAGGATTGCAGGCAAAAAATTCTTGCTGGTTCCGGTTGCTCCCTGCCGAGGGGCGAGGCAGACTAAAGACTTTCGACGAAACCGGATCCGGCAATGTCCGCAACCGACTTTCGAAAAACCGCAAAGACAGGCGAACAGAGTAGCCCGACTCGCTGAACATGGAGAATGGTGATCAATCAAAGTGTTCTTTTATCAAAAAGGAGAATCGCCATGTATGCCTGTTATTGTATCGCACGTGCAACATAATCAAACTTTCTCGATCCGCAGTACGTAGCTCTTGACGGTTTTATTTTTGTTTCTGTTTGCTCCTTCCCTCTATCTTCCCCAAAATCGTTACTCCGGGCTCCTTTGCTTGATTACCACATCAAATGAAAAACCACAGCGGCATCTTCCATCACCGCCTACTTTTCGCCTGAAATCTCACGCCCGGAATTCCTTCCTCCTAAATCCTCTTTTCCAGATTGGCCACCGTTGACCCAACAAAGAAACAGGCGCAGATGACCTCAAACGCCGCCACTGCGGGAGTGAACAGACAGGGGGACAGATCGTAGAGAAGACTCAGCCATAGCGTAGCCACAAGGCCTCGAACCGCAAAACGCTGTCTCACCGCCGAGGTGATACCGAACGCGCTGCGACGGATCCTCCGCCGCAGAAAGCCGGAAACCAGAGCCGCCAGCATCACCGGAACGAAGGCCTCCGCTCTCAGAACAAACACCCCCAGTCTCAGCATATACCGGTAAAACAGCGCGCTCATCAGCGAAAACCGTTTTGACACTTCCAGAAACATCCCCGCGCCCATATCGGCCAGCGCCCCCGAACGCTTTCTCTCCTCTTCGTCGGGAACAAATATCCTTCTGAGCAGCGGCGCCGCGCCGCTTTCCCGAAGAACCTTCCGCTCCATGAACCCGGCGAATCCCGCAAGTTTCATCAGTTCCTCCTCGTAGAGTTCGCCGGACAGCCGACGCGTCTCCTCCTCAAAGGATTTCTCAAGGATCCCCGCGGGGCAGGCAAGCATAAGGGCGGTCACCTCAAGCACCGGCGCAAGCAGCAGAACAATTATCAGATATTTCATGCGGTTGTCTCTTTGTCCATTGTCTCTCAGATTGTCAGACGCGCTCCCATCCGCCGTAAGCCAAGGCGGCATGCTTCTGAAGAACAGCGGCGCAGCATCCATCAATCCCAAATCCATGCTCCGCCACGCATTGTCGCGCGCGTTGCGATGACATCACAGGCCCCTGAGGCCCACGACGTGGGATTCCTTCCATGCCAGAGGCCGCATGCTCAGCGGCCGGCCCAATAACAGCCTCGTCCGCCAGTCGGATTTCCCTATGCATCCGGGCATCTCCGCCCGTGAGCGTATCAGGCTTTCGTCCAGCAGGACGCGAATCCGTCCACCCGAACCCCGACGACAGCAGTGCCGGCCTTCGCCGCCGCTCCCGCTTTCTCCTAAGCCTGCGGATCTACTCCGGCTCTCCTTCCGTGAGGATAGGGATCCTGCCCTTGAGCACCCTGCCTCCGGCCAGACTTGCGATATACTCCAGATTGGGAAGTTTGCCCAAAAGCGGCGCCGGAAACAGGGGCGACTCCTCCTGGCTCAGGGTTTCGGATCCGGAGGTGGAAATGACAAGAGGCTCCGCGCTTCCTCCGCCGGCGGAGGCGCTGTGACCAAGCTGGCGGATCCGCACCGTAGGCATTTTGCCGGTAATGTATTCCTGGGTTTCCAGATCGGTGACCCGCAGCGCGAAAACGCTGTTGATGTTCCCCAGCACCTGGGTGGCCTTGTCTTTCGAGCCCAGCCGCGCCGCGAAATCCGCAAAGGTCTGGGTGGCCACGAACAGCCTGAACCTGGCGCCTCTGCCCTTGTTCAGCATGGCGATCATGGGCTCGTTGATGGTTTCGGCCGCCTCGTCCACAAAGATGTTCACCGGTTTCAGATCGGTGCCGTAGTTGTAGCGATCGCCGGCCACCGAGGCGAGATCCGACAGGATCAGCGAGCCGATGGCAGAACCCACCATGGAGTCCGTAAGGGAATCCAGGCCAATGTAGGCCACCCGGGCGCCGTTTATGATCTGTCTGGTGTCGTAAAGTCGCCGGGGATCCTTCAGATCCTGAAAGTCGGGACTCAGCAGCTGCCCCAGGGCGCCGGAGGTGAGCATGCTCATCATGGGCAGAAGACCGGAGACCATTTTGGAAAAATGGGCGGCATCGTGCTCGAACATTGAAATCAGCCCCTCCAGATCGGCGCTTGGCGCCTTGGCGCTGATTACCTGACGGTAGAAGTCCCGCATCACTCCCGCCTGCTTCTCCACCGATGCCCCGGCCAGACGCCGCTGATAGGGTGCGAAATCCTCCTGAAAATTCTCGTCCGTCTGCAGGGCGTACTCCCTGACCGCCTCCGCCACCAGAGCGGCGCAGCCTCCGGCCAGATAATGACTGATGCCGATGAGGGTGGGACGTCGGCCGCAGATCACCTCCCCCTGCACGATGTTGTTCACCGCCTGCCAGGAGAAGGCCTTGAAGGTGGAGCTGGCGCCGCCGCTGTCGGGCATCAGCGCCGCGATGCGGGAGGCGATTTCCGTGGGACGGGAAAAGTTGGCCAGAGGATTGATCCGCGCCGATGTCTCGGCGAAGGCCGGATTGAACATGATGAAACGCTCCTCGTCCCCGGCGGCCCGGCAGGCCCGTCTGGCGTTGGCGGCCATTTCCTTGTCTCCCTTGGGATCTATGATGATCACCGACTCTCCCCGCAGCACCGCCTGAGAAATAAGCAGATCGAACATTCTGGTTTTTCCGGCGCCGGTGGTGCCCACAATCAGGCTGTGCCCCTCCACATGCTTCAGATGCTGGTAAAGTTCCTCCTCCGTCTCTCCAAGACCGTGGATCCAGGCGCTGCCCATTACCGGCTGGGCCGGATCGGTCTGAACCGCCGCGCCGGAAAGTTTTTCAAGCGCCGATTCGTCCATGGCGCTGATCTGCGACGCCATTTCGGCATGCCGTCGCTCCCAGGCAAAGCCCCGTCCGATCCAGATTTCGTTCTCGTGTCCCTGACAGCGCCGGCGCAGAGCGGACAGATCGGTGAACTCAAGACCATGACCGGCAAGGCGCCGGTGGCGCGCGCGAAGTTCAAGCCCCGATGGCAGGGTTCTTGCGCCAGAGAACAGGCAGAATATGCACAGAACCGCGGTGCTGAAGGTGAAATAGGTGGCCAGAGGCAGAAACAGAGCAGCTGCCCACCAGACGGCGGTATTAATCAGTTCGTAATTGGGTCTGAACAGCATGCGGTAGTCCGCGCTGTCGTTGTCTTTTGCGCTCATGCCTCGCTCCTTCTCAGAATCACCTGTCCCAGACGGAAGCAGAAATCCCGTCCCGCGGGGAGCCGCGACGAGCCCAGATAACCCAGCGTCTCGTACTTCTCAAGCGCCGGCCAGCGCCGGGTCATGAAATCAAAAAAACTCTCCACGGAGATCTCGGTTCCCCGCCCGGTAACCACCGCACCGGCAAGTTCCCCGTCCGCAAGCAGCTCTCTGAGATCCGAAAGACATCGGTCCGCCTCCAGCATTTTTGCTCCAAGAGCCTTTCTCCTGCCTTTGGCCGGCTTCTCCTGCGATACGGTCGCGTCCTCCGCCTCCTGACTGCTCCTGAAACCGCTCAGATCGGAAAACGCATCCCCCTGGCCGTCGCATGATTTTTCTCCGGTCGGGGACGAATCGGCAAGGAAAAGATCGGTTGAAGAAGAAACGGTCAGGGAAGGGTCGGCCAAAGAATAATCGCCGGCGGAGGAAACGGAAACTGAAGCGGACGGCAGCGCCGAAGGAAGAGACAAATCTGAATTATCGCCGTCAGATCTGCTCTTCCGCGGATATGTATTTGCCACGGTCGGAGAACCGCCGCTGAAGGCGGAAGGGGAAAAATCCCGCAGAAACGCGGTTGTCTTTCCGCCGGGCGCCGCGCCGCTCCCCGCCGCCTGCCTCCCTGCTGACTGCGCCGGCGCCTCGCGGGGTCCAAGATCCGCAAACCTTGCGGATATCTTCAGATTTGACATGATGTTCGCCGGAAGTCTTGCCGGCTCCCGCCCTGAGGCCTTCATGGCCGCCTCCAGGTATCGGCTCCATTTCAGATTCAGTTTCACCAGTTCCCCCTGTCTTGCCTCGGCGATCTTTTCCGCCGCCAGCTGCTGATAAAGTTCGCCCTTTCCGTCAAACACCAGACCGCCGGTGAGAATGATCCTGCGAGTGTTGGTGGCTACGCCGCAGAGCCTTCTGCCGGAGGCGAGTTCCCGGGCCAGGGCGAACAGAAATTCCGCCGCAGGGCCGGAGTCTGCCGGCAGAGCAATTCCAGCAAACCGCAGAATGTCGGAATTCTCTTCTGTTGCGGCGACGGCTTTCCCGACTCCCTTATATTCCTTCTCTTCGGCCGCGTTTTTTCTTTCTCTGACCGCATCGTTTCTCTCTCCGACCGCGTCGCTCCTCTCTCCGACCGAGCCGTTCCTCTCTCCAACCGCGACGTTCCTCTCTCCAACCGCGACGTTCCTCTCTCCGACTTCGCATTCTTTATCTGCGTATACGTCCTTCCTCTTTCTGATCTCGCCTTTTCTGTCTCCGCCAGGATATCCACCCAGATTACCGATCCCGACATCTGCGCAAGCGTCGCTATCGCTTTTCGGCACGGCGTCATCGGGGGCGACAGTTTCCCTGCCGGTCATGGCGCAGGGCTGGTCGGAGGTCTCCATCCCGCGCTCCACCTCCAAAGAAGGAACCAATGCATCGCCATCCCCGGAGTCTGTTTCATCCGCAGATACCGTCACAGTATCATCCCCCGTGGAAAATGGATTTTCTCCCTGCGCCGTCCTGCTCTCGCTTCGGTTTCCGCTCTCTTTGCCGGCAGCCTGCTTCGTTCCGGCTGAGGCCCCGGCGGTATTCTTCCGGACAATGGTTTTCTTCCCGCCAATGGCGTTCTTCTCTTCAGCAGTTTTCTTCCCGCCAGCGGCGTTCTTCTCTTCGGATTTAATCTGGCCGGCTGAGCCGCTGCCGGATTTTTTCTCGCTGACAGAGGTTATCCCGACCGACGTTCCAATTCCTGATTTCACAGCCGTTTTGTTCTTCCCTGCCTTGCGCGTTCTTTTTCCGGCAGCGCTCTTTGCATCATTTTCACCTTCATCCACAGAACCGTCATCCGCCAGCAGCGTCTCGGCAAGATCTGGATTAATCCTCCTGAAATCGGCAAAGTCCATCTCCTGCTCATCCTCCCAGGAGTTCTGCTCTCCCGAGAAGGATCCGTCAGAAAGGACTCCATCAGAAAGCGCTCCGTCAGATGTTTCTGCTCCTGCTGCGGTGAATTCAGGAGACAGAGGCGATGAGGCAACAGTCCTGTCACCCGCAGGCGAAATGTCCATGTCGGGTTTTCCGCTCGTGGCATCTTTGAAAGCATCGTCCGCTCCTTTTTCAGCCGCGCCGCCTGTCCATGCGGCGATGCCGTCCGCCGAAGCCTCGCCGTCTGCCCACGTCCCGATGCCGTCTGCCAAATGCTCGTCCCCGCAGGAAATGGATTGCGGATCATTTTTCCCGTCCGGCATCTCGTGGCGCGCGCCGGCATTCGCCGGATCAGCCTGTTCTCTATTCCTTCGCTGCGCCCCTTTCGCATCCGGCTCCGGCAGTCTGACATTCTTTCCGCCGGACCCGTTCTGCGTCCCATGCAGCCGGACGAAGTTCATCGGGCCAAACAGAGTCAGCGGATCCGAAACGCCTTTGGCGGGCGTTTCATCCGCCGATTTTGCTTCCCGGAAAGTTTCTCCCCTGAAAGTCTGCGCCTCGTCATTTTTAGCTTCGAAATTCAGCCTTCCGGCATTCTGCCTGTACTCGGCAGCCCCGGATATGCCGCCTGTTTTCCCGTCCACAGCCGCGCATGAGGCATCAACTGAATTTGCGCGCCATTCAGGCGCAAGTGTTTTTACCTTGACATCAGAACCTTCTTCGGCTTCCTGCGACGCGTTCTGACCCTTCAGGACGCGGACGGAAACACCCGCCTGAATATCCCTGTCGTTCACTGAACCGGCTCCGCCGGCGGAAATCGCCGCCGGAATTTCAGAGCCGGCCGCACTGACAGGGACTGATGCAACGCGACTCAAGCGGGCATCTGCCACCGCTGGATAAACACCTGCTGTCGCGGCTGCGCTCCTGTCCGGAGATCTGTCGGCAGGTGCCGGGATCAGCACCTCCGCCGTTCCGGCTGCCGGCAATTCCGTCGCCGCAGATTTCATCTCCACCGAGCCGACCGCCCGCCCCGGCTCGTCTCTTTGAGTCGTATCTGCCCCCGGCGCCGGCGTTCCGCCGTCGTAAAGCAGATCACGGATGGCCGGCGGCATTACCCTGGGAAAGATGAAGGCGCCGTCGGAGAGTTTCAGCGCGTCAATCTCCGTGGCGTTTTCAATATCCGGCATGATTCTGAAATACTTCAGCCTTGCCGGATCCCCGTCCTCCTGCTCCTCCCAGCGGTACTCGGCATACCCCCGCTCCAGCAGGATCGAAGCCAGTTCCTCGGGATCCCGGGGCACGGCCGGAATTCTCATCTGATCCAGCAGCTGGCTGATGCTGCCGGCGCAGCGCCAGAGAATGTAGGTTCCGCTGTCCAGCACCCACACCCGGGCGCCTGGCCGGTTCACCGTCCAGGCTCCGCTGTCCATCAGCCGGATCACCGCCTCCAGAATGTACCGCTCAGCCGGAATGCAGGTGGCCAGATCAGAGGCGTCAAGCCGCAGGGAGGCAAGATCCCTCCGGGCGGATTCCTGATCCGCCATGGTGACTATGCGTCCCAGAGGAGTAGCCAGAAGGTTCCCCGTTGCCAGGTTGTAAAGAGCCACCAGAATGTCCCGGCTGGCCCCCGGAGAGAGAAAACCCCGGATCTCCCGGGTGAGAACCAGATCAAGGGCCATGAGATTAAGCTGCTCGTGACGTCGGAAGCGCCCTGAAATCCACTCCGGGTAATACCGCTCCACGAAATTTTCCCGGCCCCACTGGTAAAGGGAGGAAACAAAGGGGTTCCAGGTGCTCCGACCGTCGGCGCTTCTGACGATCATGTCCGAGACGGGCTTGCCGATGTCGTGGGCCAGCCCGGCAACCAGATATCCCACCCGCCAGCGGAACTCCATGTCCCGCCTGCGGCCGGGCATGGAGGAACGGTCAAGCACCAGTCCCCGGCTCATCTGAACCGCCAGCATGGCGGTCTCAAGACCGTGCCGGAACAAACCGCCAGGTCCCCGGTGATGGTTGCGTTCGGAAGCCGGCAGCAGGTGGGCGTAGGATGCGTAGGAAAAAAGCAGCGGCCGGAGGTAGTCGCGGCAGAATCCGCTGTCGGCTCCCGC
The DNA here is from genome assembly GCA_017480795.1 of Succinivibrionaceae bacterium. Classification (GTDB taxonomy): domain Bacteria; phylum Pseudomonadota; class Gammaproteobacteria; order Enterobacterales; family Succinivibrionaceae; genus UBA2804. The sequence goes on from JAFURY010000108.1 coordinate 47,780, forward strand.
CGCTTCGGCAAGTTCGGCGATTTCGTTTTCCGAGGCGGCCATGATCTCCTCGGGCGGGATCATGTCAAAGCCCGCAAAGCCCCCGGAGGGATTGGGATCCGGGGTTCTGATCTGCGCGCCTCCCGCGGCAGGCGCCGCCTCCGCCAGGGCGGAAATCGCGTCGCCAGACTGGCGCGAACCGTCACCGTCACCGGCATCGGGAGCCGCGGCGACGGATGTCCCGTCCGCACCGAATCGCCGACAGTCCCGCGTATCTTGGGCTCGGAACGCTCCGTCCTCTGAGAGACCGGATTCTTCCCCGCTCACGCCCCGCAGTCCTCGCGCCAGAGATCTGAAAATCGCTTCAAAGATCATTTCGAAGCGCCGCCTGCTCTGCCCTGACCAAGCCAGATGCAACGCCTGTGATCATGCGCGCCGCTCCGCGCCTGAGCGTCTCATGCCACACTCCGCCTTTGCCGCATCTTTTCATGCCTCCGTACCTTTCCATGTCGCCGCTTCCTATCATGCTGCCGCTGTTCTGATGTTCGTCGGTTCTTTCATGCAACAGCCTCTTTTCATGTCGCAACCTTTGCAGCGTCTTTTCATGTCGCGTCTTTTCATGTCGCGTCTTTTCATGTCGCCATCCTTTCCCGGCTCTTTTCTTGTTGTCGCCACGTCTCATGCTCGCCGTCTCTTCTCATGTCGCCTACACTCGTCAAGACCGCCGCCATTTTTGATGTTCATGCCGCCGCCGTTCCCGTATCTTTTCACTTCGCCGTTTTTGTTCACCGCCTTCTTGCGCCCGAAAGAAAGTCCCCAGGCTCGTAGATGGCGTCGGTTACCCTTAGCGGCGTGCGCTTGAGTTTGCGGCAGAAGCAGCATCCGCAGCTGTTGCTCTGATAGTTGTACTGGTAGGGAAAGCCGGCTCCTGTTTTCAGATGGAACTCGGAAAACAGCCGGCAGCCGCGGGATGAGACGTAATCGCAGGGGGAGGTATCGGCGAGAGTCAGCGCAAAGAGCGAAAGCCTCCGCACCGGCAGGGGCTCCAGATGGCGACTGGTGCCGGCAAGCACCGACAGGTACATCTCCATCGCGGCCACCGTCTTGCGGATCTGAGTCGCGGGAGAGCGCTGGTAGTTGCGGTAGCGGGCCTCCATCAGCAGAAGAATGTTGAAGAACAGCGTCTGGTGGCACAGGATCTCCATATCGCTGAGCTCAAAGGTTTTGTCCCAGCGCTCGGCCAGGCGCTGGCGCTCTCTGAAGCATTCTCCGGCCAGAGAGTTGCGTCTGCTCTGCACCACCTTGTTGCTTACCCCGAAGGCCCGGCAGATGAAGGAGGTGTCGAAATCAAGGATCACCAGTTCTCTGACCAGACTGGACAGGATCAGGGACGTGTCAGGCTCTAGGATCCGCCTGCTGATGTCCGGCGGCTCCTTCATCCACGCCCTGGCGCAGGAGGCGCAGATTTCGGTAAGAAGATATACCTGCCGGGTTCTGATGTCCTGCGCCGCCAGCATGGCGTCCGTCCGGTTTTCCAGAGCGGCGGCCCTGTCTTCGCAGCCGTGAAGCCGGATCAGTTCCTCGAAGACCGAGCAATCCACCGTCTGCTGAAGTCTGAAATCAAGTTCCCGGGGAGGAGAGGATTCGCAGGCGTCCCCAAGGATCATCATGAACTTCGCCCGCCAGTTGCCGTCGGAGCCGAAACCTCCGCCGCCTCCCGCGATAGCCGGGGCGCAGACTGGCATAAGCATCAGCATGATGCGCCGGCTTCTGAGACCGTGATCGGGAGCAAGGCGCCTGATGAGGCCGCACACCTTCCCGAAGTCGCCCCCGGGCGCGCCGTAATCGTCAAGATAGGTCGCATCCCCGCCTGCGGCGGCCGCCTGCGATTTTCCGACCGCGCCCTGCGGCGGGCGGCGGATGACAAAGCCCGACATGGGCAGCATGGCGAACTGCCCCGCTATCTGCTCGATGACCTCCTGTCTGCGGTTCTTGCGCCCGCGGCCGGAGCCGCGGATGAGTTCCGCCTGACGGATGCGATCCTCCAGCATCCGGCGGTAGCCGTCGGCGTACTCGCAGGAAACGAAACGCTGTTCGTCGCCTGAGATCTCCTCCAGAAACACCCGCCAGGCCAGGTAGTTGAAATCCCGGCTGCTCTGACCGCCGTCAAGACTCCACCTTGCTCTGATACCCAGCGTCGGCTCCAGTTCATGCAATGTCAGCGTCCTGATCTCTCCGGCCGAAGATGTCATGTTCTTTGGGATCCGGGCGGATTTTTCACTGCTTCCTCCGGATAAACCGTCTTTTCTCGTCTGTCTGGTTCCATAGACATTCTGAATGGACTCAAGAAAGGAAGAAATCAGCTCCTGCATAAATTTTCTCCATAATCAGCGGGATTCAGAATACAGCGGCCAGAGGATCGCACGCGGTCCCGAACTGGCTTCAAAAATCCATTTTCACGCCGCGTAGAACCGGGACATACCGACAAAAATCCGATAAAACCGTAAAAAAGTATGGAAATTATTATAAATTGAACACAAATCGCGCAATGACAGACCGATCAGATCATAAAGAAACCAGGGGATTAAAATCCCTTTGCGGGCGGGAAAGACGGATCCGCCACGAAATATCCCGACCGATTAATGGCTTTTCATAAGGCAGGACAGGTCATGAAAGAGAAAAGAAGAGACGGCAGGCTGGGAATAAGAGCGGCCATGCGTCGATGGAAGACCGGACGGGAGTGGCGGATGCAGGCGGCTGCAGTCTCTTCCCCACGGGAGAGGAGAGGGGCGCGTATGCGCTTTGATCTGGTGTAGCATTTTCCTGCCTCTGGCGGTGCAGGAGCAGTCCTCAGAAAACTTCAGTTCCCAGGCGGATATCGTAATGCCAATCTGTGATGTTTTCGCATCACAGACGCAGTCCTCTGAAAACGTCAGTTCCCGGGTTCGAAAGCGCTGTCAATGAAACGATGATGGTCACCGGCGCCGGCCTTCTGAAAATCTTAGGGACAACAACACAACAAACACAACACCAAAAACAAAGACGAAGACGAAGACGAAGACAAAACCGAACGGCCAAGCGAATTCCGGACCGGAATACGCGTGTGGCTGACTTCAGGAGAAACAGACCGTGGAGACAGGAAACCGAACAGAGAAAAGCCCGAACGGCCTGACAGCGCCGACGCGCATTGCCGTACTGATGATGGTGGCGCTGACTGCCGGCGGCTGCGCCACTGGCGATGAAAAAGCATCCTCAGGTTCTGTTCAGAAAGAAAATCCCTGCCCAGTCCCGCTCAGCCGGGCCATCGAAGAAGACGCACCCCGCGCAGGCTTCGGATCGGAGCAGAAGAACACCCCGGCGCGTCCGCGCCGTTACCGACGGGATCCGGTGGCGGTGTGGTCTGATCTTGAAAAAGGGCGCATTCACGCGCTGGCAGGCGCCGAAGGTTTCAGGATATGCAGGCGCTATACCGGCTGTCGCGGACGAAACAGCCAGGATCGCGAACTTATGCGGATCCTTGCCGGACAGGAGCATGATCCGAAGGGATCGGCTCCGTCTTTCCGGATTGGGAAATGACCCAAATCAGATCCCGACACTTGCCCCGTTTCGTCTCTCTCTTCTACTCTCCTCCTCCGCTTCTCACTCTTCGCCTGCTAACCTCCTAACCTCATCCTCCGCTATTCCACCAGTGAACATCAGAAATTTCAGCGGAATGCCGCGTTCCTTCAATCGCAAGCGCAACCGCATCCTTCATCATCTGTCACGGTATTGAATTGAGTCGGTTTAATGACGTCTCAAATTATGATAAATTCATGTAGCGAAGAATGCTCATCCGGTAGGATTTGACGTTTGTCGCTGATTTTCAGTCTTCTATCGAGTTGCAGGATCAACCGTTGAAGAAACCCTTCGCCTTTCACAACCGACACGAGATCCGAAAACATGATTTAACGCGGCCTGGGATTGTCAAAGCCAAACCTGACTTGCGCAATAATCTCCCGGATTAATCTCTGAGAGCGGATAACCAGGCAGAAGGATTATGTAAGAGCAGGAACAGTATGCGCGCGGCGCTGATGCTGCCATCAAATTCTCATGTGTGGCGCGTGAGCGCCGAGGATCTGTGGTGCATAAACTATGAGAACCTCCGAATATACAGCCTCTGAAATAGCGGCCTATGTGGTCAAGTTTGCCTTTGATGAAACAGAGCCGGCCACAAATCTTGCATTGCAGAAGTTGCTGTACTTTTTTCAGTATGCTTCGCTTGTGGTATTGAACAAACCTTTAAACAGTACAATTCAGTTTGAAGCCTGGAATCACGGACCTGTTGTTCGGGAAGTCTATTCCAATTACCGCATAAACGGCCCATGTCTGCTTTTCCCTGACAACTCGATTGATAATGCCTACAATGAAATGAAAGATCATTTCAGAGCAATCAACAAATATGTAATGGGTCTGAAATAACTCAAAATGCCCCGTTCCAGAGGGGCTGATTACTCTGGATATGGTATCAAGATTCCAGTAGGTTTGTGCCATAGGTTCTTTAAAAATTCATGGTGATTCAGATCACATTTCAGAACAAATGA